>DASQIW010000224.1:0-16467 GCA_035631375.1 Streptosporangiaceae bacterium
CCCTCACCGACGGCGGAGGCAACGCGCTTGACCGAGCCATTGCGAATGTCGCCGGCGGCGAAGACGCCTGGAAGGCTGGTCTCCAGTGAGCGGGGCGGACCTGACCGCGTCGACAAGGCAGCCGGGTTCCGGCTATCGGCCAGGGCACTCCCGGTGATGACGAACCCGTGCTCGTCTCTGACGATCTCGGCCGGGAGCCAGTCGGAGCGCGGCTCCGCTCCAATCATTACCAGCAGCGCCGAAGCCGGGACGGTCTCTGTCCGCCCGGCGCTGCTGTCGGTCAGGGCCAGGGCCTCTAGTCGGGCGGTGCCCTCGGCGGCGCCGATCACGGTGGTCGTGCGGACGTCGATGTTGGCCGACGCGGCGATCTCGTCGATGAGGTACTGCGACATCCGCGCGGCCAGCGATTCCCCCCTGATCACGATCGTCACCTGCCGCGCGTAGCGGGCCAGGTTAACGGCGGCCTGGCCGGCGGAGTTGGCGCCTCCCGCGATGAAGACGTGCTCGCCCGTGAACGCAGCGCTTTCCGAGGAGGTCGCCCCGTAATAGACGCCGGCGCCGAGCAGCCTGTCGGCTCCGGGAGCGTCGAGCCTCCGGTAGGACACGCCCGTCGCGATGAGGACAGTGCGGGCGCGGCAGATGCGGCCGCCAGCAGTGCGCAGCGCAAAGGCGCTCGCGGTCCGCTCCAGCCCGGTGACCGGCCCGGTCATCGACGGGATGGCACCGAAAGACCAGGCCTGTTCGAATGCCCTGGTCGCGAGGCTGGTTCCGCTGATGCCGCGCGGGAACCCCAGGAAGTTACGGATCAGTGAGCTGCTCCCGGCCTGCCCGCCGAACGTCTCGCGCTCGAGCAGCAGCGTCGACAGGCCCTCGCTCGCGGTGTAGACGGCTGCGGACAACCCCGCCGGGCCGGCGCCGACGATGGCCACGTCAACCATCTCCGCGGGCAGGCTGGCCAGCCCGAAGACAGCAGCTATCTGGTCGTTAAGGGGGTCGGCAAGTACCTCCCCGGTATACATCACGAGGACCGGGAGCGCCGAGCCGTCCTGCCCGGCCTCGTGCAGCAGTCGCACGCCCTCCTTCGACCCGGCTGCATGGAAGACGTGGGGGATGCCATTGCGGCCGAGCAGATCCCGCAGCTGGTGGGCGCGGGCTGACCCCTCCGGCGCGATGAGCTGCGCTGCGGGCCTGACCGGCGCGATTTCGTGTGCCCAGTCGTCGAGCAGCTCGCTAACTGCGCGGTGAAAGCCCTCGTCGGAGGAGTCGGCGGGAGCTGGCAGGTACGCGTCGATCATTCCGTGCGCGATGGCGCGCAGAACCGGCGCGGCTGCCTGCCGGTCTTGCACGAGCGACACAGGAACGCGCAGGCTCGGCGCGGCCGGGCCGCCCCTGGGAACCACGAGCACTCGCTTAGCTGCTGGCTGGATGCCGCGGATCTGCGAGAGGAATTCCGCGCCATCGGTCACCGTCATCGCGGACGCCGCCATCACCACGGCTGCCGCCTCGCCGGCTGTCCTGAGCTCCCGCAGGCGGTCGAGGGCCTGCCCAGGGGCAACCTCACCGATGACTGTGTAGTCATTCGCATACCGTCGGCGCAGCGAGTCCTCGAGCACCCTGAGGCTATCCGGGTTGTCGTCGACCACCATCAGCACGGGATTCGTCATGGCTCCCCTTCTGCGTCGAGTCCTCTGCACCGAGCTTGCTGCGCTGGCGCGTCAGCCCGGCGCGGGCTGCGTTAGCCGGCTCCGACACCCTCGCTTGCGAGGGAGAGGTCGAGCACCTGATCGCAGCGTTCGGAGACTTCCGGGTCGTGCGTGGCGAGCACCAGCGTGCCGCCTTCGTCGACGAGCGCGAACATCCGCGCCAGGGCGAGGGTCCGGGCGGCCGCGTCCAGCTCGGCTGTCGGCTCGTCGGCGATCAGCAGCCTCGGCTGCAGCGCGATCGCCCGTGCGACCGCAGTCCGCTGCTGCTGCCCGCCAGACAGCTCGTGCGTGAGCTGATCAGCGTGTGGCAGCAGGCCAAGCTCGTCCAGTGCCGCGAGCGCCGCGCTGCGAGCGGTGCGGGCAGGCCGCCCGGCGGCCCTGAGGGCGACCTCTACGTTCTCCGCGGCGGTCAGCAGCGAGACCAGCCCGTATCCCTGCAGCACGACAGAAACGCCGCGGCCTGGCCCGGCGAACCCGGTGAGCGGCCTGCCGTCGATCAGCACCGTGCCCTCGGTGGGCGCGGTCAGCCCGGCCAGGATCGCCAGCAGGCTGGTCTTCCCCGAGCCGGACGGCCCGGTGACTGCCACGCTGTGGCCGGCCTCGACGGTCAGGTTGATGCCCGCGAAAATCGGCCTGCCAGCCGCGCGGTAGCCCACCCCCAGTGCCTGGAGCATGTCAGCCTCGCTCCACATCGGCGCGGCGTATTTCCACGCCAGCCTCGGTCCGGACCGCCCTGGCCAAAGTGCCCGGCGGGAGCGCATCCAGCAGGTCGGGCGGCAGCTGTACTGATCCGTCCCGGCTTACCACCAGGTAGTCCTCGCCGTCGTGCCCCTCGGCGCCGACCTTGCCGTCCCGGATGGTGATGGTCCTGCCGAACGCCTGGCCGACGTGCTGATCGTGCGTGACCACGACCACGGTGGTGCCGAAGTCGGTGTTGGCCGTCTGGAGAAGCGTGATGACCAGCGCTGCGGAGTCGCGGTCCAGCTGGCTGGTTGGCTCGTCGGCTAGCAGCAGCTGCGGCCCGTTGGCGAGTGCGACGGCGACCGCGAGCCGCTGCTGCTCGCCCCCGGACAGCCGGCCCGCCGGCCGGCTCGCGTGCTGCTGCAGCCCCACGGCCTCGATCAGGCTCGCCGCCGACTGCCGGCGGCTCCCGGCGCGGGTCTTGCGAGCCGGGGCCTGCGCGAACAGGACGTTCCCCAGAACTGTCTCGTACGGCAGCAGGTTGCGGCCAGGGGTCTGCATCACGACCCCCACCTCACGCCTCCGCATCCTGGTCGCCTCGGCAGGCTTCAGGTCGGCAACCTTCATTCCGCACACCTCGACGAGGCCGGCGGTCGGGCGCAGCAGGCCGGCGAGCAGCCACATCAAGGTGGACTTGCCGGCGCCGGACGGGCCGAGGAGGGCGACGGTCTCACCCTCGGTGACCTTGAGGTCGACCCCGCGCAGCGCCGTGACCGTCTGACCTTCGGCACCGTAGATCTGCACCAGGTTGTCGCAGCGGACGACGACGGCTGCGGGGCTCGCAGATGTGGTGGTCACGCTGGCGTCTCCCTGAGCAGGTCCGCGCGTACTCCGCGGATAAGCGTGACGCTTGAGATCAGTGCGGCAAGGACAGGGAACGTGGCCGTCACGACCAGCAGTGTCGCCACCGGACCTGCCGGCGGGAGGTAATTCAGCGCCGGCGCGGTCGGCTGAGTCGTGAATTCCGGCACGTTGGCCAGCACAAACCGGGCCGTGACGAGCCCGGTGGCCGCGCCGACGAGCACGCCGAAGCCCAGCACCACCGCAAGTTCGAGCAGCAGGGACCTGTGCAGCGTCCGGCGGCGGGTGCCCGATGCCTCCATGGCCGCGTACTCGTAGCGACGGCGGCGGACCGAAGCGTAGAGCCCGAGAATGGCCGCACCAGCCGCCAGCACCGCCGCAGCCACCGCGTCAGCCAGGAAGAGCGCGCTCGCCAGGGCGGGTCCTTGGCGGTTGAGCTGCGCGACCGCGGTCGCCGTCGAGCTCACCGACAAGATCTTGACCCCGCTCGCCAGCAGCTTGGGCTTGATGATTCCGAGCGCGCCGGACGCCAGCCACACCTGCTGCGAGGCCTGGCCAAGGTTGTCCCCGGCGGCCAGCTCCGCGTAATTCCGGTCGACGATCACTCCGTTACCGGGGGCGCCAGGAACGGCTGGCAGCACTCCGAGGATCTGGAGCTGAAGCGGCGAGCCGTCCAGGCTGTTGCCCGTGAGTACTGACTGGTCAGGCGTGGCCAGCGGAGCAGCGATCAGCGCAGGCATGTGCACGGGTACATTCGCCGCCGCAAGCGTGGGGTCGGTGCTCGCGTCCACATCGGTGATGGTCCAGGTCAGCCCGCGAGAGCCAGCAGCGAGGTCCGGACGTGAGCTCTGGCCAGCCGTGACATCCCGCCAGTCAGCGGCGGAGCCCAGCACGGCCGCCGGCGCGGCCGGCCGCCAGCCGCCTCCGGCGCGCACATCGACGGCCGTGATGGTCATCTTGCCGCTGACCTGAATCCCTGAGCGGCCAAAACGAACCTGGGCGCTGGGCTCGGTCAGCGCGAGGCTCTGCAGGACGCACGGGCAACCGGTCAGCGGCGCGGTCAGCGTTGCGGAACCATGCGTGGGCAGCGCGCCGAGCGTGACGGGCGTGGAACCAGTTGTCACGTTCGCATAGAGCACTTCGCCCGGTGACATCGACGCCACGGCGACCGTCACCCTCATGGCGTCACCGGTCAGCATGATCGGAGGCGCGGCGGGCGGGTGCAGCCGGCGGGCGAATGCGGCGGCGTTCCGGGCAGGCAGCGAGCCGGGCCAGGCAGCCACCGCGGCGAACCGCGCCGGATCCACGGCGAGGGTGTACTGGCCCGCCGCGCTCCCGCTGAGACCGATGTAGGTGTCCACGACTGTCGCGAGCCGGCCGGAGGGATCGGCCCTGTTCACGATCGTGCCGAGGTCACGGCCGGGCGGCACCGCCACCGTCAGGACATCCGCCGCGCCGATCCGGGTACTGGCGACCAGCCGGTAGTTGCGCTGGCCGACCGACCAGGCGGCGAACGCGAAAGCGGTTAGCGAGAAGGCCGTGGCCAGCACGATCGTGGTCCGGATCCCGCCCTCACGGCGGGCGATGTGCCGGAGCGCCAGGAATGGCGCGAGACTTCCGCGCCGCGAGGTGATGCCGTACAGGGCGCGGCAGACCAGTGGCAGCAGCCGGGACGCGATGACCGCCACGGCCAGCCCCGTCAGGCCGGGGACCAGCAGCTCGAGCACGCCATTATGACCAGAGCCGAGCTGCCCGCTGGTGTACAGCTCAGCCAGGCCCGCCACGGCCCCGGTGAGCAGGATCGAGTCCAGCACCCAGCCCCGGCTGGCGGACTGCCGGCTCGGACGCCTGAACTGCTCCACGACCCCCCGCCGCAACGCCCGCTGCGCCGCCATGATCACCGCGGCGAGTCCTCCGGCGACCGTCGCGGCGGCCGCCGCCCAGGCGGACCACGGCAGGGTGACCGGCGTGCCTGGCTGCAGCAAGGCGGTGGCCAGGTATCGCGCGCCCGCCCAGCCCGCGAGCGTGCCCGCTGGCAGGGCAGCAATGAGCAGCACGGTCGGCTCGGACAACCCGAAGAGCAGCGTGCTCCGCCAGCCGTGTCCCCGCAGCTTGGCCAGCGCGATCTCAGCGCCGCGGGCTTCCACCGCTTCCAGCACGATCAGGTAGAGCAGCAGCCAGCTCAGCAGCAGCACCGTCGTCGTGGTCACGGTGACCGGCACGGCGACCGCTCGCCACTGGGCCTGAACCGCCGCGAGTGTGCTCGGCACGGTGGACTGGACGACGACCTGTGCGCCGGCCAGATCGACGCTGGTCGTGAATGCCGTCAGCCCCGCGGCGAGCGGTCGGACGTCGCCGGTGGCCAGCCGGTGTGATGCCAGCGCCTGGTCAACCGTCGCCGTACCCTGCTGCGCAGCCGGGGCGGCGGCCATGGTCGCCTGGCTGGTGAAGACGGCGTCCAGGTTCGCCGACGGGTGCCTGACGTCCTGCGGGCGCTCGAACGGGAAGTAGTCCTCGACGTGCAGGACCCAGTAGTCGCTGCTCATGTCTGGCGCCTTGTACACGCCGGTCACGGTCAGGGTGGGCCAGTCAACCGCGTTGATGTGGCTGCCAACGTGCCAGCCGGCGACCCGGGCGTCCGCCTGGCTGACCAGAACCTGGTCGGCGCTTGCCGGGCAGCTCCCGGTGATGGCCAGGTGTGCGCAGAAGCCGTCCCGCCAGACCAGCAGGAAGGGCTCGACCTGCGACAGCACGCCGGTGGTCGCCTCGATCGACTCCACCGGCGGGGCGAATACCCGCTGACGACCAGCCGCGCCGAGATCCTTGTCGAGTTCTGCACCCAGATCGCCCTGGAGGGTGGACAGCGTGCCGGCCACCGGACCGGTGAGCGTCGCCTCATAGCCGCGGCCGAGAAAGGGCGCGCCCGAGACCACGTCAGCAAGGATCGAGTGCTGCGCTGCATGGTAGTAGACCGGCCCGGCTGCGGCGGTGGCGGTGGCGATGACCGCTACCACGAGGATGATCACCGCCGTGCCCGCGCGGTGCACCAGCCCCCGGCCGAGCGCTACCAGCTGTCTCATCGGCACGGGGCGGACGGACGCGCGCAGAATCCGGCGCTATCAGGCGACACCGCGTCATCTTAACCGGCTTGTCCTCTATTTCAGATTTGGGGTTAACGGCACCGGACTCAGGCGGTCCATACTGGCGGCTGTGACTCAGATGCGCGTGTTGCTGTTCGACGTGTTCGGGACGCTGGTGGACTGGCGTTCCAGCCTGATCGAGCTGGCTGAGGCGACCGCGGCCCGTACCGGAGCGCAGGCCGACTGGCCGGCCGTCATCGACGACTGGCGGCGGGCGTATCAGCCCGCGATGAACCGAGTCCGCGAGGGCACTGCCTGGCGTGACCTCGACTCCCTGCAGCGCGAGACGCTCAGCGATGTGCTCGCCCGGCATGACATCCGGTTGCCGGCTGACGACCGCGAGTCGCTCGTCCACGGGTGGCGGCGGCTCCGGCCCTGGCCCGACTCCCGGCCGGGTCTAGACCGGCTGCGTCGTCAGCATCTGTTGGCCACGCTGTCCAATGGCCACGTGGCCCTGCTGGCCGACCTGCTCAAGTTCGCTGACCTGCGCATGGATGCGGTGCTGTCCGCCCAGCTGGCCGGCAGCTACAAGCCCGATCCGCAGGTGTACCGCACAGCGCTCAGGCTGCTCGAGTGCCGACCCGAGGACGCCGGAATGGTCGCCGCGCACGGCTCTGACCTGAGCGCGGCGGCCGCGCTCGGCATTCGACCTGTCTTCATCCGTCGCCCCCTGGAGTGGGGTGACGGCACGCATTCAGCCAAGCCGCCTGCCCTGGACGGCCTGCTCGAAGCCGACGGACTCGATCACCTCGCCACGCTGCTCGGCTGCTGACACGACCGCGGCGAGCTGTCCGCAGCCTTACAGGTCCAGGTGCAGGCGGAGCGCCTGCTCGAGCTCCATCATGAGGTCAGCTGATAGCCGTCCCACAATGCGGTTACTGAGCCGTCTGCGCCTCGGCGCCTCCGTTCGGGACGATGAGGTACTTGGTACCCGTTGCCATCCGGGCGTAGGAGGCGACACCATCGGGCTTCAGGGCCTCGACGAGCGAGAGCTGCCCGGCGTAGCTACTCGCGAAGGTCGTCGTGAGGCTGGCCGCGACACGCTCGCGCATCGCGGCGATGCGGGCTGGTCCTGCCTTGGCGAGGAACGGCGTCAGCAGCCAGCCGCCGACGCCCCAGGCGGTGCCGTAGTTGCGCACCAGTTCGGTGGGGCTGCGGTCGAGGGACCCATAGATGTAGACCTGCTTGTGGACCGCAGAGCCGTACCGGCTGTACGGGCTCCCGGCGATGAGCGCGGCCTCCATGCAGGTGAGGATCCGGCTCGCCAGCTGCCCCCCGCCGATGGCGTCGAAGACGATCGTCGCCGACGTTTCGGCGATGGCCGCCGTGAGGTCCTTCATGAACGGCTCGGTCGTCGAGTCCAGGACGTGTGTGGCGCCCTGGTCCGTCAGGAGTTTCAGCTGCGCGGCCGACCGGACGATGTTGATGAGGGGGATGCCATCCTCGATGCAGACCCGGTTGAGCATCTGGCCGAGGTTCGAGGCAGCAGCGGTGTGGATGAGAGCCGCGTGCCCTTCGTCGCGCATTGTCTCGACCATGCCGAGTACGGTCATCGGGTTGACGAACGACGCAGCGCCGGCCACCGCGTCGACGCCATCTGGCAGTTCCATGCAGGCAGCAGTGGCCACGCAGCGGTACTGCGTGTACATGCCGCCGCCAGCGACCGCGACGGTCTTGCCTCCAAGCCGCCGGGCCGCATCGGACGAGCCGGTCGCTATGACGGTTCCGGCGCCCTCGTTGCCGACCGGAAGCGACTGGCCGACCCGTGCCGCGGCGGCGCGCGCCGCAGCCGGGGGCAGCGGGGCGGTCATAACGGGCCGTTCGGCGGTGCCGCCCGCTGTCGCATTGGTCAGGTCGGCTCCCGCGAACAGCAAGCCAAGGTCGGACGGGTTAATCGGCGCGGCTCCCATCCTGATCAGGACCTGGTCGGCCCCTGGCACGGGAACGTCAACATCTTCTAGCGTCACCTGGATTGTTGCCTGGCTGGTCACCAGTGAGCGCAGTTCCAGGGCCCGCGCTGGAATGTCGTCTGACACGGTCAGCTCCTTCGTTGCGCCCTAGGCCACCATGCGCAGCCGGTCAGCCGCTCAGCCGGTGCCTGCGGCGCGCGGGACCACGCCGTCCGATGTGCGCCAGCGTGCTACTTCCAGAGCTGCTTCGTGGCAAGCTCCGCGCCCTTGACGATGTTTTCGTACTTCGCCCAGGCGGCCTGGGCGTGCCAGCGCATGCCGCAGTCCGTCCCGGCGATGACGTTCTCCCGCCCGCAGACGTTCGCGAAATTGATGATCGTATCGGCGACGACCTCGGGGGGCTCGACGATCGGCGTCGTGTGATCGACCACGCCCGGGATGATGATCTTGTCCTCCGGCCACTTGAATTCGTCACGCCAGACTTGCCACTCGAGCCGGTGGGTCGACTTGGCGGACTCGAGCGAGAAGGCCTGGGCCTTCGCCTTCAGCATCGTCGGGACAAGCTTGCGGAGCGGCACCTCGTTCGTGTGCATCCCCGGCCAGCTGCCCCAGCAGGTGTGGAAGCGGACCCGGTCCTCGGGGACGCCCTCGAGCGCTGCGTTGAGCGCCTCCATGCGGATCATGATGAAGCGCTCGTACTCCTGGTCCGTCATCGGCGGGCGGCGCGCCTCTTCCCAGTCGTGACTGATCGCCGGGTCGTCGATCTGGAGTATCAGGCCACTGTCCGTGACGGTCTTGAAAATCGGGGCCATCGCCTCGGTGAGCGCGACCACGAAATCGTCGTCGGTCTTGTAGTACTCGTTCCAGACGAACTCCTCGAGCCACTCCGGCGCGATGACGCAGTAGAACGCCTCCTTGTCCGGGGCGTGCTCGGCGAGTGCCTTCTTGAACAACTGGATGTCATGCTCGATCGGCTCCATCGACCGCAGCTTGACCGGCCCGCTGACCACGGTCCGCATGTTGATCACCGGATTGTCGAAGTCGCCCATCCAGGTCGAGAACATGTTGGTGTAGAAGTCCTGGTACTCGAAGAAGTCGCGGCCCAGCCAGCGGACGCGCTCGAGGCTCACGGCAGGCTCGTCCGCCGGGATGTTGACATCGATCGTCTCGAATCCATCAATGAGCTGGAACATCGTGCCCGGGCCAATGCCGGCCGGCTCGCCGTTCGAGATGACGTCCATCCCGATCTCGACCTGCTTCTTCACGAGCTCACTGATCTCGTGCTCGACTTGCTCGGGCGGGGTGGGCGGCGGGCCCATAAAGGTGTTTCCCGCATCCGGCATGACAAGCTTGCCCGTGTGCGTGGCCAGGATCCGGTCGGTGCTCCGCTTCATGTGGCTACTCCGCGCATTAGTCCGGCAGGTCGTCAACGCCCGTGTTCGCTCACCGTAGCAGCGCCGGCGCTGGTCAGACAGTCGCTGACGAGTGCCGGCCTGCGCAACTAGACGCCGGGTGCACCTCGCCGGCTACTGGAGTCCCGAGCGAACGGACGTGACGCGCTCGGTGTTGAAGCCCAGCCAGTGCATCCGGCCCGCGTAGCGCGCGTGCTCGACTTTCAGGCACCTGTCCATGATCACCGGCACGCCGCCGTCCTCGGCGATCTGCGCTCCCTCGGCGTTGATCACGCCGTACTGGCACCAGAGAGCACCGGCACGAATCGCGACTGCCTCCCGCGCGATCCCCGGCAGCGCGGAGGGCGCGCGGAAGACATCCACGACGTCTACTGGCTCGGGGATGTCCAGCAGGCTCGCGTACGACTTCTCCCCCAGAATCTCGGACTCGCGCGGGTTCACCGGGATCACGCGATAGCCGTGCCGCTTGAGGTAGTAGCCGACAAAGTAGCTGGCCCGCAGCTCGTTGGGCGACAGGCCCACGATCGCGATCGTCCTGGCGGTGTGGAGGACTCGCTGGATGACCAGCGGGTCCTGGTATCTCGCGAGATCGATCATGCCGTCGCCACCTTCTGTTCCGCCGTCGCGGCCACGAGCGCGAATCCCTGCTGCAGATCCCAGATCAGATCCTCGACGGACTCGGTGCCGACCGACAGCCGCACCGTGCCTGGCCCGACGCCGGCAGCCCGTAGCTCGTCGTCGCTGAGCTGGCGGTGCGTCGTGCTGGCCGGATGGATGATCAGGCTCTTCGCGTCGCCGACGTTCGCCAGATGAGACCACAGCGTCACGCCTCGGATGAGGTCCTGACCGCCCGCCCGGCCACCGGCGCAGTCGAACGAGAACACCGCGCCCGTGCCGCGCGGCAGGTACTTATCCACCAGCGTCCGGTACTTGCTGGCCGGGAGCCCGGGATAGGTCACATTCGAGGCCAGCTCGTGTGCCTCGAGGAAGGCGGCGACCGCGCGGGCGTTCTCCACGTGGCGTTCCATCCGCAGCGAAAGCGTCTCGAGCCCCTGCAGGAACAGGAACGCGTTGAACGGCGACATGGCCGCGCCGAGGTCACGCAGGGTTTCGGCCCGCAGCTTCATGAGATAGCCGTAGGTTCCGAACGTCTCGTGGAACTGCAGGCCGTGGTAGGCAGGCGACGGATCCGCGACCACCGGAAACCGCCCATTGGACCAGTTGAACGTGCCTGCCTCGACCACGACACCGCCGATGCTCGTGCCGTGGCCGCCCATGAACTTGGTGGCCGAGTGGATCACGATGTCGGCACCCCACTCGATCGGCCGGCACAGGTATGGCGTGGCGAACGTGTTGTCCACGATGAGCGGCAGGTCGCGGGAGTGCGCGAGGGCCGCCAGCGTCTCGATGTCGAGCACGTTGCCGGCGGGGTTGCCGATCGTCTCGCCGAAGAACGCCTTGGTGTTCGGCCTGATGGCCTGCTCCCAGGCGTCCGGGTTGTCGGGATCGACCCACGTCAGCTCGATATTCATCTTGCGCAGGAAATGCTTGAGCTGGTTGACCGTACCGCCGTACAGCGCTGTGGACGAGACGACGTGGTCGCCCGGCTGCAGCAGCGTGAACAACGCGGCCGCCTGGGCGGCTATCCCGCTGGCGAAGGCCACCGCGCCCGCACCGCCCTCGAGGTTGGCCACGCGCTCCTCGAACACAGCGACGGTCGGGTTCATGATCCGCGAGTACGTGTTCCCGTACTCCTGCAGGTTGAAGTACGCCGCGGCTGACTCCGGATCCTCGAACACGTAGCTAGTCGTCTGGAAGATCGGCACGGCTCGTGCGCCGGTGTTCGGGTCGGGCCGCTGCCCTGCGTGCAGCTGCCGGGTCTCGAATCCGAACGCGCGGGCTTCCTCCGCGCGGGGGAGCTTGTCGGTCACGAAGGCCTTCCTCGACTTGCGTGTATTCCGTGGCGTCAGGCGCCGGCTGGGCTGCCTGGGCCGACTCGGCCGGCCAGAGTGTGCTGACTCAGGAACCGCCGGATGATGGGTGTCTGCCGGGCTTCCTCGAGCAGGAAGCAGTCGTGGCCATACGGCGCCTCGATCACGTGGCACTCGACCGGCTTGCCGAGAGCGTGAAGCTCCGCCTCGATCTCCCTCGACGCCGACGGCGGGTACAGCCAGTCGGAACTGAACGCTATCAGCAGCGTCCGCGCCAGCACGCCGTCGAGCGCCCGGCCGAGCGAGCCGCCGCCGTACTGCCGGGCGAGATCAAAATAGGTCAGCGCGCGCGAGGTGTAGAGGTAGGTGTTGGCGTCGAAACGCTTGACGAACGACTCGGCCTGGTGCCGCAGGTAGTTCTCGACCTCGAACTCCGGCTCGGTGATCGTGTAGCGGATGTCATCGGCGAACTGCAGACGCCGACCGAATTTGTCGTCCAGCGCGGGCGCCGACAGGTAGGTGACGTGGCCCACCATCCGCGCCACCCCCATGCCCGCATCGGGCTTGCTGCCCGTGCCGTAATACCGACCGCCCTGCCAGGCCGGGTCACCCGTGATCGCGTTCCGCGCGATCGCGTTCCAGGCCACGCCCTGCGGGTAGAGGGCGTGCGTGCTGGCGATGGCCACAATGGCGTCGACCTGCTCGGGAAACTGGATCGCCCACTCGAACGCCTGCATCCCGCCCAGGGAGCCACCCGCGATCGCCGCGAGCCGCTCGATGCCGAGGACGTCCAGGAAAGCGCGCTGAGTCCGGACCATGTCGGCGACGGTGATGACTGGAAAATCGGGACCGTACGGCTGGCCTGTCCTGGGGTCGGCCGACGACGGCCCCGTCGTCCCGCGGCAGCCGCCGAGCAAGTTCGTGGAGACGACGAAGAAGCGCTCGGTGTCGAATGCCTTGCCTGGGCCGATCATCCCGTCCCACCAGCCAAGCCCTTTGCCGGCCGAGCCGTCGCGGTCTTCTGCCCCGAACCCGTCCCGAGTGCTCTCCTCCTGCGGGGTCTTCGCGAAGCCTGCCGCATGGGCGTCGCCGCTGAGGGCGTGGCATACCAGGATGACGTTGTCGCGCGCCGGGGAGAGCTCACCATAGGTCTCGTACGCCACCCGGACGGGGTAGAGGTCCTGCCCGCAGTCGAGCCGAATGGGCCCGGGGAGGTCGAGGTACTGGGTCTCCACGGTGCCGACCGAGCCGGCCGTGAGCTTCGAGGCTGGCTCTGCCATGACGGATATGGTAGCTCTTACCTGGTCCGTGTATTGTCACGCACACCAGTAGGAATTTGAGCGTGGGTGGGTGAGAGGGGTCACGCGATATGACAACGGTTACTAATGGCGTCAACGTGCAGGCGCTGCTCGACGCGCGCGAGGTGCTGAAGGGCGCGCCTGAGGCTGCCCAGTTCACCTGGCGGGCGTCCGCGAAGTGGAACAACGGGGTCCACAGCACCATCAACGTCCAGAGCTTCTTCGGCCTCGGCGAGGAGCAGGCCCACCAGGAAGAGTCGGTGTTCGAGGCTGACCACCCCGAGGTCTTCGCGGCGACGGACAAGGGCATCACGCCGATCGAGTACCTGATCGTCGGCCTGGCGAGCTGCCTGACGGCTGGTGTGGCGTCCGTCGCGGAGAACCGCGGCATCCAGCTGCGTTCGGTCGAGGCGACGGTCGAAGGCGACCACGACATCCGCGGCATCCTCGGTGCTGACAGTGACGTCCGCAACGGCTACAACGACATCAAGGTGACGTTCACCATCGACGCGGACGCATCGAGGCAGGAGATCGAGGCGCTGGTGGCTCAGTCGCAGAAGCGTTCCGCCGTCTTCGACGCGCTCACGAACCCGACCAACGTCACGGTCGAGGTCGCTTGACGGGCCAGGCCGCAGAGCGCGTTACCGCGGTTGTCATCGGGGCGGGCCACGCAGGTCTCGCCGCGAGCCAGTTCCTGAGCGACCGGTCGATCGACCACGTTGTGCTCGAGCGCGGCGAGGTCGCGAATTCCTGGCGGCGCGAGCGCTGGGACTCCCTCCGGCTGCTCACGCCGAACTGGCAGTGCCGGGTGCCGGGCCTTCGCTACGAAGGCCCGGACCCCGACGGCTATATGACGATGGCGGAGATCACGGAGTTCATCGACCGCTTCGCCAAGGTCTCCGGGGCTCCGGTCCGGACCAGCACGAACGTCACGGCGGTGCGACGCGCCGGCGACGATTACGAGATCAGGACGAGCGACGGCGAGGTTCGCTGCCGGACAGTGGTGATCGCGAGCGGTGCCTGCAACCGGCCCGCGCTACCGCAGTTCGCGGGCGCGGTGCCAACGGCCGTTGACCAACTGACGCCGTTCGACTACCGCGAGCCTGACCAGCTCTCCGACGCCGGCGTCCTCGTCGTGGGAGCCTCGGCGACTGGCGTGCAGCTGGCAGCCGAGCTACAGCAGTCCGGGCGGCCGGTGACGCTCTCGGTGGGAGAGCATGTGCGGCTGCCGCGCACCTATCGCGGCCGCGACGTGCTGTGGTGGATGGACTGCTCCGGCGTGTGGGACCAGCGCTACGACGAGCTCGACGACCTCACTCGCGCCCGGCGGCTGCCCTCTCCTCAGCTCGTGGGGACTCCCCAGCGGACGACTCTGGACATCAACGCGCTGACCGCGCTGGGAGTCGAGCTCGTGGGCCGGTGGGCCACGGTGCGGGACGGCCGCGCCCTGTTCTCAGGGGGCCTCCGCAACATGTTCTCGCTCGCGGACCTCAAGATGGAACGACTGCTGGACACCTTCGACGAGTGGGCGCTGACCACCGGACGCGACAGCGAGGTCGGGCCTTCCGAGCGCTTCGCGCCCACGCGGGTGCCGGACTCGGCCCGCTTGCAGCTCGACCTGGAAAGCGGCGAGATACGCACGATCATCTGGGCGACGGGGTTCCGGCCCGACTACGGCTGGCTCGACGTGCCCGTGGTCGACACCAAGGGCCACCTGCGCCACGACGGCGGCGTGGTGGACAGCCCCGGGTTGTATGCGCTCGGGCTGCCGGTGCTGCGGCGGCGCAAGTCCAGTTTTATCTACGGCATCGAGGACGACGCCCGCGAGGTGATCGATCATCTCGCGCGGTACCTGGCCGGGCATCGCTGACCCGGTGACCGCCAGGCCTCAGGCCGCTCCGGCGGCGGCACTCGCTCGGGCCTGCTCGTCGGTGTGCGCGATGAACAGCAGCGAGCGCCAGATCAGCGCGAGGATGACGGCCGACCCGGCGAATGCGAACCAGAACGGCGCGGTGATGCCCCACGCCTCGGCGACCAGGCCGCCGAGCACCGACCCGATCACGATGCCACCGACCACGCCCGTGAGGTAGATACTGCCGACGCGGCCTTGGAACTCGGCCGGCACGGCCCGCTGCCGCACGCTCGTCGACGTCGTGCCCCAGACAAACGCGTGAGCGCCGAAGATCACGAAGACGATCAGCGCGAACCAGTCCGTGCGGGTGAGCGCGAGCGCGAGGTGGGTCAGCGTCTCGATGATGAGACCCCCGCGCATGATGACGCCCAGCCGCAGGTGCCGCTCCAGCCAGCCGTAGCAGCCGCCGCCCAGCAGGCCACCCACCGCCATCGCGGTGGTAATCAGCCCGAAGCCGAGCGCGCCCATGCCCAGCCGCTCACGCGCGTACAGAACCAGCACCGAGAAGGCGGCGCCAAAGGTCACGTTGAAGGTAAAGATCGTGATCGCGAGTGTCCGCACCGCGGCGTGCCCCCACAGCCAGCGCCAGCCCTCGCGGATATCGTCACGAACCCTGGCGCGCTGGCCGCGCGCGCCGTGCACGGGCAGCCGCACCCGGGAAATCAACAGCACGCCGGCGAGCACGCACACGCTCTCGCTGGCGAACGGCAGCGCCATCCCCGCCGCGAACAGCGCGGCACCCACCGGCGGCCCCGCCAGCTGATTCCACACGACCAGGCCCGTCATCGCCCGTGAGTTCGCGATCCCGAGGTC
Organism: Streptosporangiaceae bacterium; assembly: GCA_035631375.1. Lineage (GTDB taxonomy): Bacteria > Actinomycetota > Actinomycetes > Streptosporangiales > Streptosporangiaceae > JAJYUU01. The sequence continues at coordinate 15,662 of DASQIW010000224.1, forward strand.
CGGCTTGCCGACGAGCATGGGGAGCAGTGTGGTGGTCGTGGTGTCGCCGAAGGTCTCGACGACCCCGAACAGGAACAGGGCGGCCAGGACCACCCCGATGCTGACACGGTGTGTCAGGATCGACGCCACCAGCAGCAGCAGGATCCCCAGCCGCACCAGCCCGGTGGCTATCACGAGCGCGCGCCGGTTGAACCGGTCGGCGGCCACGCCTGCGTGCAAGCCGAACAGCAGCCACGGCAGCCGCAGCAGGAAGGCAGCCATCGCGACTGTGAGCGGACTGCGCGTCTGCGACGCAACCAGTAGCGGGCCAGCCGCCAGGGTGATCCCGTCGCCTAGATTGGTCACCCACGAGGACGCCAGCAGCCAGCGAAAACTGCGGCCAAGGCGGGACGGTGCGATCAGCTCGGCGAACCCCTGCATCACCGCATGTCCGCCCCGACCACGCCCCCATAATCGCGCATCCCCTGCTGTGCACCGACCAGGCCAGCACCACCGGGCCACCTTTTGCCTCACGGGCGATCACCTCGCCGGGTACCTGGGCGGGGGTCGGTGAGCCGATTAACGGCAGGATGGCTCCCATGGACCGAGCTCGGGGATCGCCGAGTCTGCCCGTCATCGACGTAGGACCGCTGGTCCGCGGCGGGCAGGCATCGGAAGCGGCAGCGATGTCCGTCGCCGGTCAGATCGAGGCCGCCTGCCGGGATCGGGGCTTCTTCTACGTGACCGGCCACGGCGTGCCCGCCAGCTTGCTTGCAGAGCTCGCCGAAGCGAGCGCAGAGTTCTTCGCGCTGCCGGTGGCGGACAAG
>DASQIW010000225.1:0-11366 GCA_035631375.1 Streptosporangiaceae bacterium
CGCGTGTGCGCGGCCGCGGCGCAGCACTCCGGGCCGCAGATTCTTGGCCCGCTGTACACCGCGCTCGGCACCCGCTTCCACAACCAGGGCCGCCGTGCGGACCCCGCCGTGCTTCCCGAGGCCGTCGCCGAGGTCGGGCTGCCCGCATCGATGGCCGACGCGGGCACCAGCACCGAGTTCGACGACGCGATCAAGAAGTCACACCACGAGGCGTTCGACGAGGTGGGGCTTGACGTCGGAACGCCGGTCGTCCGGATTCGGGGCAGGGCCCTGTTCGGCCCTGTTATCACGCCAGCCCCGAAGGGGGAGGCGGCCGGACGGCTGTGGGACGGCCTGGCGCTGGTGTCCGAGGCGGACGGCTTCTTCGAGCTGAAGCGGACCCGCGACCGCAAGCCATCGTTCGACTGACCGCTACGCGGTGGCCGAACTGTTCCACCTCGCCGACCGCGGCGAGTGGCTCGCCGCCGAAGCGGCTGGCGAGTACCGGATGTCGACGCGGGGTGTGACGCTGGCCGAGCAGGGCTTCATTCACTGCTCCCAGCGTCACCAGGTGCGTGGTGTGGCGGAGCGCTACTACGCGGACGCCGACGACCTCGTGCTACTCGTGATCGACAGCGGGCTGGTTGGCTCCCCCGTCCGCTACGAGGCACCGCCCGACGGCGTGGAGGAGTACCCGCACATCTACGGCGCGCTGCCGGCCGACGCGGTAACCGCCGTCGTCCCGGTGCGACGCGACCGGGACGGCCGGTTCATCCTGCCTGACTACTGAGCGAACGGCGGCTCCGGCCGCCACGGGAACCAGTCAGGAAGGTTCCTGGTCGGCGCCATTGTCCAGTTCGGTTGGCGCTTCTCCAGGAATGCCGCCACTCCTTCGGCCGAGTCGGCCATCCGGCCGGTGTCGAAGATGGCCCGCGACTCGATGCGGTGCGCCGCCATCGGGTGGTCGGCACCCAGCATCTGCCAGAGCAGCTGCCTGGTGATCACCGCCGAGACGGGCGCGGCGTTCATCGCGATCTCGGCGGCGAGCTGGGCGGCGACCGGCAATACCTCGTCAGCAGGACAGAGCCGGCGGACAAGGCCGCCGGCCAGGGCCTCGCTGGCGGGCAGGACCCGCGCGGTCAGGCACCACTCCAGCGCCAGGCTGATGCCAACTAGCCGCGGCAGGAACCAGCTCGCGGCCCCATCAGGCACGATGCCGCGCTGGGCGAATACGAAACCCACCCGTGCCGTGTCCGCCATGATCCGGATGTCCATCGGCAGCGTCATGGTGGCGCCGACACCAACCGCTGGTCCGTTGATGGCGGCGATGACCGGCTTCAGTGAGCGATAGATCCGCAGCGCCAGCACACCACCCGGGTCACGGTGCGACTCCGCAGCCGCGGCGTTGGTCCGGTAGTCAAACGTGCGCGCGCCGCGGCTCAGATCGGCGCCGGCGCAGAACGCGCGCCCAGCCCCGGTCACGACGACGGCGCGGACGTCGTCGTCGCTGTCGGTCTGGTCAAACGCCGCACACAGCCGCTGGATCATGTCGCCGGTCAGCGCATTAAGCTTGTCTGGCCGATTCAGCGTGATAGTGGCGACGCCGTCGCGCACGCTGTACAGGACGGGCGCCGAGCCCGTGGGTTCTGCCATATCCGCTCCTGCAATCGGGTGGGTGGAGACTCACGCTACGGGTCCGCTCCCTGCCGGCGTCGAGCGGTCCTGGAGGACGGCAACGTGGCGCAGCCGTACGAGGACATCACGCTCCACCTCGAAGACGAGATCGCCGTGCTGACGCTGAACCGGCCAGCAGTGCGCAACGCGCTGCGGCATCAGACGTTCGCCGAGATCGAGGACGCCGTGCTCCACCTGTCCGCGCGCGTTCTGATCGTCACGGGCGCCGACCCGGCATTCTGCTCGGGCGACGACGTCCGGGCCATCATGGGTGCGGGCGAGGTGCGGGAGCGGAGGAGACACACGCCGCGGCTGACTCCTGCTGCGGACGCCCTGCTGTTCACCGACATCCCGATCATCGCGGCGGTCAACGGCGCCGCCGTCGGCTGGGGCATGGAACTGGCTCTCATGGCCGACTTCCGGATCGTCTCCGAGCGCGCCAGGTTCGGGGAACTGTTCGTCCGCCGCGGCCTCGTCAGCGATCCTGCGGGTCTTGGCCGCCTGGCTCAGCTAGTCGGCCGGGAGAAGGCAGCGGAACTGCTGATGACCGGCGACATCATCGACGCCGCCGAGGCCTGCCGCATCGGACTGGCCAGCCGGATGGTCGCACATGAGGAACTCATCTCGGCATCGTGGGCACTCGCACGCCGAATCGCCGCGAACCCGCCGCTTGCCGTCCAGGCCATCAAGGCTGGCCTGCGCCGAGCCCTTGATCCCGATTGGACCTCACTCGGCCGGTGGGTCAGCGAGACACTCGACGCGCTCTTCCAGACCGATGACCATCGGGAGGGCGTCCGCTCGTTCCTCGAGAAGCGGGAACCAAAGTTCACGGGGCGCTGACACGTCACAACAACGTTCGGCTCACCGCGTAGCTCAGGTGTACGAACGTCCCGTCATCTGCACACCTGATCAGGGTCAGCTCTCCGGGCAGGAGCCTGCGGGGCAGTAGTGGCGCGCCGCTGCCCAGCGTGACTGGCGCGATGCTGATGATCATCTCGTCGAGCAGACCGTGGTCGGCGAACTGGCCGACTAGATCGCCGCCGCCGACCAGCCAGATATTGCGCCCGCCCGCGGCGGCCAGCATCTGCTGGTGCACGGCGCGCACGTCGCCCGACGCGAAGCTGATGTCGGCACCAGGCACAGCGGGCAGCTGGCGGTGGCTGAAGACCCAGCAGCGCCGCCCGCTGTAGGGCCAGCTCCCGGGCTTGTCCAGCAGCTTCTCGTGTCCGAGCACCCACTCGTAAGTGGTCGCGCCCATGGCCAGCGCGCCGACCTGCGCGTAGAAATCGTGGAACAGGTCACCGGATGCCGACTCAGTCTTCGCAGCAGCCTCGGCCTGGAAGAGCCAGTCCAGCGAGTTGCCCGAATCAGCGATGAAGCCGTCGAGGCTGGTGGCGGTGAAGTACTGAGTCTTCGGCATGCCGGCAACCTACCCAGTGACACCGACAGTCGGCCTGTTCTGCAGTGGATGAACCGCGGCTGAGCGGGCGGCAGGTCCGCACTAAGGTGCGGACGTTCGCGAGAGTCCCGAGTCGCCGGCGAACCGGTCCCGCAGCTGGCGTTTCAGGACCTTGCCGGTCGCCGTCCGCGGCAGCTCGCCTTCGATGAAAATGACCTGAGTCGGGACCTTGAACGTGGCCAGCCGGCCTGCCGCGTGCTTCAGCATGGCGTCCGGCTCTTCGGGGCTGCCAGGCCGAAGCGCCACCACGGCGACGACCTCCTCGCCAAGCGAGGCGTGCGGCAGTCCGATCACCGCAACGTCCTCAACGCTCGGGAAGTCGAAAAGTGCTGCCTCAACCTCGGCACAGTAGACGTTCTCGCCAGCGCGGATTATCACGTCCTTCAGCCGGTCGACCACATAAATCAGGCCGGCCGCGTCGACGTAACCCAGGTCGCCGGTGTGGAACCAGCCGTCGGTGAATGCCTGTGCAGTCTCAGCTGGCTTATTCCAGTAGCCGCGGACGATGTTGGGCCCGCGAAACCAGAGCTCACCAATGCTGCCCGCAGGCATGTCCTGGCCGGTTTCCGGGTCGACCACCCGCAGGTCAGCTCCGGGAACAAGCCGGCCGACGCTGTCGGGATGGCGGAAATACTCCGCGCCTGAATTCATCGCAACCGCAGAGGTGGTCTCGGTCAGCCCGTAACCGTTCGTCGCTGATATCCGGCGGCTGAAGCGACGCTCGACCCGCTGGATCAAATCCGGTGGCACGGGCGCGCCGCCCGCACCGACACCGCTCATGCTCGGCAAGGACACGTCCTTGTCCTCAGCCCAGTCCATCAGCCGCCGCAGCAGCGTCGGGACCATTGCCGCCGAGTTGATGTTCTCTCGGGTAATCATTTCCATGGCTCGGCCGGTATCCCACTTATACAGCAGCGACAACTTGGCGCCGATCGCGGTCGATACGTAGAGGCCAGACAACCCGGCGATATGAAAGAACGGAAACACTTGCAAGATGCTCGGCTGCGGACGGTCGGCAGGCGGGGTTATCCCGGCAATCACCAGCTCGATAGCGCCGTTCAGCTCCGTGTTACGCAGATTCGTCAGGTGATTGCGGTGCGTGCCGATGGCGCCCTTGGGGGAACCCGTCGTCCCTGAGGTGTACAGAATCGTTGCGTCGTCGTCCGGGTCGATGTCGACCTGCGGGAGCGTGGCGCGGCTATCCAGCGTGCTGAGTTCGTCCTCCCACGCAACGACCCGGCCGTCGGCCGCATCATGCGATCCGCCGGCACGGACGGCAATGACCCTATCCAGGGCCAACGTGGGCAATTGGCCAGCCAGGCTTGCGATCCGCTCGCCGTCAGCCACCAGGATCTTCGGCTTGCTGTCCTGAATGACGTAGCTCAGGTCCGGCCCCGTCGACCAGGCGTTCAGCGGAACGACGATCGCGCCCAGAGCCTGCGCCGCCCAGAAACTCATCGCCCACTCCGGGTAGTTGCGCATCGCGATGGCGACACGGTCGCCCTTGCCGATGCCGTGAGCCGCCCACCGCTGAGCGAGGCCGGCCACGATGCGGAAGTGCTCCGCATACGTCCACCGTTCGCCTTCGTAAACGAGGAACTCGCGCTCACCAAACGACGTGGTGGACTCCAGCAGTGACCGAAGTGAGCGCGGCGCGTTGACATAGACGCGCAGCGGAATCCCGGAAACCTCGACATCGGCCAGCCGGAAGTGGGGCGCCTGACTGACCAGCAACAGCGCGGCTTCCTCGCGGGTCAATTCGCGTGATCCCTTCTTGTTAGTGCTCGTCGAGCAGCTCGAGCGCCGCCTCAGCCTGGCTGGCGATCCTGGTCCGCAGTGCGCTGTGGTCGAACCCGTCATCTCCCATGACGCCGGATTCATAACGAGTCAGGACGCCTGCGCTGATGCAGGCGCCCCGCCAGTAGGCGAATGCGACATAGAAGTCGATGCGATCCAGATCTGCGCCGATGCCGTCGGCATACCGCGCCATCAGCCATCGACGCAGCGGGAAGCCGGGCAGGACCGACGGCGGCGCTGTCGGCATCACTGCTGTCGCGCCGGGGTCACCCGGCTCCACCCACCAGGACAGCGTCCAGCCGAAGTCGGCGAGGGGGTCGCCGAGGGTCGCCAGCTCCCAGTCCAGCACGGCACGGATCTGTCCGTCGGCTCCGCAGATCATGTTGCCGAGCCGGAAATCCCCGTGCACGATACCGGTCCGGCGTTGTGGCGGTGCGGCCGCCACCAGGCGTTTATGCGCCTCCTCGACCGCGGTGATATCGGCGCACGACGACTGGTCCCACTGCCGCTTCCAGCGGCGCAACTGCCGACCGACATAGTCGTCGCGGCGCCCGGCATCGCCGAGCCCGACCACGTCGATGTCCAGCTGGTGGAGGGCAACCATGGTGTCGATCAGGCTGGCCGCCGCGCTTTGGCGGGCGGCCGGAGACAAGTCCTGCGCCCTCGCCGCATCGTGCAGCACCAGGCCGTCGACATAAGACATCACATAGAACGGGACGCCAAGGATCTCAGTGTCCGCCAGCGCGAGCGGCTCGGCGACCGGTACTCCGGTGCCGCGCAGCGCGCTGATAAACCGCCACTCGCGGGTCATGTCATGAGCGGTAGCCAGGATCCCGCCCGAGGGCGGCCGGCGCAGCACGACCCGGTGCCCGTCGGCCCCCGACAGCGTGTAGGTGAGGTTGGACCGGCCGCCGGAGATCAAGTCAGCCCGGACCGGGGCGACCAGGTCAACGCCCCGCCTGGCCAGCCACGCGACGAGTTGGCCGACAGGAAGCGTTCCTGTTGCCTGAGCGTCACCTGGCTGCATGCCAGGCACGTTAATTGACGATCAACTCATCGTCAAACAATGCGGTGTAACCCACAGGATCAGTTCTGATTAGCCGCCCTACTGGCGATATCGTGCGGTCCCGAGGCGGGATAGCCGCACTTGTTTCGAATCTCTCGGCCCAGCGGCGTCAGCACATTAATGACGGTATCGAATTCATCGCCCAGGCATTCAATGATGGGACGACATTGACGATCAGTGCACGTCTCTATCGCCTCGCGCTCGTCCCGCCCTTGTCCTGTCAATGCACCGTCCTTGATGAGCCCGCGGTCCTCGAGCCGCATTATCCCTGCATCGAGCTCCTCCTGGGACCAGGCCCGCGACCGGGTGTACGTCTTCAGGGGCAGAGCCCAGTAGAGCTCGGTCAACAGGCCAATCTCGACAGCGTCAAAGCCGGCAGCGGTCCAGGCGGCCGTGTGCGAGTCCCCGCGATACTCGCGAAGCCTGTCGGCGAACCGCCACGCCGCGCCCACCGGAGACGCCGGCACCTCCTGAGCCAGCACCGCCGCGTACAACGGCCTGCCCGCGACCGGCAGCGAGGAGCTAGCTCGGCCGAGGGCGTCGCGCAGTCGTTCGATGCCCGGAGGCGCGGATCCGAGGATCCTGGTGAGCTGGGCGATGGAACCCTCGGTCCTTGCCTGCCCGATTGTCATCGCGTCGGTCAGCGACCATCCGAATGTCACCGCCGGGATGACGGCTGCCGGGTTGAATACTGCGAACGCCGCGGCGACCAGTTCGCCCGGCACCTGCCCGAGCATCGATCCCCTGCTGCAGAAGTACGCGGACCCGTCCGGCATCGCTATCCCGTTGCGCTCGGTGGGGCTCGCCGCAAAACCCAGGGCGACGTAGTGCGCGTGGCACTCGGGAGCGAAGTACACCTGTCCAGCGAAGGGCTCCAGAGCGGCCGCAAGTCGCCGGGCCTTCGCGCTCAACGTCCGGTCATCCATGGCCACAGTATGAGCCCGACGCCTCACGTCGGTCAGCCATCCTGCGTCTCTGCCAGCGACCCCGTCAGCGGCTGCGTAGAGATAAGCCTGCCTGAGTGATCAGCCGCTCCGTCGCGGCGTCCGGCACGCCGGCGTAGTACTGGCCGAGCACGCTGCCGAAAACCGGCTCCTGGGGGGCGGCCTGCTGGAAGAGCGTCATCGAGGAACGCAGCTTCATGGCGTCGATGCCGCCGAAAATCTCCTCGGCCGTCCGGCCGGACAGGCCCGTGAGAATGTGCGCGCACTCGAGCAGGCGCGGCCCGAGGACCGGGTGCTCCACGTAGGCGCTGGCCTCGGCGACGGAGCTGATCGCATACCGCTTTGAGGTCGGGCTCTGCCCGAGGCCGGCGATCTGCGGGAACACGTACCACATCCAGTGACCGACCTTGCAGCCTGCCCGTAGTTCCGCGACGGCGTGGTCGTAACTGCCTCCGGAGTCCTGAGCCGTCACGAACCGAGCGAGGTCGAACCGCTCCGCAGTGCCCATGACAACATCCTGTCAGGCTCGTCAGGGCACCCTCCGGGGCAGTGTCAGCGCGGCCACCTGATCGCCGCGAGCCGCTCGGGCCGGACGTAACCATTCTCCGCGAACCAGCGGGCCGAATCCTCGATCGCGAGGCGAGCCGGCCGGGACTTGTGCCCGATCTCAGCCCTGGCGCGGTTGTCGCTGAAGATCATCTTTGTGGTGGACATTCGCGCTGCCTCGAGCGGCACATGCGGCTCCCGTCGCAGCAGCCGCCCCTCAATCAGCGTCGACGCGACGCCGGCGGCCAGGATTACCGAGGATGGCACTGCGAGCCGTGGCCTCGGCAGGCCCGAGCAGTCGGCCAGCGCCTGGAGGATCTCCCGCATGGTCATGTTCTCGCCGCCGAGAATGTAGCTGCGGCCGGCCCGGCCGTGCTCGAGTGCCGCCACGTGGCCGAGGGCCAGATCATCGACGTGGCACACGTTCAGCGCGGTGTCGGCGATCGCGGGCAGCCTGCCGTTGAGGAAGTCCAGCACCACCTTGCCGGTTGGCGTAGGCGCCGTGTCGCCCGGGCCGAGCGGGAAGGTCGGCAGCACGAGGCTGACGTCGAGGCCCTCGGCCGCCGCTCGCAGGACCTCATGCTCCGCCGCGTACTTGGTCCGCTTGTAGTCGCCGAACAGGTGCCCGACGTCGGCGCGGCTGGTCTCGTCGGCGGGCACGCCGAGCCGGGCTCGCTCCAGCCCGAGGACGCCCACGGTCGAGGTGTAGACAAGGCGCTCGCACCCGGCCGCGCGGGCGGCCTCGATGACGTTGCTCGTACCGCCCACGTTGACGTCACGGAAGATGCGCGGATCACGCGCCCAGAAGCGGTACACGGCGGCGAGGTGAAAGGCATATCGCGCGCCTTCGAACGCGTCCCTGACGGCGGCGGCGTCCCGTATGTCGACGACCACGCGCTCAGCCTCCGGGATCCCGGCAAGGTTCCTTGCGTCGGCACCCGGTTCGACGAGGGCTACGACATGCGCGCCCCTGGCCTGAACAGCTCGCGCGACGGCAGAGCCGATGAAGCCCGACGCACCGGTGACGACCACGCGATCGCCGGGCTGAATCGAGGCAACCGCGGGACGCTGCGAGTCTGCCCGGCGTGGCAGGACCGGCCGCGGTCCGTCATCTTTTAACGGCAGCTCCTGGTCGGTGCTGACCGCGGCCGGCGCGGGCTCACCAGTCCCCGCGACCGCGGCCTGCGGCTGCGGTGCTGACGGCCCGTTGGCGACGCTGCGCTGGGACTTGCGACGCAGCGCGCCCAGTGCCATGGTCCGGCCGACCTCGTAGGTCAGCCCGGCGCCGCGCTGCGCGTCGGCCAGCACGTCATCGAGCGCCTGGACGAAGTAGTCGACCTCCTCCGGGCCGGCGATCAGCGGCGGGATCAGCTTGATGATGTTCACGTTGTCCGCCGCCACCTGGGTGATGATCCGGTGCCGGTGGAACAGCGGGACGACGACCATCTGGGAGAACATGCCGACCCGCACCCGTTCCAGAGTGCGGAACCGGCGCGCAGCGGCGCGCGACGAGGGCTCGCCGAACTCGACACCGACCATCAGCCCGAGACCGCGGACGTCCCTGATCAGGTCCTGGCGCTCTGCGAGGGCGGTCAGCTTCGCCTGCAGGTCGGAGCCCGTACGCTCAGCCCGCCCGATGATGTCCTCATCGTCGAAGGCCGCGAGCGTCGCCAGCGCGGCCACCATCGCAAGCTGGTTGCGCCCGAAGGTACTCGAGTGCTTGAGCGCGTCCTCCATGGAGGTGTGCACGCTCGAGAACACCTTTTCGGTCGTGAGCATGGCGCCGATCGGCACGAAGCCGCCGGACAGCGCCTTGGAGATGGTGATGATGTCGGGCTCAAGACCCCAGTGCTGGTGGCAGAAGAACTTCCCGGTCCTGCCCAGGCCCGTCTGCACCTCGTCGATGACCAGCAGCGTGCCGTACCGCCGGCAGAGTGCCTGGGCCGCTCGCCAGTACTCCGGGGTGGCGCAGTAGACGCCCTTGCCCTGGATCGGCTCGACGACGAAGGCGGCCGCGTCCTGGGTGCGCAACTGCTGCTCGAGCGCATCGATGCTGCCGAACGGGACCGCCGCCGACTCGAGCAAGGACCCGAAGCCCTTCCGGAACTCCTTGCCACCGTTCAGCGCGAGCGCGCCGGTGGTCAGCCCGTGGAATGCATGCTCGGCGTATACGATCTTGGACCGCTTGGTGAACTGCCGGGCGAACTTAATGGCTGCCTCGACCGACTCGGCGCCGGAGTTGCAGAAGAACACCCGGCTGATACCAGGGTGAGCCCGGCCCACGAGCTGCTCGGCGAGCAGCCCCGGCAGCAGGGCGCAGTCCATCTGGACCATGTTGGGCAGGTCAAGGTCGATGGCCTGGTGTAGCGCCGCCTTGATCGCCGGGTGGCTACGGCCGAGCGCGTAGACGCCGAACCCGGACAGGAAATCCAAGTAGCGCGCCCCGGCATCATCCCAGAGGTAGCAGCCCTCGGCCCGTACGTAATTACGGTCGAACCCGAGAGTCCGCAGTGTCCGCGCGAGCTGGTGATTCATGTACCGCTCGTGCAGGGCGAAGTTCTCGCCGGAGCGGTCCGCGAAAGTGCGGGCTACATCGAAAGGCATGCTGGCTCCTCGCCGACGTTAGCCATTCCTGCTCTTCACCAGTGCACTGCAGGTCACATAGGGTTTACCGGCCGCCCCCGTGTCCGACCATCCTCGCGCACGAGCAGACAAAGTGCCCGCGTTCCCGGCAAAGTCCCGGCCTGCCGGCCTGACATCGCCGCCAGAGGTAATGCCGGAATTCTACCAATAAGCCTGGTCCAGGGCTCACTCGGGGCAGTCCTCAGCGCGTGCACGCGACCCGTGCGTTCGCCATCGTCAATTATGAAGCCAGCGACTGGGTCGAGTACGGCAGCGGCGAGGCGTTCTGCGCTGAGCTGTACTGTGCCGAACTTGTCGGTGGAGGAGACGGCAGCCAGGTTCTCCTATTTCGACGAGGCGCCAGCTAGTCGCTGGGAGGAAACAGCTACTGGATCGGGCACGCCTCGTGCATCCAGTTACCGTCCGCGCGCAGTCGTGCGTCCTGGCCCGCTTCGATCACGCGGTGGCACAGTTCGCAGGTCTTTCCGGGCGCGTGCGCCTCATGGTCCTCGGTCGGCACGTGGCCGGCTTGCACATCGTCGTACGCATCAGCAGCACCATCCACGTCGCGTGGCCCGACTATGTCGCGCGCCCGCCGGGCTACTACCGGAGGATCGAAGTCGCTGCGAGACATCCCGCGCCCTCCGCTCTTTGCGTCGCTTGCCTCTTGCAGGTCGGCGCCACGGTAAGCCTCCCACGGCGAAGCCGGCCTGGGCCATGGGTAGCGGCGTTACGATCTTGGGCGTGACGGATGGAATCGCGGAGCTGCTCGCGACCGGTGACGAGGCGCTCGCGGAAGCCCTATTTCGGACCGGCGACTTTGGCCCGGCCAGGGAAGTGCTTGAGCGGGCTCAGGCGAAGGCCGTGACGGACGGCGACCACGCAGGCCGGGCGCGTGCCCTGGAGTTGCTGGGCATGGCGGCGCACGGCGAGAACATCACCAGGCTCATGAGTGGCGGGACGGTCGCAGCCGAGGACATCGAGGCCGAAGAGCGACTGTTCCGCCAGGCGCTGATGGCCTGGCAGGAGGCCGACGCGCGCGCTGCCACGGCGCATTCACTGTTCGGGCTCGGCCTGGTGTACCAGGTGCTGCGCCGCGACTGGAGCACGGCGATGCCGTATTACTGGGAGGCTCTCGACCTGGCCTACGCGCCGGACTCCGATGGCGACCTCTACCTGCGTTCCGAGGTGCACCGGCACGTCGGGTTCTACTTCCTGGTGGAGGACGAGCAACCCACGCAGGCGGTGCGGCACCTCCAGCTCTCGCTCGACCTGCGGG
>DASQIW010000226.1:0-2594 GCA_035631375.1 Streptosporangiaceae bacterium
GTCGTTGTCATCCATGACGAGCTGGACATTCCCTTCGACACCGTCCGGCTCAAGCTCGGCGGCGGCGACAACGGGCACAATGGCCTGCGCTCGGTGACCGCAGCCCTCGGCACCCGCGACTACTACCGGATCAGGATCGGCATTGGCCGGCCGCCGGGCCGGATGGACCCGGCCGCCTTCGTGCTGCGGGACTTCTCCGCGGCTGAGCGCGAGGCGCTGCCCGTCCTGCTGAGCCGGTCGGCCGACGCAGCCGGGGCCCTGCTTGAGCACGGTCTGGCGGCAGCGCAGAACGAGTTCCACTGACCGCGCGGTAGGCTGACCAGGCATCGTCGCGGGCGAGGAGGAGAGCAGGTCAGGTGGGGCGCAGTTGAGCATTGCTGACGACCACCAGCTGGCCTGGCAGCTCGCCCACGAGGCGGGCCAGCGGTTGCTGGCCCTGCGATCCAGCGGCGACGTGGCACCCGAGGGGCTCCGGGATGCGGGCGACCGGCTGTCCCACGAGTACCTGACTGCCGAGCTCGCCCGGTCGCGCCCGGCCGACGCTGTGCTCTCCGAGGAGGGCGCCGACGACCGGGCCCGGCTGGCCGCGAGGCGGGTGTGGATCGTGGACCCGCTCGACGGCACCAGGGAGTTCGGTGAACCGGGCCGGACCGACTGGGCTGTGCACGTCGCCCTCTGGCAGGACGGTGACCTGACCGCCGGTGCGGTGGCGCTGCCGGCCGAAGAGCAGGTACTGAGCACGTGGCGGCCGGAATCCCGGACGACTCCCGCGACAGACGCGGATGACGAAGACGTTGAGGACTCTCCAGTGGTCGCGAAGCACTCGGCACCGCCCGCCGGGCAGCTCCGGCTCCTGGTCAGCCGGTCAAGGCCGCCGGCGTTCGTCGCCCGGCTGGCGGCCGGCCTCGGTGCGATCGAGGTGCCCATGGGTTCGGCCGGCGCCAAGGCGGCAGCAGTGATCACTGGCCAGGCTGACGCCTATGTCCACAGCGGCGGCCAGTACGAGTGGGACTCGGCAGCGCCGGTCGCGGTCGCGCTGGCGGCTGGCCTGCATGCGTCCCGGATCGACGGATCTCCGCTCCGCTATAACCAGGCCGACCCGACACTGCCTGATATCCTCATCTGTCCAGCCGAGCTGGCACCCCGGCTGCTCGGCGCGATCGCGGCCGCGATCGACGGCGGCCCCGTTCCCCAATCTTTTGGCGCAACCACGGCGCAGGGAGAGCAATTCTGATGGCCCACCCCCGCACGGATTACCTGCCGTCGCAGCTTGACGTGCTCGAAGCCGAGTCCATCCACATCATGCGCGAGGTGGCGGCCGAGTTCGAACGGCCGGTGCTGCTGTTCTCCGGTGGCAAGGACTCCATCGTGATGCTCGCGCTGGCCGAGCGGGCGTTCTGGCCGGCCCGGATCCCGTTCCCTGTCATGCACGTGGACACCGGGCACAACTTCCCCGAGGTGCTCGAGTTCCGCGACCGTCGGGTCGCCGAGGTGGGCGCGCGGCTGATCGTGGCGTCGGTGCAGGAGTCGATCGATGCGGGCCGGGTCGCCGAGGAAACCGGCCGGTGGGCGAGCCGCAACCGGCTGCAGACCACGACGCTGCTGGACGCGATCACCGACAACCAGTTCGACGCGGTGTTCGGCGGGGCGCGCCGGGACGAGGAAAAGGCCAGAGCGAAGGAGCGGGTGTTCTCATTCCGCGACGAGTTCGGCCAGTGGGACCCGAAGAACCAGCGTCCGGAGCTCTGGAACCTCTACAACACCCGGATCAGGCGGGGTGAGCACATCCGGGTGTTCCCGCTGTCGAATTGGACGGAGCTTGACGTCTGGCACTACATCGCCAGGGAGGGGCTGGAGATTCCGTCGATCTACTTCGCCCATTCGCGGCAGGTGTTCGAGCGTGACGGGATCCTGCTGGCCGACAGCGAGTACGTGACGCGGCTCCCGGATGAGACCTTGTTCGATGCACGGGTTCGATACCGGACCGTGGGAGACATGTCATGCACGGGCGCCGTCGAGTCGACGGCGAGCACGGTCGACGCGGTCATTACCGAGATCGCGGCCACCAGGATCACCGAGCGCGGCCAGACTCGCGCGGACGACCGGACGAGCGAGGCAGCGATGGAAGACCGCAAGCGGGAGGGATACTTCTGATGACGGCGAGCCAGCCCGGCTCGGCTGACGGCCGGCACATGGACATCCTGCGCCTCGCCACCGCGGGCTCAGTAGATGACGGCAAGAGCACGCTCATCGGGCGTCTGCTCTATGACTCCAAGGCGATCTTCGAGGACCAGCTCGCGGCCGTCGAGCGGACGAGCCGGGAGCGCGGCGAGGACTTCACGAACCTGGCGCTGCTAACCGACGGGCTGCGCGCCGAGCGCGAGCAGGGCATCACCATCGATGTGGCGTACCGCTACTTCGCCACGCCACGGCGGAAGTTCATCATCGCCGATACGCCCGGTCACATCCAGTACACCAGGAACATGGTGACCGGTGCTTCGACCGCCGACCTCGCGATCGTGCTGGTCGACGCCCGGAACGGGCTGACCGAGCAGAGCCGCCGGCATGCGTTCCTCACGACGCTGCTGAGGGTG
>DASQIW010000227.1:0-5895 GCA_035631375.1 Streptosporangiaceae bacterium
ATCCGCAACCCGTGGCCGGGTGTCTTCGAGACCATCTGGGGCCAGCCGCAGCGGTTCGTGGACACCTACTACCGCAAGTACAACAAGGACCCGGACAGCAAGGACTGGCACGACTGGCCCTACTTCGCCGGGGACGGCGCGGTGCAGGCGGCGGACGGCTACTACCGCATCCTGGGCCGGGTGGACGACGTGATCAACGTGGCCGGCCACCGGCTCGGCACCAAGGAGCTGGAGTCCGCGTCGCTGTCGGTGGACGAGGTGGCCGAGGCCGCCGCGGTGCCGGTGGTGGACGACGTGCGCGGCCGGATGGTCGAGATGTACATCTCGCTCAAGCCCGGCAACGAGGCTGGCCCGGAGATGGAAGGGAAGGTCGTCACCGCGATCGAGACTGAGATTGGCAAGATCGCCCGGCCGAAGAACGTCTGGATCGTACCGGACATGCCCAAGACCCGATCGGGCAAGATCATGCGCCGGGTCATCGCAGCGACGTCGAATTTCACTGACGTCGGCGACGTCACCACGCTCGCCAACCCCGAGGTGGTCGAGGGAATCCGCCAGCAAGTACAGCGCGCGAAGGTAGCGAAGGGCGAAACGCCGCGAGAGCTGTCAGAGGCCGAGCTGGCCGAGATCCAGGCGTACGGCGACGTGTAAGGACTGCCAGGCCCGCCGCGGCGGCCGCCAGCCTGACGGACTGGCGGCCGCCGTCGCTTTTTGGCCGACGCGCCGCGATCTGGTCCCTGACGTGCGATTATGCGCCTTTCTCTCAGTTGCGCGGTGCTGTCGGATATCGTCCGGTAACATGCCATAGCGGGTGGGCCAAAGAGCGTCGGCAAGGATGCCAGCGCGAACCGGCACCGGGCGACGAAATGCCCGATGACGTGAACGCGAGTCGTCGTGCGGGACGAAGAATGGTGAAGCCAGCATGCCTTTCCGCTCCTATAACTCTGTGGTGGGTGCAGAGCTAGGGCAGGTCGGAACCAGCAATCGTCAGCGGGTTGCGCTCATCCTCTCGGTGCCGGCGCTGAGTCTCCTGCTGCCGGGCATGGCGGTCGAGGTCGCCGACGCGGGCGGCTCAGGAGAGATCACCCGGATCGCCGCTGCGGTGGCAAGGTTTCTGCTGTTCTATTCGGGCGTATTCGCGCTCATCGGGCTGTCCGCCGCGGTGGCAGCGGGGCTGCTGGCCACCGACCGGATCGTGTTGACGCCGGAGAGACGAATCCTGTCGCAGACAGTGCACCGGACGATGTCCCTGGTCGGGATCTCTGCGCTCGCGAATCACATCATGCTGGAGATCATGGCGAGCCGGGCCGGGATCGCCGACGGCCTTATCCCGTTCATGGCTGCCCGCAACACCTTCTTCATGGGCCTGGGCACCCTGTCGTCGGACCTGTTCGTGGTGATCGTTCTCACCGGCGTGCTGCGCCGGCGCTTCGCCGAGGGCTCGCGTCCCGTGCTCTGGCGGTGCCTTCATCTCACGGCCTATGCAGCGTGGCCGATGGCGATACTGCACGGGCTGCTCGCGGGCCGGTCAGCCAAGCCGTATGTGGACTGGAGCTACGGCGCCTGCCTGGCCGCCGCGGCCCTCGCGCTCGTAGCCAGGTACGTGCTCGTGCACCGGGGTCGCGCGGCGATGGTGGCTGGCGGGGCGCCAGGACCCGGCACCGTGTCAGTGCTGTCCCAGCCGATGATGCCGTCGCAGCCGATGATGCCGTCGATGCCGTCCATGCCAGGCGGACCTGCCGCGGCCCTGCCGTACGCGCGGGCCGGCGGGAGCGTGCCCGCCGTCGCCCCGAGATCCTGGCCGGCGCCGATGCAGGCGCCGCGACGCCCGCTGCGGGCCCTGCCGAGCCCGGACAGCTCCTGGTCGCAGTCATGGTCGCGCCCGCCTCGCTGGACCGGGGCGCCATGGACCGCGCCGGAGGCCGGTGACGGCGGTGACGCCTACGGCAGCGCGGACAACGGCTATCTCGACGAACCGGATGACTGGCCGGAGTCGCCGGACGGCCGGGAGCTATGACGGCGGCCCCATCGGCCGTCCTCCGCGTGGGCCAGGCTCGCATCACCGCCGGACTCGACAGGTACGCACGACTTGATCTCGATGCGCATCGCTCGGTCTTCGGCCCGCCACCGGAGCTGACGGCGGCCGCCCTGGTTGCCATGTGCGAGCGGACCGACCTGCGCGGTCGCGGCGGCGCCGCGTTCCCGGTCGCGCGCAAGCTGCGTGCGGTCATGGCGCGCAGTGCGGGAAAGCGGCGGCCGTTCGTCGTCGTCAACGGAACCGAGGGCGAGCCAGGCAGCACCAAGGACAAGACGCTGCTGAGCCGCTCACCGCACCTGGTGCTCGACGGCGCCATGTTGGTGGCCAGGGCGCTTGATGCCGCCCAGGTAATCGTCGCGGTGACGTCGGACGGGCCCCAGGCTGAGTCGGTCAGTGACGCCGTGGCAGAGGACGCCGAGCTGAGCCGGCTGGTGCGCGTGGTGCTGGTGCCCGACCGGTTCGTGTCCGGCGAGAGCGGCGCGCTGATCAGCGCCATCAACGGCAAGGCGGCGCTGCCGCCCGGCGTCAAGACCAGGGCCAGCGACGCAGGCGTCCGCGCCCAGCCCACGCTACTGTCCAACGCGGAGACGTTCGCCCAGCTGGCCGTTCTCGGCATGCTCGGCCCGGCGGGCTATGCCTCGACGGGTGTCGCCAGCGAGCCCGGCACCGTACTGCTGACGGTGGGCGGATCGGTGTCGCGTCCCGCCGTGGTCGAGATACCGGCCGGCGTCCCGCTTGGCCATGTGCTCGACATCTGCGAGGCGCAGCAGCCCGGCGGCGTGCTGATCGGCGGCTATCACGGAATGTGGCTCTCCCCGGACGCCGCTGACTTCGCACCTGTCAGCCGCTCCGGCATAGCTGCCTCGGGCGGCACACTCGGGGCAGGCGTCGTGCTGGTCCTCGGCGGCGGCAGCTGCCCGCTCGGCGAGGTGGCCAGGGTCGCCGGATACATGGCGATGCAGTCGTCCGGCCAGTGCGGGCCGTGCAAGGCCGGCCTGCCCGTCGTCGCCAGATCACTGGCTGCACTCGCGGCCGGGGCGGGGGGACCCGATCAGCTCGAGATGGCCCGGCGGACCGCTGCCGGCGTACGCGGCCGTGGCGCATGCCACCATCCAGACGGGACCGCGAACTTTGTCGCCTCCGCGCTCGACGTGTTCGCCGCTGACGTTACGGAGCACATGTTCCGCGGTACCTGCGGGCGGCCCACCCTGGGCATCCTGCCGCTGCCTGATGCAGCGACTGAGACAAGGCTGGCGGTCGACTGGACTCGGTGCGACGGACACGGGCTGTGCGCGCGGATCGCGCCTGAGATGATCAAGCTCGATGCGGACGGCTACCCGGAGATCATCGATGGTTCAGTGCCCTTCTGGCTGGCCAGGGAAGCCAGGCAGGCGGTGGACATGTGCCCCGCGCTCGCGCTGACGCTGACGAAGCCGGCTCCGCGGCCAGATCCGCCGCAGTACCGGCAGCGGCCGCACCCCAGGATCGAGCAGGCCGACCGCGGCGAGCCGCCGACGCTAACCGGGCGCGCCATGCGCAGGACCGAGGCCGAAATCGAGGCAGCGGCGGCCTGGCTGTCCGAGATCAGCGGACAGCGGTCGCTACGGGCATGAGCGTTCTTTCTGACCGGCTACCGAGGAACGGCAGCGGCCCGATCGTCGATAACGACGACGAGGCCGGGCGGCGCGGTCAGGGCTGACACGGTCTGCCGGGCGGCATCGTCGACATGGATCCGCGGCGGATCCGGCGGCGCCGTCTCGTAGAAGGTCCCTGGTCCCCAGAACTGCCCGTACCGAATCACCACCCCGCCAGCGCGCAGTACCGCCTCCTCATGTGCCGCCGTGGCCGCGCGGCCAGCTTCGGTTCGGTGTTCCCAGGAGATGCTCTGCGCGACGATGCGTGACTCGCCGGCCGCCGCCGCGGCGGCGATCAGATTCTGGGTGCCCTCGGTACGCATCCGGTTGTTGCGATCGCTGAAACGTGCGAGGTCCGCAGCGGCGTCGGGCAGGTCAGTCAGCTGATGGACGACGATGTCCGGCGCAAATCCCGCCAACACCGCGGTGAGAGCGCCCGCGTCGTACACGTCGCACACGACAGGCCGCGCCCCGAGGTCGCTCAGCATCCCGGCCTTCTCTGGCGATCGTGTCATTCCGGCAACCAGATGACCCGTGGCGACGAGCAGCGGCACGAGCCTGACGCCGATCAGGCCGCTCGCCCCGGCGAGGAAGATCCGCATGGCGCATCAGCCTAGTGCGGGATAAAGCGCGCGAATTAGAGTGACAGGCATGCGCGAGCGGCCCGGAGGTTGAGCCATGACGACGATCGAAGCCGGCACAGCTGCCGCTCAGGGCAGCCAGGAGATCCAGGACGCCGGTCACGTCGATGTCCTGATCGTTGGCGCGGGCGTATCGGGCATCGGCGCGGCGCATTACCTGCGGGAAAAGTTCCCCGACCAGACGTTCGTCATCCTGGACGCCCAGGACAATCGTGGCGGCACCTGGTGGACTCATCGGTATCCGGGTGTGCGGTCCGACAGCGACCTGTTCACCTACGGGTACCGGTT
Source organism: Streptosporangiaceae bacterium (assembly GCA_035631375.1). Lineage (GTDB taxonomy): Bacteria > Actinomycetota > Actinomycetes > Streptosporangiales > Streptosporangiaceae > JAJYUU01. The sequence continues at coordinate 4,602 of DASQIW010000227.1, forward strand.
CAAGCCATGGCGCGGCCCGGCGATCGCGGCGGGTGGGGAGATTCTCGCCTATCTGGATGAGGTCATCGACGAGTACGACCTCGGCCGGCACATCCGCTACCAGCACACCGTCACGGCGGCCAGCTGGTCCTCCGGGGACCGCCTGTGGACCGTTGATGTCACCCGCGGCGACACCGGGCAGCAGCTCCGGTACACCACCGGCTTCCTCTGGATGTGCCAGGGCTACTACAACCATTCCAGGCCCTACCGGCCCCGCTGGGAAGGCATGGACCGATTCCAGGGCGTGGTCGTGCACCCCCAGCGGTGGCCCGAGGATCTGGACCTGTCCGGCAAGCGCGTGGTCGTGATCGGCTCCGGCGCAACGGCGGCGACGTTGATTCCCGCCATAGCCGGGAAGGCGCAGCACGTGACGATGCTGCAGCGCTCCCCTTCCTACTTCTTTGCCCCGCCCACGACGCACGAGCTGGCCGTGACGCTGCGCGCCCTGGACATCCCGGAGGAGTGGACGTACGAGATCATGCGGCGTCAGTATGTGGCGCAACTCGACATGCTGGCCAAGATGGGCCGCGAGACCCCCGCTGACCTGCACGCCTTCCTCATCGAGTCCATGCGCCCGCTGCTGCCAGAGGGCTTCGATATCGACAAGCACTTCACGCCCCGCTATCGCCCCTGGCAGCAGCGCATCGCCGTGGTCCCTGACGGCGATCTGTTCGCGGCCTTGCGCGACGGGACCGCCTCGATCGTCACCGATACCATCGAGAACTTCACCGAGCACGGGATCAAGGTCAGCTCCGGCGATGAGATCCCCGCCGACGTCATCGTGAGCGCGACCGGCTTCAACATGTCGGTCCTCGGTGATGTCGCTTTCTCCGTCGACGGCGAACCGGTCGATTTCAGCAGGCGCGTCACTTGGCGCGGCATCATGATCAACGGCCTGCCGAACATGGCGTACGTCTTCGGCTACTTCCGGCACAGCTGGACGCTGCGTGTCGACCTGGTCTGCGACCTGGTGGGCCGGCTGATGACCGGCATGCGGGACAAAGGCGCCACGATGGTGGTCCCCACCCTGCGGCCTGAGGACGCGGACATGCAACTGCGGCCCTGGTCCGACCCGGAAAACTTCAACGCCGGCTATGTGATGCGGTCCCAGCACATTCTGTTCAAGCAGGGCGATCACGAGCCGTGGACCCACATGCTGGAGCACGAGGAGGAGCGCCAGCTCCTGCCCGAGGCCGACCTCGACGACGGGACACTCGCCTACAGCTAAGCGCGCCGGTCCAGGATGGGATACTGC
>DASQIW010000228.1:0-7431 GCA_035631375.1 Streptosporangiaceae bacterium
GCCTGGCACGCTAGCCAAATGGAGGTCATCTCCAAAAGCCCGCCATTGTGGGCCAGGATCACGGGCGTGCTGTTCTGCATCGGGGTGAGCGCTGTCTTTGTTGTGCCCAACACCCAGGACTACAGCAGCGGCCGCGCTTCGGCCGTCGCGTTCGCGCCGGTCGCCGCCATCGTCATGCTCTTGATGGCGTGCGCGTACCGGATGATGCGGCTGTCGTTCCGCGCCGACGCATCGGGCCTAGTCATCCGCAACTACCTCAGCACCCGTCTGGTGCCGCTGGCGCAGATCACCGGGTTCGACGTCGGCGGGCGGTTCCTCCTCTCGCCGAACTTCGTGCGGGTCATCACTTCATCCGGGACCTTCCCGATCAGCGTGTACGGCGGCGAACACGACCTGTTCCTAGACCGCCTCTTAGACATCGCTGACGAGCTCGACGACTGGCTCGAGGCTGCGCGCGCTCGGCAGCCCGTCGACGGCACTTAGCCCACCGAACCACCTGCCAGCAGGAGCCATGCCTGGGGTGCAAGGAGGCGCGGCGTCGTGCCGACTTTGGACTACCTTGGGCGTCATTGAACGCATGTTCTAATAGCTCAGAGCGACCGTCATGGTAGAACAACGGAACCCTGTGGTCACTGGCCAGCAAGCCCTTGTTGGTCAATCTTCGGCCGAGCGGCTCGAGATATAGTCCGCGGCGAGCTTGCGTGGCGCGCGCGAGAGCCAGGCATCGGTGATCAGCTCGGTCAGCTCGGCGACCTCGATTCGGTCCAGCTCGAACAGCACGGCGGGATGCCCGTCGAAATGGGGCGTCGTGAAAAACACGGCTGGATCGTCGGCTATCAGCGCGAGCTTGACCCCCTCATCCCCGGTGTGCACTGCGTATACCGGGCCGTCGGGCAGCCGGTCACCGAGCGCCGCGATGTCGGCGCGGCGCAGCGGCCGCTCCCAGGCAAAGAGGCTGCCCGCCACGCGCCACGCGAGGTTCCCGTACGACAGGCCCTCCGTCGTCTGCGGCAGGGCGAGCGCGATCCGGCGCACGTCGTCGACGGACGCCACCGCTACGAGACCGCCCTGGCCGTGCTGCGGCCCGCGGTCCGGCCGGAGAACAGGCAGCCGCCGAGGAACGTGCCCTCCAGCGCGCGGTAGCCGTGCATGCCCCCGCCGCCGAATCCGGCGACCTCGCCCGCAGCCCAGAGGCCTGGGATCGGCTGCCCGGTGGCGTCCAGCACCCGAGCGTCCAGATCGGTGTGCAGGCCGCCGAGGGTCTTGCGGGTCAGAATGCGCAGGCGCACCGCGATGAGCGGCCGGGCCGCCGGATCGAGGAACCGGTGCGGTCGCGCGACGCGGATGAGCCGGTCGGGCAGGTACCGGCGGGCGCCGTGCACCGCGGTCAGCTGCATGTCCTTGGTGTACGGGTTGGCGACCTCGCGGTCGCGAGCCTCGATCAGGTCCGTGAGGCTGGCCAGGTCGATCAGGTCCGCGCCGGTGAGCTTATTCATGCCGGCCACCAGGTCGGGCAGATCATCCTCGACCACGAAGTCGGCCCCGCGCCGCATGAAGGCCGCGACCGGCGCCGGCGGGCCCGGCCGGAGACGCTCGAGCAGCCGCCCGATGCTCTTATCGGTGAGGTCCGGGTTCTGCTCGGAGCCCGACAGAGCAAATTCGCGCTCGATGATCTTGCTGGTCAGCACGAACCACGTGTAGTCGTAACCGGTCGTCATGATGTGCTCGAGCGTGCCGAGCGTGTCGAAGCCGGGGAAAAGCGGTGCGGGCAGCGGCCGGCCGCGGGCGTCGAGCCACAGCGAGGACGGGCCGGGCAGGATTCTGATGCCGTGGCCCGGCCAGATCGGCGCAAAGTTCTCAATGCCCTCCGGGTAGTGCCACATGCGGTCAGGGTTGATGACCGCGGCGCCAGCCGCCTGGCTGATCGCGAGCAGGCGCCCGTCGACATGGTCGGGAACGCCGGAGAGCAGGCGCTTCGGTGGCTCCCCGAGCCGCGCCGGCCAGTGCTGGCGGACCAGCTCATGATTGCCGCCGATACCTCCGGAGGTGACAACGACCGCCTGGGCGTGCAACTCGAACCCGCCCGCCACCTCGCGCGAGCTGGGCTGGCCGCGGTTGATCACCGCGGGCGTGAGAATGCTGCCGCGTACGCCGTCGACGACGCCCCCGGTCACGGTCAGGCCGTCGACGCGGTGGCGCAGCAGGATCTGGATTCTGCCCGCGTGCGCCGCCGACCGCACCCTCTCCGCAAAGGGCGCCACGACAGCCGGCCCCGTTCCCCAGGTGATGTGGAACCGGGGCACGGAGTTGCCGTGCCCGCCAGGACCGTATCCGCCGCGCTCGGCCCACCCGACCAGCGGGAAGAACCGGATCCCGCGAGCGCGAAGCCAGGACCGCTTCTCGCCGGCGGCGAACGCGACGTAGGCCTCGGCCCAGCGCCGCGGCCAGTGGTCTTCGGGCCGGTCGAAACCCGCGCTGCCGAGCCAGTCCTGGAGCGCGAGGTCATAACTATCCCTGATGCCCATGCGGCGTTGCTCGGGCGAGCCGACGAGGAATAGACCGCCGAAAGACCAGAACGCCTGACCTCCCAGGTCGGGCTCCTGCTCCAGCAGAATGACGCGACGCCCGGTCGCGGCCAGCTCGGCCGTCGCCACCAGGCCCGCCAGGCCTGCCCCGACCACGATGACGTCCGCATCCAGCGCCATGGGCCTAGCCTGCCACTGCGCGGAAGCGCGCTGGCCCCGGGCTGTGCCGCGCCTTAGGCTGAACCGCAGCGGGGGGAGTGCGCGCACCCGAGGAGCTGCCGTGTTCGAGAGCATCATCGATCCCACGATCGGCCCGGCCGGCGCGGTCGATCAGCCCCGGCCGACGCTCGCCGGCCGCCCGGACTCCCTGTCGGGCCTTCGGCTCGGGCTGCTCGCCAACACCAAGCGGAACGCCGAGCAGTTCCTCGCGGACGTCGGCACGGAGCTGGCCCGGCAGTACGGCGTGGTGCCGGTGCTCGCGACCAAGAAGCCCAACATCGTGGACACCGCGCCCGCCGAGATCATGGCGCAGCTCACCGCGCAGTGCGACGTGGTCGTCGTCGGAGTGGGTGACTGCGGTTCCTGCAGCGCCTCCGCGGTCGCCGACGGCATCCTGCTCGAGCAGGCTGGCATCCCCGCCGCTGTCATCATCAGCGACGCGTTCACCGTCAGCGCTGATGCAATGGCGGACCTGCGCGGCGCGTCCGGGTACCGATACCTGACCACTGCGCACCCGGTGGCCAACCTGACCGCAGACGGCGTGCAGGCTCGCGCCGCGCAGGCTGTACCGGCAGTCGCGGCGATGCTGACCGAGCCTGCCCTGGCCACCGCGCAGCCCGCATGACGGCATCGCCGGAGGCCAGCACCGACGATCCGGTCGCGCTGGCCAAGGCCGCCATCGAGTACTGCTACGAGCAAGGCTGGAGTGACGGCCTGCCCGTAGTGCCGGCCACCCAGGCCGACATTGATGCCTGCGTGGCCATGACTCCGCACCCGGCCGACGAGATCATCGGTTCTCAGCCGCACCTATCCCGCAGCATCACGGTCGCGCAGGCGGCGGCCAACGCCATCATGGCCGGGTGCAGGCCGGAGTACTTTCCGGTGGTCCTGGCCGCGTGGCAAGCGGTCTGCCAGGAGCGATCCAGCCGCGGCGCCTGGCAGTCCACAAGCGGCCCTGCCCCGCTGCTCGTGGTCAACGGCCCGGTCAGGCAGCGCCTTGGCATCAACTACGCCGGCGGCGCATTCGGGCCGGGGTTCCGCGCCAACGCGACGATCGCCCGGGCGATCGGGCTGATGGTGCGTAACGGGTACGGTGTCCGGCCGCAGCAGCTCGAGCAGGCGACTCAGGGCCTGCCGGGCCGATGGTCGATCTGCCTCGGCGAGAACGAGGAGATGTCCCCGTGGGAGCCGCTCAGCGCGGTCGGCGGCGTACCCGCCGGTACTGACGCGGTGTCCGCGATCTTGATCCGGACCGTCGAATACATCGACAATCGGTCGACCGACAGCGCCGAGGCGGTGCTGACCGACTTTGCGGACACGCTCGCGCGCATGGGCGCTTATGTCGGCGGCCCGCACTCCAGTGGTGGCCTCGTGCTCGGCCCCGAGCACGCGCAACTGCTCGGCAACGCCGGATACCGGCGCGCTGACGTGCAGCAGTGGCTGTTTGAGCACTCCGTGCGCAATCCCGCCGACATGACCGCGGCAGGCAAAGGCGAGCACGTTGGCGACCGGCCCTTCGCGATGCTCCCGTCGGCGGACGCCATCCCGATCGTCGTCGCCGGCGCCGCCAATGCAGCCATGTCCATGGTGTTCCGGCCATTCGGCTGGGCCGCCTGGGCAGGCGCGTCAGTACCGGTCCAGTGGAAGGAGCAGTAACGGTGGACGTTTCCCTGGCCGGCAAGGTCGCGCTCGTCACGGGCGTCGGGCCCAACATCGGCAGTGGCATCGCACTGGCGCTGGCGAGATACGGCGCGAAGGTCGCCTGCAACGACGTGGACGAGGCGTCGATCAAGGCCTGCATCGCCCGCATCGAGCGCAACGGCGGCGAGGCAATGGCCGCGCCTGGCGACGTGACTGACGAGGCTTCTGTTCAGGGGTACATCAGCGACGTGCTGGCCAGGTGGGGCCGCATCGACATCCTCGTCAACAACGCGGCGCTGCTCGGCGGCCGGGGAGTGCTCGACGAGAGCGCCGAGGACTTCGAGCGGGCCGTCCGGGTGTCGGCACTCGGGAACTTCCTCAACACCAAGCACGCGGGCCGCGCCATGGCCGAGCGCGGCATCAGGGGTTCTATCGTCTGCATTTCGTCGTCCAACGGCTGGTCCGGCACCCCCGGTGTCGTCGCGTACGCGTTCCACAAAGGCGGCGTCAACAACTTCGTCCGCGCCGCCGCGATGGACCTGGCGCCGTACGGCATTCGGGTCAACAGCTTCACGCCGACGGCGCCCAATCCCGACAACCCGGAGTTGCTCGCCGAGCGCGCCCGGCAGGGGCTGCCGCCGGGCGGGATCCTGGTCACCGGCCGCGGTGGCGGCCTCGGCGGTGCGACGGGCGACGAGCCCTGGCGGCGGCCGACGCGCTGGTCCGGGCAGCGGAGCCCCATGGTGCCCATGGGCACGACCGGAACGCCGACCGACATCGGGCACGCGGTCGCGTGGCTCTGCTCGGACTACGCCCGGCTCATCACCGGCATCGACCTGGTGGTCGACGGCGGCGCGCGGGCGAAGAACTTCGCTTACACGCCCGCCGCGCCCGACGACCTGGCTGGCCCGCTGCCGCTGATTAACTTGGACGACACCCCTGTCGGGTGAGTGAGCGGCAGGCGCCTGCTGGCCACGGCGAGCACGAGTCCGCCTGCCCCTGCGATCGCGAACGCGGCGCCGACGCCCACAGCGAGCGGCCAGCCGTGCGCCGTCGCGGCAGCGACTGCGGCGCCGCCAACACCAATGCCGAGGGCTGTGCCCAGCACGTCAGCCAGGGTCAGGGACGCGGAGGCCCATCCTTCCCGGCCTGTCGGTGCCTCGCGCAGCATGAGCAGCGAGATGGGCGCGTAGGCAAGTCCCATCCCGAACCCGGCGACCGTCCACGCCGCCAGCCCGGTGTACACGGGCACCGCGGGCAGCAGCACGAACGCCATGGCGGCCAGGCCGATGACGATCACGATCAGGCCACAGCCGATGAGCCGTCGCGCCTCTACCCGGCTATTGAGCCTCGCCTGAACCCATGCGCCGGCAGTCCAGGCGAGTGTCGCCCCGGTAACGGCGACCCCGGCGAGGGCCGGACTATGACCGCGAACGGTGGTGATCGTCAGCGTGACGTAGGCATCGGCGCCGAAGAAGGTAAAGGTCAGCAGCCCGCGGCAGAGTATGACGTCTGGCAGGCCCCGGCGAGCGGAGAACGTACCCGCAGGCAGCAGCCGCCGCAGCGAGACAACCATCGCAGCGATGCCCGCGGCCAGCAGGCCGACCCCGACGAGCACCTGGCCGGAGGCGGCCACCCGCGTGAGGCCCGCCAGAGTCAGGCCAGCCCCCGCGGCAGCGGCGACGCCGTCAGCGAAGCGGTGCTGGGTCGCCCGCTTGCTGGCCGACGATGCATCGTCCGCCGGCGCCTTATCGAGCCGGAACAGTCCTGGCAGCGCCAGGGCGCCCGTGAGGACGACCAGCGGGATCAGCCCGAGGAACACCACACGCCAGCCGAAGAAGCTGGCGACCGCTGCGCTGATCGCAGGGCCGACCATGCCGGGCAGTACCCACGCGGTGGACAGAACGGCCATCATGCGCGGCCGCAAATTCTCCGGCAGGCTCCGCCCTATCGCGACATACGCGATTGCTGGCACAGCCCCGGCTCCGATGCCTTGCAGGGCACGGCCGCCCACGAGTACCAGCATGGTCGGCGCAGCGCCAGCGACGGCCAGACCAGCACAGAACAATGTCAGGCCACCGATGAAGGGCCGCGCCGGGCCATACCTGTCAGCCTGCCGTCCGGCGGCCACGATGCCGATCACGTTGCCCAGCATGAACGCGCTGAAGACCCAGCCGTAGAGGCTCAATCCGCGTAGATCTTTGGCGACGACAGGCATGATCGTGATGACCGCCAGGGCTTCCGACGCAATGAACGTGATCGTCAGCACCAGGCCAGTGGTCAGGGCACGACGCTGCCGAGACCACAGGCCGCCGCCGGTGTCGAGCTGATCGGGCGCGGCGGAAAGGCCGACCGGCTCGTCCGTCGTGCCGCCAGCCGTCATTCCTCGAGCCTAGGCGAAGAAGCTGGGCAGCTCGCCCGGTCAGCGGGCTAGCGGATCAGGCGCGGCACCGGTATCACTGAGGGCGTGGGTGAATCCGCCTCGCAGAAGTACTGGCCACGCATCAGGGCTGCTGCAGTGATGCTCGGGGCGCTGCTCGTGACGGCAGCGCTGGTCGGCACCTTCTCACCCAGCACCGGCCCGCTCGGCAAGAGCGGAGCAGGCGGAGAGGAGTGCGCTCCAGATCAGCCGGGCCATTGGGTCGCCGTCGCCGACGCCGTGGAAAATTTTGGCAGCACACCCGTGATGATCCTGAGCGTTCGCCCGCCCGCCGATGCCCGCAACGTGCGGATGTCGAGAGCGTGGATAGTGCCGATCTACCACGACCCGAAGACCGGCAACTTCGACCTGGCCGAGCCGGGAGTCCCCACGTGGAATCAGCGGCAGCCAGCGGTCGGAGCGGTCATCAGGCCGGCCAAGGGGCCGGCCGAGGCTGTCACGCTGGAATACGGAGTGATGCGTACGACTACCGCCACAGCCGGCCGGTCGGACCCTCCCGTCATTACCTACAAGGCAGATGGCACCACGTTCGCGGTCCAGCAGGGCTGGTCCGTAGTCCTCGGTGACCAGTGCGCCCTGCCGGCTTAGTAGGGTCTCAGTCCCCGG
>DASQIW010000229.1:0-2017 GCA_035631375.1 Streptosporangiaceae bacterium
GTTCCTCGCCACCACCAGCCACGAGCTGCGGACGCCGATCACCGTGGTGCAGGGGTTCGCCAGCACCCTGGCCAGCCGGTGGGACAAGCTGTCCGACGCCGAGCGGCGCGGCGCGGTGCAGACCATCGCCGAACGGGCGGGATCGCTCGGCCGGCTGGTGGAGCAGCTGCTGCTCGGCTCGCGTGTCGGCGCCGACCAGCTCACCGTGACCAACGGGGCGTTCGATCTGGCCCAGCTGCTGCGCGGGGCGGCCGTGGCGTTCCGGCCGCTGTCGGAACGCCACACGCTGACCGCCGAGATCCCCGACGACCTCCCGCTGGCGTACGGCGACGTGACCGCCACCGACGTCATCGTCGGCCAGCTGCTGGAGAACGCCTTCAAGTACTCGCCGGACGGCGGGACGGTCACGGTCACGGCCCGGCCGGCCGGGGCATGGGTCGAGGTCACCGTCGACGACGAGGGGATCGGCATCGCACCGGGCGATCACGACCGCATCTTCGAGCGGTTCGTGCAGGGGGAGGCGGGCGACCGCCGCCGGTTCGGCGGCATCGGGCTGGGCCTCTACATCGTGCGGCAGCTGGCCCGCGCCCAGGGCGGCGAGATCGCCGCCAGCTCCCGGGCCAGCGCCGGCACCCGGATGAAGCTGCAGCTGCGCCGGGCTGACAGCGGCGGCCCTGGGGTATCTGGCCTCTAGGTGGAGGGCAGGTAGCCGTCCCGGTGGGTCTTGGTGTCGCGGGCGAGCGGCTCGCCGCCGGTGGCGGCGAGGTAGGCGTCGATGATCGCCGGTACGTCGTCGCCCGCCCGCACGATCTTGCCCTTCTCCAGCCAGATCACGCGGTTACAGGTCTCCTCGATCTGCGCCATGCTGTGGGCGACCACGAAGACGGTCCCGGCCTGCGCGCGGAGTTCCTCGATCCGCTCGCGGCTCCGGACGCGGAACTCCGCGTCCCCGGTGACCAGCGCCTCGTCGATGAGCAGCACCTCGTGGCTGCGGGCGGAGGCGATCGCGAACCGCAGCCGCGAGCCCATGCCGGTGGAGTAGGCGCGCATCGGCAGGTTGATGAAGTCCCCCACGCCGGAGAAGTCCACGATGCCCTGGTACTTGTCCTTGACCTCGCGCGGGCTCATGCCCATCGCCAGGCCGCAGATGACCACGTTGCGCTCGCCGGTGAGGTCGTCCAGCAGCGCCGCGTTGACGCCCAGCAGCGAGGCGTGGCCGGTGGTGTAGACGGCGCCCTGCTCGGCAGGGAGCAGCCCGGCGATCGCGCGCAGCAGGGTTGACTTGCCGGAGCCGTTCCGGCCGATCACGCCCACGGCGTCGCCGCGGTTGGCCACGAACGAGACGCCGCGGATGGCGTGCACCTCCCGGACGGACGGGCGGTGCTGCCGGCGCAGCATGCGCAGCAGCGCGGTCGCCGCCGTGCCCTTGTCGGACTTCGAGCCGAACACCCGGTAGACGACGTGCAGGTCATGCACGACGACCATGGGTTCCGCCGTCGTCTTGGCCAGTGGCTCAGCCGCGGCCATAGGTCACCTCCGCCCGCCAGAAGACGAAGTAGCCGATGACGATCGCGACCAGCGCCCACCCAACGCCGTACATCCACAGGCTGCTGCCGTCGACCACCAGGTGACAGCGGTCGAGCGCCGCCGGGTTGGTGGTGGGGTGCGCATGGACGGCCGCGATCTGTGCATGGCACAGGGCGCGGTTGTACGGCTGGTACGTGCTGACCGTGTGCCGCAGCGACGTCAGCAGCGAGTTCCTGACCAGCGAGATGTAGACCGCGGCCGGGTTGATCTGCAGCAGGTAGCTGACCTTCGCGTGCAGGTAGAGCGTCGCCAGCGCGGGGATGAAGAACATGACCCCGGACGCGTACATCCAAGTGCGCACGATGAACGGAATCAGCTGGCTGACGTCGTCCACGCCGGCGCCGACGCGCGCAAGGATGAGCGCCACCCCGACGTTGAAGAAGGTCTGCAGCACGAGCGCGGGCAGCGCGAGCAGCCAGTACCAGGTGAG
>DASQIW010000230.1:0-16457 GCA_035631375.1 Streptosporangiaceae bacterium
GCTCCGAGCACCGCGACGAGCACGGCGACCGCCACGATGGCCTTCGGCTCGGGCCACCAGCGGCGGGCAAAGGAATCAGCAGACACGATCAGCGCCGCGACGAGCAGCAGGATGGGCACCGTGGAATAGCGGGCGCCGTGCTCGACCGTGACGGTGTCGAGCTGGTCAGGGCCACCCCAGGCGACCGCCGCGCTGATGGCCGTGATGACCAGCCCAGTCGCCACGGCGGTCACGACGAACACCCGGCAGCGCCTGTTCTGCGTCCCGGCTGCGGCAACGAGAACGACGGCGATGAGGCCGCCGACGAGGACGGTCGCACCGACGAGCCCGATCAGGTCACGCAGGTGCCAGGAGTCGTGCCAGCCGAGCGACGGTACCAGGACGTCGCGGCTGTAGAAGATCACCGCGTTGAGCGGATCACGAGGGCTGAACCGGGATATGTGGCTGGTCAGGATGACCACGATCTGGAGCACGCTGCCGAGCGCCCAGCCGAGGGTAGCCGCCTGCTCGCGGCTGCGACGGGGCACGACGAGCATGCGGGCGGCGAACAGCGGCGCGTAGATCAGGGCAAGCGAGCTCGAAGCTGCCGCCGCGAACGCGACAATCGCCGCCACCCACGCACCTGCCGGCGTGCGGGGACGCCACAGCGCCGCCCAGAACAGAGCCACCAGCAGGTACCAGATCGAGTTGACGCCGTTGTCGGCGATCTCGAGCTGCGCCACGGGCAGAAGCAGGACGGACAGCCCCAGCATGGCGCGCAGCCATCCAGAGGCGATGTGGCCCGCACTGGCGTGGTAGGCGAACAGCGCGCACCCGGACGCCACGAGCGCGCCGCCGACAGCGAACACGACCGACGCGTGCTGGATCGGCAGTAGCGCGGCGATCTGCGCGATCACGCGGGGGATCAGCTGCAGATACCCCCCGTATGCCTGCAGCAGGTGCCAGGGATGCGCGAGCGCAGCAGGCAAGTAGAGGCCGGGGTCCTCCGCGTAGATGCGGTCCCAGGACGGCCGGGGACCGCCGATGCGGACGAGCATGACCAGTGTTCCCACGGCGATCGCAGCGACCTGGACGAGTGGGAACGCCCAGCGCGCGATGCCAGCGCGACGGGTCGCAGGCTGCACTGGCGCAGGAAACAGGTCAGCGAGAACGGCGCGGGCGCCGTGGTCTTCCCCCGTGTGCGCCAGTCGGGTCCCGGGCCCGGCCTGGCCGGGCGTCCGGAGCCGAGGACCGGACACGGCTGGGAACCTATCACCAGCAGGGCATAGTGGCTGCACAGACGGCTGAGTCCGGGCCATCAGCGTACGCTGTCTTTGCCGAATCCTGGCAGCGTGACACCAGCCCGGCCCGCACCCGTGAATCCCTCATCCTCTGAGACTTCCCGGAGGACATCGAGCCACTCCGGCGGCTCTGCAGGGCGCGTGTCGCCACCGTCGATCTCGGCGACAAGCGAGCCATCCTCGAACTGATCAACGGCCAGCACCACGCCTGCGCGCTGCACGTGGTGGCGCCGCTTGCGCAGAGTCCGCGCGGGCAATCGGGACAGCAGTTCCCATTCGGCGTCGTCAAGATAGATCGACGTGTGGGCGATCCTTTCCGGGCCTTCGCCTAGCCGTACCTTCTGGCCGAGCTTGCGCGTGGTCACGCCGTCCGTTGTCACCTCGCGCAGCCGAAGCCGGGTGCCGTCGATATAGCGGTCGGTGATGTCGGACACGCCTGCTACACCGTCGGGAACGGACCGGACGAGAAACCGGCGCTCCGTTTCGAGATGCGCGTATTTCAGCGTGAGCTCGCCCATAGCAGCCCGTTCCCTGAGGAAGCCCAACCATCGACCACCGGAGCGCCTTGCAGCTGGCGTGCTGACGGTCGTGCCAGAAAATACCCAGGGAGCAGTCTGCTGCACCTCGGCATGGCGGGTCTGGGCGGGAAGGGCGATCACATGGGCGGAGCAGGAATCGTGGCCGGCTGGCACGGAGAGATCAGGCCCGCCGAGGCCACCGACGCTGACGCCGTGGCCGCGCTCGCCGCCGAGCTGGCGCAGTCGTTCGCGTTCCGTATGGAATCGTTCCGCCTCAGCTACCCTGCCCTGCTCGCAGCGGACGGCGCGTGTCTTCTTCTGGCTGTCAACGGGCTCGAGAGCGTTGGCTACCTGCTGGGGTTCCGCCACCTGACGTTCTACGCCAACGGGCCCGTGGGGTGGGTTGAGGAGATTGTGGTTCGGGGTGAGGATCGCGGCCGAGGCATTGGCGCGGCGCTGATGAGCACCTTCGAAAGGTGGGCGGCTGACGAGGGCTGCGCGCTCGTCGCACTGGCCACCAGGCGGGCGGGCCCCTTCTACCGCAGCGTGGGATATGAGGAATCCGCCACCTATTTCCGCAAGGTACTTGGGGCGACGTGAACGAGACGGAACCGCTGGGCCAGGAGAAGGGTGTCATCGTTCACGGTGAAGCTGGGGTCGCCGAGCTCCGCACGTACCTCAGCGCTGTGCCAGAACCGTTCGTGCCCGGCCCGCCATTGCGCGACTGACTCATCGCCTTCACCCTCATCGAGAACGTGCTGCAGGTCTACATCGGCCAGTCGCACTACCCGCACGTCGGTGAGCTCGATCGCCGCGACGCGCCGGTCCTTCGAATCCACAACCGCCGCTCGCTGGCCGACGGTCGGGAGCGGCTCGTTCACGCGCTCGTATCCGAGCACGAGGGCAGACGTCGAGGTCTTGGCACCGGACAGAATCGCGGCTACCAGCTTGTCCCGCAGCGGCCCTGGGAACGCGAATTCGGCCCGAGGAAGATCGTCCAGATTCACACATCGAGAGTACGGGTTGCACTCTTCCGGACGCTTTGCAGTTCCTCTCGGCTGTGGAAGCCTGGTTGAGTGCTGTGGCTGTCTGTTGTCGTCGACAACGCGTGTACCGGGATCTGGGAGGCGTGGGGGAGCGGCGCGCGGCCGACGTCGCTGCGGGTTAACCCGCAGGTTTACGACGCTGTGGCAGCTGCCAGGCCCGGTGAGGTCGCCCGTGACCATCCCCTCATGCTGCTTGGCCTGCCGCTCATCGCGGACTCGGGGGTGGCGACCTACGAACCCATCGTCAGCTGAGGCCGGAGGCGTAAGCCAGGGCGGCCAACGGAAGAGGTAACGCATGCTGACCACGGAGGAAAACGAGGCGCTCTGCCGGGTTGGCCGGGGCACCCCGATGGGCAGGGTCCTGCGCAGGTACTGGACACCCGCGTTTCAGGCGGCCGACCTGCCCGAGGCGGACTGCGCGCCCATTCGCGTGACCGTCCTCGGCGAGAGCTTCGTCGCCTTCCGCGATTCCTCTGGACGCCTCGGCTTCCTCGATGAGCTGTGCTGCCACCGCGGTGCCTCCCTCGTACTCGGCCGCGTCGAGGAAGGCGGCATCCGGTGCCTGTACCACGGATGGAAGTACGCTGCGGACGGCACCATCGTGGAGACGCCGAACCTCGCGTCGTCCACGTTCCGCGAGCGGGTCAGGCACGGCGCGTATCCAGTCCGCGAGGCCGGGGGGCTGGGCTGGGTTTACCTGGGGCCGCCCGGCACCGAGCCGCCCTTCCCGGCCTTCTCATGGACCGACGCTGCCGCCGGCGAGCTGGCCATCAGCGAGATGATCATGGACTGCAACTGGATGCAGGTTCAGGAAGGATCGATCGACTCCTCGCACGTGGCGATCCTTCATCTCGACACCCTCGCCACCATGGGCGCCGGGCCGCGCAGGGTCGGGTCGCTCGACTTCCCTGGTGAACCCTGGGACTTGGACATGCCGACTCCTGGCACCAGGCGGGCCCCGGCTGCCGTCTGGCCGAGCGACGACAACGCGCCGAGGATTGAGGTCGAGAACACGCCCTTCGGCTTCCACTACGCGGCAATCAGGGACGTGACAGGCGAGCCGGGAAGGAAGTTTGTTCGCGTCACCGCCTTCGCCATGCCCTACACGGCGTTCATTGGCGGGGTCTCTGACGGCGCGGTGATCGTCGTTCCTCGCGATGACTACACCTGCTCATCGATCGGCGTGTTCAAGGTGCCGCGAGGCTCTGGCGGCAGCGCCGTCGCCCGGCGGGCATCAGGGATCGACCCGGCAGTCTGGGGGCCGGAGCCGGCAAACCGGCGGTTTCGTGTGCCGGCCCAGGACCGCGAGGCGATGGCGGCAGGCAAGAGCTTCGCCGGGTTCCGCGGCGGCAACAGGATTCAGGACGCCGCGGTCCAGCTGTCGGAGGGCAGGCTCTACGACCGTGCAAAGGAGCACCTTGTCCCTGCCGATCTGGCCATTATCCGGATGCGGCGGCTCTTCGCCGACTCAATCAGGCTGGTAGAGGCTGGCGGCGACCCGCTCGGCCTCGGCGACGGCTGCGACTTCTCGCAGATTCGCGCCGCCTCCCAGATCATCGACGCCGGCCAGCCCTGGCAGGACCTGGTACCAGCCAACCGGGGCGTAGGGGAGCCGGCGAGGCAAGCGTGAGGGTCTGGATCGAGATCGACAGGTGCACCGGCGCCGGCCTGTGCGAGATGCTCGAGCAGCGGGTATTCGCCATCGGCGAGGACGGCCTCAGCCGCGTCCGGCAAGAGGGCCGCACCCTGCCACCCGGCCCGGACAGCAAGGCCGAGGTGCCGGACGACTACGCGGACCGCGTCCGGGAGGCCAGCCGGGCATGCCCAGGGGACTGCATCAGGTTCGAGGTACCATCGGGCGGTGACCGCCGGACCTGAGTCAGCACAGGACCGGACTAAGCGGCACTACCAGCGGAGCCTTTTTGACGGCATCGCGGAACGGTATGAGGCGTTCCGCCCCGGCTACCCGGCGCAGCTCGTGGACTTCGTCACCGCGACCGCCGGGCTGGGCGCCGGATCTGCGGTCCTCGAGATTGGGTGCGGGACCGGCCAGCTCACCGAGCGGATCGCCGGCCTCGGTTACCGCCTCACAGCGATCGACATCGGACCGTCCATGATCGCAGCCGCGAGGCAGCGCATCACCGGAGCCGACGTTTCGTTTGAGGCGACGTCGTTCGAGAAGCTCGTCGCTGCCGACGCGTCCTTCGATCTGGTCGTCTCCGCTGCCGCGTTCCACTGGATTGATCCCGAGGTGGCGTTCAGCAAGTCCGCGCGCCTCCTGCGACCTGGCGGGTGGCTGGCCTTGCTCGGCACTGATGACCGCTATGAAGACTCCCTCGGCACAGCGCTGGCCGACCTGTGGATCACCCATGGTGATACTGGCGGTGCCTGGGACAGACGGCCCTCGGATCCCGAGGCCGTCAACGCCACCGGCCTGTTCGGGGTCCCAGTCAGCTGGTCGGTCAGCCAGGAGACAGTCCTGCCCGCGACCGACGTCATCGCCCTGGAAAGTACCAGGGGGACATTCCTGAGCTGGCCGCAAGAGAACCAGAGCCATTTCAGCGATGACTTCCGGCAGCTCCTCGATGCACAGCCAGCCGTGCCCCTGACCAGACGTACATCAGTGACGATGGCGCAGGTGCTGGGAACACGCGGACAGGAAAAGTGATATCTGAGCCGCATGCAGTTGCCACTGTTTCCGGCATGGCAGCCGTACCTGCGGGCACTCCCCGGCTCATCGCCAGCGACCTCGACGGGACGCTGCTCCGCACCGATGGTTCCGTCTCGGTGCGCACCCGACGCGCGCTGGCGGCACTTGACGAGGCGGGTATGCAGCTGATGCTCGTGACCGCCAGGCCGCCCCGCTGGGTGGATCATCTCGCCGACATCGTCGGCGCGCATGGAACGGTCATCTGCGCCAACGGCGCATTCGTCTACGACGTGCCCCGTCGAACCATCATCGAAGACCACGGCATCTCGCCGGCAACCGTTCGGGAAATCGCTGCGGACATGCGCAGGCTTCTGCCCGGCGTGGGGTTCGCCGCGGAGCTAACGGAGGGGGTGCACCTCGAGCCGGAATATCCGGAGTTGCATCCGGATTCGGTGCCGGTCGACGCCGCCTATGGCGCCATCGATGCAGTCGACCAGCCTGTCGGCAAGCTGCTGGCCAGGTCCCTGCTGGTCCCGGAGGCGGAGTTCGTACCGCGGGTCGCCGAAATCGTCGGCTCTCGTGCCCACGTCACCTATTCCGGCGCGGGCGCCCTGGCCGAGATCGGGCCGGCGGGGGTCACGAAGGCATCGACACTCATCGACTGGTGCACAGCCCGGGGAATCACGAGCGGCGACGTCTGGGCCTTCGGCGACATGCCGAACGACCTGCCGATGCTGGCGTGGGCGGGCGTCTCATTTGCCGTGGCCAACGCGCATCCAGATGTCCTCGCGGCCGCGAGCCACTCATGCCCGTCGAACACCGACGACGGTGTGGCCGTGGTCCTGGAATCTCTGATCACTCGAAGGTGAGAGGGCCCCTGGCAGGCCGTCGGCCAGGGGCCCTCTCCGCTCGATGAGAGTGCTATCCCGAGGTGTCCGACGCCGGAATGTAGGCGCCAGGGACCTGGTTCGGGGCGTAGATCTTGGACTCACCCGGGTAGGGCTTCGTCCACCCGGTGCTGGCGTACCAGTCGTAGTGGTCCATCTGCGCCGGGTTGGCATAGTCGGGAACCGCGGTCGGCCCGGTCACGTGCTGCTCCGACAGCCACTGCTGCCACTGCGCCGCAACCTGCTTCTCCGAGGCCGGCACTACGGTCGACGGCTGGGCAGCCGCGAACGTCGCCGGGGTCGCCGCGGTGGATGCCCGGGCGGCCGAGGACTGGCTGGCCGCCAGCGTCAGCGGGCCAGTGTCAAGGCCGCAGCTAGGCGGAGGTAGTTGCAGACCCAGGGTCAGCGACGTCTGGTTGGGCACGGCGTTGAACGGCGTGTTATCGGGCGTGCTGGTGAACGCGCCGAACATGGGCGTCGCGGCGCTGTCCATCTGGTTCATCGGGTGGATACCAAGGATCTGCTCGATCGTCCGGACCATCGTGATCTGCGAGTAGTAGGTGCTGTCGACCACGCCGTGCTGGGCCCACGGGCTGATGACCTGGAACGGGCCGCGGTGACCGTCCACGTGGTCGACGCCCGCCTGCGTGTCGTCCTCCATGACGAAGATCGCAGTCTGCGGCCAGTACTTGCTGTGTGAGATGGTGTCGACGATCTTGCCGAGCGCCAGGTCGTCGTCGGCGACCTGAGCGGACGGGTTGAGCGGGCCGCCGGTGTGGTCACTGGACAGCCACATCATGTTGAGGTTGGCCGGGCCGTTCTTCTCGAAGTCCTGCTTCCAGATCTCGTACCGATACAGGTCCGGGATGCCGGTGTCGAACTTCGGGTATGCGTGGTTGGTGACGTTGTTCAGGGACGGGATCGGCGAGGAGGTGACCTGGTTGATGGTCGTGGGCTGCCCCGTCGCGTCCATGTTCAGCGCGTCGCAGTAGAACGTGTCCCAGTTATTGCCGGCCGGGTACGACTCGAACTGGTTGAACTCGCCGAAGTCCCTGACGGTCTCGCCGACCGCCTGAGCCCCGCTCCAGATGAAGCCGGACCGCTGGTGGCCCAGCACGTCGTCCTCGGTGTCGTAGCTGCGGGTGTATTCGCCGGCCGACGACTCGGTGTAGAACGGGTCGTCGCCCTGCATCGCCCAGTTATGCCCCTCGGCCGAGTTCGTCGCGGGGTCATACATGTTGTCGTACAGGCCGAACTGCTCGGCCAGCGCGTGCTGGTTTGGCGTCACGGCCTGGCCGTACATCGTGAACGCAGGATCGCCGTTGGCGTTCGCGATGTCACCGAACTGCTGGTCGTAGGTGCGGTTCTCCTTGACGATCAGGTACACGTACTTGATCGTCGACGGGTCTCCGATGCGCACAGGGACGGCCACCGGCGGCACCTGCTTGCCAGTCGCCAGCTGCACCGACTTGTTCGTCCAGCCGTTGTTCTGGAACACCTGGGCGGTGTAGGTGGCCGCCGTGGACTGGTCGCTCGGCAGGGTGAACCGGGTCAGACTGCTGGTGGTGTCGTGGGTGTTGTGGGCGCCAGGAGCAAACGGGTCGGGCCGCTGGTCGTCGATACCGCGGGTGTTGCTGACCACGACCTGGCCGCCCGCGACGTTGACGGCCGACGGGACGTAGTCGGTCGGGAGCAAGCCGATGTAGCGGACCGGCGCCTGGGCATTGACGAACTGGTACACGCCGACCGCATTGGCCCTGGCGAGACTCACCAGCAGGTGGCCGTCGCCGGTCAGCGTGATGCTGTTGGGCTCGTAGCCGACCTTGGCCTCCGGCCAGGGCTGAGTGGAGATGGTCTGGACAACCTGGTCGTTGCTGGTATTGATCACGGACACCGTGTCGCTGAACGTGTTAGCGACGAACAGCGCGCCCTTCGCCGCGTACATCGCGGTCGGGTGGAGGCCGACGTTGATGCTCTGGACCGCGGCGCTGGGGTCGGCGAGGTCGATAACGCTGACCGTCCCCGTCGTGCTCGTGCCGAGCTCGGTGTTGGCAGGCACCTGCGTGCCGTAGGAGTTTATCGTGGCTTCGCCGGCGACCGGCATGCGCCCGCCCTCGTTGCTGACGTACAGCTTGTCGCCGATGCGAACGATGCCGCGCGGTGCGATGCCCACCGTCCAGCTCTGCCCGATGGCACCCGTCGCCGCGTTGATGGCAACGACGCGGTTCTGGCCGTTGATGTCGGCGTACACGGTCGATCCGTCAGCCGAGAAAACGGCCTGAGCCGATAGCGCCCGCTTGGAACCGCTGGCGGGGATGCTGATCACGGTCGGGGCACTGACCGTGCCATCAGCGTTGACGGGGTACCGGTCGTAGCCGTTGAGCACGGGAACCCACAGCGTTGACCCGTCAGGGGAGTAGGTTGGCCCCTGCTGCCCCACTGAGGAGTCGCTGATCTGCAGGTTATCCGCCGAGGAAGTCCCGACGAGCTGCTGCACCGCCCAGTTCTTCAGGTCCACTATGGTCAGCGAGGCGGCGCCGTCAGCGGTCAGCGCGGCCAGGTGGGTGCCGTCCGGGCTGACGGCCGACGTCATGATCTTGCCGCTGTTGATGACGAGCCGGTCACCTATCGGCTTGATGACCTGATCGTCGGGCAGGACGAGGCCCCCGTTGTAGGTGTGGTCGGCCTGCTCTGTCCCCAGACCGATCGTGGACGCAAACACGATCCCTGAACCGGTCCCGGCGATGGCGAGGGCAGCCGTACCGGCGATCACCAGACGGGCTCTGCGGCCGAGCCGGCCGTAGAGCCTCGCTAAGGCAATCGGGTCGCGCCGACGTCGTTGGCGTGTGACTTGCATCACTTATCCCTTCGTGGCGAGCAGGTCGACGGTCCCGTCGAACTGCCAGAGCGGGTTGGCGGCGTCCCCGGCCGGGGTACGCACGAGGAAGTAGCCGTTGACTTGCACCGGTCCGTCACCGTCGGCGATGTACCGGCCATCCGGGGTCACGGCGAGCTGGTAGATCGCCTGCCCGGTGGCGTCGACGCCGGGGATGTGCCAGGTCACCGTGCAGCGCCAGCCGTTGCCGGCGCCGCTCGGGGCGACCAGGCCGCCGCCGTTATCGCAGAAGGTGCTGGTCCGTAGCTGGGCTTCGGTGACGCTCGGCCGGTGCAGTTCCTGGGCCTGCAGCCGATACAGGTGCGCGAACACCGTCGACACCGAGCGCTGCAGCTTGCCCTGCTCGATGCTCGAGCCCGTTGTTGCGGGGACCGATAGGGCGAGGACGCCGATCGTGAGGGCATACACCACGGCCAGCGGAAGCACGCCGACAGTGAGCGTCCGTCGGACCAGGCCGTCGTCGCTGACGTTGGTGAAGTCACGCCGGAGGAACAGCCAGTACGCAAGCGCCGTCGCGGCGAATGCCCACACGAGGCTGACCGCGACGGCGACCAGCAGGGGGCTCAGCTGCATCGGGCTGGTGAACAACCCTCGCCAGGCGATGAAGCCATAGCTAGGCAGGGCAGCGCGTACCGCGACGGGTAGCGGCAGGATCTGTGCGCCAGCCATCGCCAGCCCGGCTAGTGCCGGCAGCAGCAGTCCCATGGGGGAGCGCCCCAGCGTCACCGATCCGAGGAGCCCGATCGCCGCGAGCGCCATCGTCGGGGCCAGCGCGCAGAGCCAGGCGAGCAGCACCTTGCCTGCCGCGTCAGCGGGCGCGAGGGTGTGTCCGTCCAGGCCGATCAGCGGCCGGTTACCTACGACGAGGACCGCGGCCATGCTGGAGCACGTCAGCCCGGCGACCATCAGCACGATGACGGTGAGACTGGCCAGCGCCTTGGCTGCGAAGATCCGCCGCGGCGACCGGATGGCTACGAGGAGGTGGCGCCACGTGCCGAGCCGGTCTTCGGCGGCGAACACGTCGCCGGCCACCACGGAGGTGAGCAGCGGCAGCGCATACGTGCCGACGAAGCCGAGTACGAGTAGTGATCCGGCCCATCCAGTGGCGTGCATCCAGCGGCCGAACACGGTATCAGCCGGCAGCGAGCTCTGCCGGCTTAGTTCGCTGACCAGTACAGCAGGGACGACCCATGCGGCGAGGATCAGCAGCCGCAGGCGCCACTGCGAGAGTAGCTTGACCAGCTCAAAGCGGTAGCCGCGCAGGACCGGGATGCGCCGGCCGGCCCGGGCTGGCGCGGCAGTCGTGGCGGTTACGGTCACCGCTCGTCCTCGGGCGGTTCGGTCAGGGCCAGGAACGCCGCCTCGAGCGGTGAGATGACCGGCGCCAGTTCGCGCAGCGCGATTCCTGCCTGCACCAGCCGCACGACCAGTGCGTCCAGGGCCGTCACCGTCGCGCGCACCACGAGCGTGTCGCCGCTCACGCGCCGCCCGTCGCCCCTTCCGTCTGGCCTGCCAGGTTGGTCTGGTCCGCCGGCCAGCTGTACACCGGCCGTCGCGAGGGCCACCTCGCGAGCGGCGGCGGGGTCGCTGGTGACCAGCCGGTAAGCGACGTCGCCGCTCTCAGCTCGCAGCTTGTCGACCGGCCCGGAGAAGGCCACCCGGCCTTTGCTCAGGATGGTGACCTCCGAGGAGAGCGCGTCGACGTCGTCCATGCGATGGCTGGACAGAACGACGGCGGTCCCGTCGGCGGCAAGGCCGGTGAGGACCCGGTGGACGTGGTTCTTGCCGGCCGGGTCCAGGCCGTTGACTGGCTCGTCCAGGACGAGCAGCCGGGGGCTTGTGAGCAGTGCGGCGGCCAGCCCCAGCCGCTGGCGCATCCCGAGCGAGAACCCCCGGACGCGGTCATCGGCGACGTCGGTGAGTCCGACCTCGGCCAGCACCTCGTCGATTCCCGCCATTCGAGCATCGCGGCCGCGAAGGGCAGCGAACGCAGCGAGGTTGCGCCGGGCAGTCAGGGAGGGATAAAGGCCCGGGCCGTCGACGAATCCAGCGACTCCGTCCGGCGCAGCCAGCGCGCGCCTGACGGGATCCCCTAAGATCTCCAGGCTGCCGCTGTCCGTGGTGGCCAGGCCCAGCAGTATGCCGAGCAGCGTGGTTTTCCCGGCACCATTGGGGCCGACGACGCCGTGGATCCGGCCTGCTGCTACGTCCAGGTCGACGCCGTCGAGTGCGATGACGTCACCGAAGGTCTTGGTGAGGCCGCGCGCCCGGACGGCCAGGTCCGGATCAATGGATTCCTGCTTCTCCGTCGTTTTCCGTGTGCTCTTTCGAACAGCATCCGGCAAATGACGCAAGTCAGCACCAGGAGACGAAGGTAACGGCCGCACGATCCACGAACCTAGAACCCGGAACTCGCGCTCGACCGAAATGCAAATGAACATCGCATTAACCCGGGCGCACCTTCTTCACAATGCAGCGGCCCGCGGTACGCATTTGCGTCAGCGGCGGCAACCAGATTGCGATGAGCTGACCGCATACGGACACCAGGCCCACCAGACACTCGCCTGACGTAGAGCAACAACCGACCCAACATCGCGTCCCGACGGCCCGACGACGCGCCAGGTGCCGTCCTCATGCAGCATCCGGGTTGCCGGATCGTCAATGACGAAGAAGGGAAGCCCTGAAGCGTTACGAGACAGTCCATCCATTGCGCGCAGCCCAGAACTCCTATTCTTCAGAATCACAAATGTGCGGCTGTCATTGCCACAATGTGATTAATCAGAGACAGCGGCCCTGAGCAGCTGAGCTGCTCATCCGTAGCGTGCCTGCTCGCCTGAATTGCGCTGTCCAGCGCGTCCGCGGCCATGTCTCGGGTCGAGCGGAGAGTCTCAATCTGTGGAATCGAGGTGCATTGTCTGCGTACCTTCTGTGGTTGAGCTTCGCGCTTCCTCGCCATTCGGTCCGAGCTGGTAGCGCAGTACGTCGCTGATGGCCTCGTACCCGAGCCGCCGATAGACCTTGTTCGCAGCTGCGTTGCTCACATTGGCGTTCAGCACGCAGCGGAGGCCCTCCGCGAGCACCCGGGCAGACAGCGACGCCACCCCCGCACTCGCATAGCCGCGCCCACGCAGCTCCGGCGGAGTGTTGACCGCCTGGATTCGCGACACGCCGGCTACCGCCTCGGTGCGCGCGGCCATGGACACCGGGCCGCCGTCATCCCAGATCCAGACGTCACCCGCTGCCAGGCGCCGCGTGACGAACACTGCCGCCGGATCAGCACCAGCCCAGCGAGGGCTGGTGCTGAACCCTGGCAGCCACGAGAGCAGCAGCTCCCGGTCGGCCTCGGCTGCACGACGCAACCTGCCGTTCACGCCTTCCGGAAACCGCAGGTCCCGGACCTCATAAAGCCGCTCAACCGAGGTCTGCGTCGCGGTGATCTTGCGCAGTCGGGCCCACGCGTCGGCAAACCGCGAAGCTGTCCCGGCCGGGCCGAATACGCCCGGCAGCGCGGCAGGGCCCGCATCGACGGCACCGGCGATTACAGGGACAACTGCTGCGGGCATCGGCGCCACCGCGAGCGGCGAGTCCGCCGGCTGCTGCACCGCAACGCCAGCCGGTACCCCGTCAACGAGTCCGATCCAGTACCGGCCGGGTTCGCCATAGCGAATCGCGTCCACCAGCTTGGTGGCCACCACGTTATGTCCCACCGGATCACCGGCCACCAGTTGACCGGCGCTGCCGAGCACCACTCCCGGATCGGTGCTGGCATGCACTGTGATGCTCATCGAGAGCCGGACCTCCGCCGGAAGTGAATCTGAATTCTTCCTAGCTTCTCCTCGACAGCAAACCTGACGGCGGCACGCCCGATTCCTGTCTTCGCGCGCGGTAGTGTTCCTGGGCGTGAGCGAGCTTCCGGCAGCCTGGGTTGTGGCAGGCGCGCCGGGAGCAGGGAAGACAACTGTCGCGCGGCTGCTGCTTGCCTCGGTGATCCCGGTGCCAGCGCTGCTGGACAAGGACACCATGTACGGGTCGTTCGTCGCGTCCATCCTGGCCGACGCGGGTCGCGAGGGTGGCGAGCGCGAGGGCCCCTGGTACGACGAGCACATCAAGATCCATGAGTACAGCGGCATGACGGCTACAGCTCGCGAGATCCGTACCTACGGGTGCCCGGTCTTGCTATCTGCCCCGTTCACCGAGCAGATCCATGATGCCGCCCGATGGCAGTCATGGGCGGCCGATCTCGGTGGTGGCGACGTGCGCCTGATCTGGGTCCGGACCGATGCTGCCACGCTGCGGCAGCGGCTGGTGGAGCGAGGATCGGAGCGCGACTCGGCGAAGCTTGGGGCCTTCGGCCCATTCGCGGCGCGGATGCGGCTTGACGTGGAGCCGGCCGCATCCCACCTCACTATCGACAATCGGCTGAGCGCCACCACTGACCTCGAGGAACAGATCTCGGCGCTGGCTGCGAGTTTCCTCGGCTGAGATCCGCGGGCAGTTATGTCTCGCTCTCACGCGCCGGTGTAGGCGGGAGCGAAGAACACCAGGACCGCGAGATCGTCGGTGACGTCGTGGAAGCGGTGATCCTCGCGTGCCGGGACGAACAGCGTGGATCCTGGGCCGACCTCAGCGGTGCGGCCACCGGCAGTGAACGACCCGCGCCCGCTCACTACGAAATAGACCTCGTCCTCGGCGTGCGGCGTCTGGTCGTCGATCGCGCAGGACGGGATCGAATAGGTCCCGACGCTGAGGGCAGGCACGCTCAGGTGCTCCGCGTAGTTGGGCGTCCCGTCGGCGGTTGGCGCGAACCGGCCGGCTTCAACTATCTGCACGAGGCGATCATCGCACGCCGCCCTAGCGTGCTCACTGGGCTGCCGTGTCGAGCTGCGGGCGCAGAAATCCAGCGGCGAGCAGGAACTGCGCGGCCACGTAGGTCGCCATGACGGCCGATTCCTGGCGGGGGACTGCGTTGATGCCCGCCAGACCGCAGGCGATCAGGGCGTCGGATGCGACGAACAGCGCGCCACCCATGGCGGCCTCGCGGTTGCGACCAGATGCCAGGACGGCCATGGACACCAGCAGCAAGCTGTAAGCAGCGACCGGCACGCGCAGACTCCCGAGACGTCGCCACAAAACTGCGATGAGCGCTGCCCAGAGCACCCCGTACCCGGCGGCGACCCGCGGCCGAATACCGCGCGCCGCCCTGTCCCTGGCGAGCGCCCTGATATAGCAGGCGTGAGCGGCGGCGAAGGCACCCATGCCGGGCACGAACCAGCTTTCTGTGCCAAGCAGCGCGATATCGCCTAGTCCGGACAACCCGATCCCTGCCGCCGCAAGCCGCATGTCCCGCTTGCGTTCGCCCGAGGCGACAAGCGCGAACGCGGCCAGGACCGGCATGAGCAGCGGCTTCGTCGCGCGTTCACCCAGGCGGAAGCGCTTGGCAACTGACGCTGAGTTGGCGAGGCCGAGTGCCGTGTACAGCCCCGCCAGCACTTTCGCGCGAGCAGTCAGACGTGGCATGCGTGAATGCTATTCGTCAAGCTCAGGGGGCTTGCGCTGGCGGGCAGGCTGTCAGCCCGCAACCGGGCAAGCACTCGGTCTCGACCGGGCACCTGCCTACAGAATCAGCAAGGGGGAAGGACCCAATTGGCGCTGCTGAGGTCGACATACCAGACGCCGCCGATCTCGGTCGCCAGGAGCCAGTTCCCGCCAGTTGCCCCCGGAGGGGACATCGGCATGGTATGCCCTCCCATCAGGACCGCCGCGTTCACCGAGAACCAGACTGTCGCCTTGCCCGTTCCGGCCGGCTTGGCTGCCGTGAGCCGCAGTGCCGAGATTTTGAACTGGACCCCGGATTCCTGCAAGAACCCGGCAAGGCAGCTGCGCTGCGAAGGAACAACCGTCTGCTCGACGGCATGAGCCGAGTTAGTCGACAGGGCGGTCCAGAACGCGCGAATTGCCTGTTCGGCCGCCCTGGCTTGTGCTGCTGACAGTGTTCCTGAGGTCGGCGGCGGCGGCGGCTGGCCGCCGGCAGAGCTTGAGGCGGAGTTTGAGATGCTCTGGCTGAATTCGCTCGCGCTGATGACTTGGCTGGCGGGCGGCGCGGAGACCTGCACCGGAACACCGAAGTCGAAGTAGTCAACCGCCTCCGCGACGCGGAACCCGCCAGGCGTTCCTGAGTCGTAGGACGCCGGAAGCGTGATGGCGATGCGGTTCACCCTGGACTGCCCGTCAACCCACACATCGACCGGGAGTGTCGGCGAGCCGAGGGAACTAGCGAATGACCGGAACTCCGTACGTGCGTCAGGTTGCAGATGCGCATTGGCTTTGGCGAGATCAACGATGACCCGGTAATGGGTGACCGCCACCCCCCGGACCGTAGCAGGACCGAGGTCGGTCACCTTGGTGGCAACCGCGGTCAGCGCTGAGAGCAGGTCCATCGGACTGGCGTTGACAACGCCCAGCGGCAGGAACGGCAAGCCCCCGCCGGCCGCCTGGCCGGGCAGGGAGATCTCGACCCATGACTTGCCCTGCGGCAAGGGCAGGCCAGCCGCGCCTGCTGCGCCTGCGAGCTCGACGTAGAGGTGCGGCGGCAGGTACCGCAACTCGCCGCCGCCCGGCGCAAGTCCGCCGCCAAGCCGCAGCACCCCACGCGAGTGTGCGTAATCGAATTCGCCCGTTGCGGTGATCGTCGTCGTCGTTCCGGGGCTCGACATCGTGGTCGATACCGCCACCCGGGAAGTGGTCGCCGCCGTGTTCGTCACCGCCATCGTCAGCGCGTCGGCTGACGCCTGCCGGGTGCCACAACCAGCGGCCAGCACCGCGCATGCAGCCAAGATCACGACGGTTAACCGACCGCGCACCGCCTTATCTCCGTTCTGAATGCCCCTGGACCAGGGTCCTCTGGGACTGCCTATCGCGGCAATGCCAGCGCCTGAATTGTTACCGCAGCGCGTTGCACTGGCCAAGCACCCATCCACCCGTCGCCCCCGCGGGTCGTTACGAGAACCCTCGTTGTGCAGGGCCAGCTGGCGCGCTTCACCGGCGAGAGGGGGAGGTGCCTGGACGCGGGGCTGCTCGCCGCGCTCGTGCCGGAGTGGGACCACTGATCAAGCCAGGACGCGTCCAACCTGGGCGCCCGGCAACCGGTCGACCCGGCTCGGGCCCTCAGTGGCCAGTGGTG
>DASQIW010000231.1:0-6897 GCA_035631375.1 Streptosporangiaceae bacterium
ACAGCACATGCAGGCCCGAGTGAGTCCGCATGAGTGCGGTTCTCCGGTCGTCCGCGATCGCGCCGCGGACCGCCGAGCCGACAGGCGGCACCGGGTCGCCTTCGGCCGGCATCAGGTACAGGTCGTCGCCCTTGCGGGCGCCGGCGATCCGGGTCTGCACGCCGCCCCAGAGCAGCACGCCCTCATCCGGCGGCTGCCCGCCGCCACCGGGGTAGAAGGCCGATCGGTCGAGCACGATCCCGTCGGCACCCGAGTCCAGCACCACCGCGTCCCATTCGCGAAGGGTCTGGTCGTCAAGCTCTAGCCGGTGCGTGCGCCATTGCGCCTCGGTCATCGGGCAACTCCGATCCGCTGGCGGGACCTACCAGGGACCGTAGGGGCCCTGACGGGTGCCTGGCTTCAGGGCTCTGACCTTGGGCCGGACGTCCACCAGGTAGATCGCCGCCGCGACGAACGCGACGATGGGGAAGATGCTGATGAGGCTCAGCAAGTTGACCGCTCCGGCGAGGCCGATGACAAAGGCAACGCCAAGGATCACCAGCCACAGCGGCTTAGTCTGCTTGCCCACCGCAGGGAAAGCAGCCTTCGGGCGGATGATCGCGTCGACGAGCGCCCAGCATTCAACGACGAAGGCGGCCAGTGACAAGACCCAGAAAAACAGGTAGACAACGCTCTGCGCTGTCGGATTGGTGATCGACACGACGCCACGCTACCTGCTCTGACCAGGCGACGGGAACGGATGGATCGTCCCGCCTCCGCTGTCGGTGTCCGCATCCTGGTCCTCGTCGGGCTCGGGATCACCCGCGATGGCGAGCCGGCGAGGCCCGGCCCGGAGCGCGGCGGGGCTGATGTCCTCGGGCCAGGCGAGCTCCTCGGCGCCCGGCCGCACGTCCGGCTCATCGTCGGCCAGCTCGCCGGCCTCGGCCCTGGCCAGGGAGGTCTCCCTGCGGAATGAGTCGTAGATCTCAATCAGCATCTGCTTCTGCCGCTCGGTGAGTTCCCGATCAGTGAGCACTGCCTCGCGGACGATCGAGCCGGGCGGCCGATCCTCCAGGAACCCGGCCTGGACGTACAGGGCCTCCGCGGAAATTCGCAGGCCCTTCGCGATCTGCTGCAAGATGTCCGCGCTCGGCCGCCGCAGGCCGCGCTCGATCTGACTCAGGTACGGATTGGAGATCCCAGCCGACTGCGCGAGCTGGCGCAGGGAGATCTTGGCCTGCTCGCGCTGCTCCCTGATGTACGCGCCGATGGCGCTGACGTTCACCGGGCTCATAACGCCAGTGTTTCACCAGGGTGCTTGCAGCTGCAAACGGGTCCGCCGACCGGAATCCCGTCCGCGCTCTCCGGCGTTCGACCTGGTAGGAGTCCCCGAGACGGAGATGCGATGCGCCCAAGTACCGGCAGTAGTGCCGACCCGCGAGAAGGCGGGAACGGGCTGCCGCGCCTGCGCAGCCGCGTCTTGCTCGCGGCCGCCATGGCTGTTCTCGCGATTGCCGTCATGAGCGCCACGGCGGTCGGGGTCTTGTCGGGCCGAAGTGCGGCGGCGGCGGTCCCGCGGCAGGGTCGTTCGGTGGCCGCGCCGCGGCCCGCTGCGCTCGCCGCCGATCCGCGCACGTCGTGCACCGCGGTGGCGCACATCGGCGACTCCACCTCAGTCGGAATGGTCTCACCGCAGTGGCTGCCGGATGCCGCGCAGCGGCTGGCGGCGCAGTATCGCGGGGTAGGGGTCCAGCGGGAGTGGATCGACGCCTCTGGCGGCCGATCCGTCGTCGAGGAGTTGCCAGGCCAGCAGAACGGCTACCGAATCGCCAGCGCGTGGTACGGCGCCGGGTTCCGGGGCTGCTGGGTGATCGCTCTCGGCACCAACGACGCTGCCAACGTCGCTGCGGGCTCTGGAGTCAGCATGATGGCCCGGGTCAGGCAGATGATGGCGGCCGTCCATGGTGAGCCAGTCCTGTGGGTGAACGCGCAGACCGGGCTAGCCAGCGGGCCCTGGTCCGAGGCCAACATGCAGCAGTGGAACGAAACCCTCGTCCAGGCCAGCGAGCGCTACCCGAACATGCGGATCTTCAACTGGGCGGGCATGGTGCAGCCCGGCTGGCATCTGGCCGACGGTATCCACTACACCTCGGCCGGCTATGCGATCCGCGCGGCCGCCATCGCACACGCCCTGGCGAGCGCGTTTCCAGCTCATGGGCACAGCAACACCGTCGTAGTCAGTAATTGACGGTAGCTTGCCGTGCTCCATACGTAGTCATCAATCGGCTCCGGGTACGCCCCCAGGGCACGTGCGAGAGCACGCTGGGGGGAGCTCATGCCGAGGCCTGTCGGCTCGGACCAGCGCTACATGCCCGGCCTCGACGGGCTGCGGGCTATCGCGGTGCTCACCGTCATCGCGTTTCACGAGCAGTTCAGCTGGGCGCCAGGTGGTCTGCTTGGCGTGGGCGTGTTCTTTACCCTCAGCGGTTATCTCATCACCGATCTCCTGCTGGGCAAGTGGACCACCACGGGTCGCCTGCATCTCGCGGAGTTCTGGATTCGCCGTGCCAGGCGGCTGCTGCCCGCCCTGTTTGTCATGCTGATCGTGGTGACGGCCTGGGTCACCGTGGCAGACCGGGTGCGGCTGGGAAGCCTGCGCGGCGCGGTTGCCGCGGCCGCGACCTATTCCAGCAACTGGTACCTGATCATGGTGAACCAGTCCTACTTCGCGAGGTTCGCGCCCCCGCAACCGCTCGACCATCTCTGGTCGCTTGCCGTCGAGGAACAGTTCTACCTTGTGTGGCCGTGGCTGCTGTTGCTCGGGCTGTTCTTCATCCGCCGTCGCGGCCCGGCTGGCATCCCCTGGCTCGCCGTGCCGACTCTGGCTCTCGCAACCGCCTCGGCCGTCGCCATGTATGCGCTCTATCAGCCGGGCGTCGACCCGACCAGGGTGTACGAGGGCACCGATACGCGAGCGGCAGGGCTGCTCATCGGAGCAGCGCTGGCCATGCTGTGGCCAAGCTCCCGAGCCGGCCGGACGACGAGGAAGGTGGCCTGGTTCCTCGACGTGCCCGCCCTGGCCGGACTGGCCGTCATCGTCCTCATGACCTGGCGCGTCGGCCAGTACTCCCCGTTCCTCTACAAGGGCGGCATGGTCCTGCTCAGCCTCGCCACGGCCGCAGCGGTAGCAGCCGTGGCCTGCCCTGCCAGCATCGTGGGAGCGGCCCTCGGCCTGGCTCCGCTGCGCTGGATTGGCGTCCGCTCTTACGGCATCTATCTCTGGCATTACCCGGTCATCGTGCTGACGTCGCCAGCCAACGCGCCGGAGAGCCTGCCGAGGGTGGCCGGCCAAGTCACCGCCACGATCGTGCTGGCCGCGCTCTCCTGGCGCTTCGTCGAGGAGCCGGTTCGGCGCGGTGCGATCGCGCGCGCGTGGCGACGCCTGCGGGAGCGCCGCCTCACCCGGCCCGCCGCGTCCAGGGTGGCGGCCGCGGCCGCTGCGGCCGGCGTCCTCGCGGTCGCCTGTACCGGCATGGCGGGCGTCGGCGGTATCCCGGCTTCCCCAGGTGCGGCCGCCCTTGCGGGCGGTACCGGCGGCTTGTCGGCGTCTGCGGTGACCAATTCCGTCAGCGGCTCCGGCCGGTCCGGTCCTGCCAAGGCGGGCAAGCGAGCCTGTCAGCCGTCCGGCCGGGCGCACACGGCCTGTGCGGCTGCCCCGAGTCCCTCACCCACCACGGTGGAGCCCTGGACGCTGCGCACGTCGTGCACCTCGGTCGCGCACATCGGCGACTCGACGTCCGACGGGCTTGTCTCGCCGGACTACCTGCCGAATCCGGCGGACCGAATTCAGGCACGCTACCAGGGCGTCGGCGTGCAGTCGGTGTACACCGATATCGTCGGCGCCCGGTCGGTCGTCGAGACGCTGCCCGGCACCACCAATGGCCTCGAGGCCGCGCAGAACCTCGACAGGCATGGCTTCCACGGCTGCTGGGTGATTGCGCTTGGCACCAACGACACCGCCGACATCGCGGTCGGCTCGACCGTCGCGCTTGCCACCCGGATCAGCGAGATGATGCAGCTCGCCCGCGGCGAGCCAGTCATGTGGGTCAACGTGGTCTCGCTGCTGTCGTCGGGTCCCTACTCCGAGGCCGACATGCAGAAGTGGAACGACGCGCTCGCGCAGGCCTGCACCAGGTATCCGAACATGCGGGTGTTCAACTGGGCCGCCCTGCCCGCGCACAGCTGGTTCATCAACGACGGCATCCACTACACCTCGGCGGGGTACTACGAGCGCGCGCTGTACTTCGCAGACGGGCTGGCCATGGCGTTCCCGAAGGCCGGTGCCAGTAAGGGCTGCCTGGTCAGCCTGCCGGACTCGGTCACCTCACCGTCGCCGTCGCCCAGCGCGTCGGCGCCGCCTGGTAGCTCGCCGTCGCCGTCATCAACTCCGTCTCCGGCGCCGGCTGGCGTCACCCCGGTGCCGTCCAGACAGCCGGCTACCGGGGCAGCAGCTGCCGGGCGGCCCTGACCTCGCCCACTACCAGGCCCCCGCCGGTGACCGCCGTGGTCGCGAGTTGGTCAAGCACGGCTCGGTCAGCCCCGGGCTCCGCGTCTACCCCGAGCCGCCGGAGCAGTGCGACCGTGACCGGGATCCGCCCGCGGGCGGCACCGTCATCGATCTTGACTGCGCCGGACCGTCCATCGGGCAGGGCGAAACCATCCACGCCCTCAGCACCGGACTTCAGCAGCAGGCCGGGAACGGCCGCCATCAGCGCTCGCTCCGGCCGGGCGGTTCCTGATGACCACTCCGGATGAGCCCGCATGGCATCGGCGACACGACGCTCTGGTGAACCGGCCGCAGCCAGCACGACAGCACGGAACGCCCGAGCCAGCCCGGCTACCGAGACCGCTAGCAGCGGGGCACCGCAGCCGTCGACGCCGACCATCGTGACCGGTTCCCCGGCGAGGCCTTCGAGGACGGCCTTGATCCGCTGTTGCAGCGGATGGCCGGGATCGGTGTAGCTGGCTGTGGGCCAGCCGGCGGCAACGCAGGTGGCCAGCATGGCGGCGTGCTTGCCGCTGCAGTTCATGTGGACCCGGTCGGCGGGCTCACCGGCCCGGACCATGCCTTCCCACGCGGCCTGATCGAGGGGTCGGTCCGGCGGGCAGCGCAGATCCTCCTCGGACAGCCCGGCTCCCGCCAGGATCTTCCTAACGCCGGCGACGTGGAAGTCCTCGCCCGAGTGGCTCGCGGCGGCCAGAGCGAGCAGCTCGCCGTCAAGGTCGAGCCCGCAGCGGAGCATCGCAGCAGCCTGGAAGGGCTTGTTGGCCGACCGCGGATACATGGCCGCGGTTGCCGTGCCCGCGGTGAGCAGCACGGACCCGTCAGCTGCGAGGACGGTCACCGCGCCACGATGCGCGGACTCGGTGAAACCGGACCTGACCACCTCCGCCAGTACCGGGTTGATGGTGGCGCCTGGTGCGCCGCTGTTGGTCAGCTGCTCAGTCGCGATCGGGCACCCCCAGCAGCGTGCGCGCCGCGGCCGGGCTCATCGCAGGCCGCTGCGCGAGCTCGGCGGCCGCGGCGGCGCGCGCCACCAGCTCATCGTTACCCGCGACCGGCCGCCCCCTGGCGTAGGTCACGGTGTCCTCCATACCGACGCGCAAATGGCCGCCCGCAGCCAGCGCAGCGAACAGCACCGGAAGGGATGTCCGGCCGATCCCGGTGGCCGACCACGTCGCGCCGGCCGGTAGCGCGGCGACCGCCTGCACGAGCGTGGCCGCGTTCCCTGGCATGCCGCCAGGCACCCCCATCACAAGATCGCAGTGCACGTGCCCGCCGGCCGGCTTGCCCAGCTCTGCCAGCAGCCGGTGCAGCGTGGCGATGTGGCCGAAGTCGAACAGCTCGAACTCGGGCACGATGCCAAGCTCCTGGGTCCTGGCGTAGAGCTCGGTGATGAATCCCCAGGGGTTCATGAAGACGTCCGCACCGAAGTTGACCGTCCCGCAGGTCAGCGAGCAGGCGTCCGGACCTGCGTCGAGGACTGCCAGCCGGTGCTCGAAGCTATCGGTGACGGCACCGCCCGTGGACAGCTGCACCA
Source organism: Streptosporangiaceae bacterium (assembly GCA_035631375.1). GTDB lineage: Bacteria > Actinomycetota > Actinomycetes > Streptosporangiales > Streptosporangiaceae > JAJYUU01. The sequence goes on from DASQIW010000231.1 coordinate 6,081, forward strand.
CGAGGTCGGTGGCCTCGCGCAGCGCGAGCACGGTGTCCGTCAGCCGCACCAGATCGAGAGTGGGCCTTGCCTCGTCGTCCCTGATATGCACGTGGATGACCGCAGCTCCGGCTTGCTCGCACTGGATGGCCGTGTTGACCAGCTCATCCATGGTCACCGGCAGGGCCGGGACTGCGTCCTTCGCCGATTCGGCGCCGGTCGGCGCGACAGTGATGAGCGTGCCGTACGTGCTTACAGTCGTACCATCGCCAGCCATGCCCGGAGCGCCTCCTGCGTGCAGCGGTTAGGAGCGACCGCAGTCTAATGGGGCCGTTACCGTGGCAGAATCCCGACTCGTGCGGGCAGTCGTGCAACGCGCCAGCCGGGCGAGCGTCGCCGTCGCGGGCGAGGTCGTCAGCGAACTCGGCGGCCCTGGCCTCGTCGTGCTGCTCGGCGTCACCCACTCCGACACCGCCGCTACGGCCGCGGCACTCGCGAGCAAGATCTACTACCTGCGAATCCTTGCCGACGAGAAGTCGTGCGCCGATACCGCGGCCCCGCTGCTGGTGATCAGCCAGTTCACGCTCTATGCAGACACCGCGAAGGGCCGCCGCCCGAGCTGGAGTGCCGCCGCGCCAGGGCCCGTCGCAGAGCCGCTGGTGAACGCGTTCACCGCGGCCCTCACCGGGCTAGGGGCCACCGTATCGACCGGCGTCTTCGGCGCCAGTATGCAGGTAACCCTCGTCAACGACGGTCCTGTCACGCTCATCCTGGATGCCTAGTCCAGCGCTGTCCAGGCTGGCCCCGATGCCAGATGCTGGCGGGCGAACTGCAGCGA
>DASQIW010000232.1:0-5610 GCA_035631375.1 Streptosporangiaceae bacterium
CGCAGCGGCACCGGGGCGCTCCGGTCTGGGCGGCCCTGGTGGCGAGCTGACGGACAGTTGTCCGGATCACGACCACGTGAGCCTGATCCGGAAGCGTGGACCGTCAGGGTGGGCCCTGTCAAGAGGTAACCAACCGACTGAGTCCGAGTTGTTAGCGGGCGGCGTCCGCACAGCGGACAAGGTGCTTGCGACAGCGCTAGTCTCATGGCGCGAGTGTGATGTGGGGGCGGCTGGTAACGATGCCGGCCGTGAGGGGAGAGCTAATGGCGCGAGAAGAGTCCGGGCCCGACTTCATCGAGGCGCTCGCCAGGGGTCTCGACGTGATCAGAGCTTTCCGTCCCCGCGAGCCGGTCATGACGCTGGCCGCGGTCGCTGGCCAGACGGGCCTGGCCAGGCCCACTGCCCGCAGGATGCTGCTCACCCTGGCCGACCTCGGTTATGTGCGCGCGGTCGACGGCGGCTTCGAGCTGACCGCCCGGGTGCTCGACCTCGGCATGACGTACGTACTGTCCAGGAACCTGTGGGAGATTGCCAGGCCGCACCTGGAGAGCCTGGTCGCGCAGACGAACGAGTCGTCGTCGATCGCGCAGCTCGACGGCTCCGACATCATCTACGTGGCCCGAGTGGCGGTTCCCAAGATCGTCACGCTCGCGGTGACGATCGGGACGCGGTTCCCGGCGATGCAGACCTCCCTGGGCAAGGTTCTGCTCGCGGCGCTGCAGCCCGCCGAGGCCGAGCGAGTACTGGCCGAGCCGAGCCGGTCAGGGATCACCCCGCGGTGGCAGCCAGACGCCGGCCAGCGCGCAGCAGAGCTGCGCGACGTCCGGGCCCGTGGCTGGTCACTGACCGATGAGCAACTGGCACCAGGCATCCGCTCAGTGGCGGCGCCGCTCCGCGATGGCAGCGGGCAGGTCATTGCGGCGATGAACGTTAACGTGCACGCCGCCGAGACCTCGGTCGAGAAGCTCACCAGGGATTACCTGCCGCTACTGCTGCACGCTGCCGGAGCGGTCAGCGCCGACTGGGCCCGCTATCAGGCCGCGCCCCAGGAAACGGTGCCGGCGCGCGTTTGACAGTTGCGGGCTGGCGGCCCGACACTGACCAGACCTCCGGACTACTGTCCGGCAGACGGACAAAGGAACTCGCCGTGATGACGCAGGCCGATTCGACGGGGCGCACTGGCCCGCTGTCAGGGCTGCTGGTAGCCGACTTCTCCCGAGTGCTGGCCGGGCCGTACTGCACGATGCTGCTCGCCGACCTTGGCGCCGACGTCATCAAGGTGGAGAGCCCGGCCGGTGACGACACCCGCCGCTGGGTCCCGCCGGTGACCGAAGCCGACGTGTCGACGTACTACCTGGCCATCAACCGGAACAAGCGGTCCGTAGCGCTCGACCTGGCCAGTCCCGATGACCTCGAGATCGCCCGAGAGCTGATCCGCCGGGCCGACATCCTGGTGGAGAACTTCAAGCCAGGCGGGCTAGCGAAGTTCGGACTGGACTACCAGTCGGTTGCCGAGTCCAACCCTGGCCTGGTGTACGCCTCGATCAGCGGGTTCGGCGCGGGTGGCGGCAAGGATCTGCCCGGTTATGACCTGATGGTCCAGGCGATGTCCGGGCTCATGAGCCTGACCGGTGACCCGGACGGGCCGCCGTTCCGGGCGGGGATCTCGGTGTTCGACGTCATGACCGGCCTGCACACTGCGATCGGGATCCTGGCCGCGATCAACCACCGCAGTAGGACCGGCCGCGGCCAGCACGTCGAGGCGAGCTTGATGGCCTCCGCGCTGTCCGGCATGGTCAACCAGACCAGCGCACAGGTGGCCGCGAACGTGACGCCCGTCCGGATGGGGAACTCCCACCCGAGCCTGTTCCCGTACGAGCCACTGCCGACGGGCGACGGCGACCTCATCGTGACCGCGGGGAACGACGCCCAGTTCCGCAAGCTGTGCGAGGTGCTGGACGCCGTGCACCTCGCTGACGACCCGCGGTTCGCCCGCACCGCCGACCGGACCGCGCACCGCGTGCAGCTGCGCGAGCTGCTCGTCGAGCGGCTGGCGTCCCGGTCGGCAGCGGAGTGGTTCCGCGCGCTCACGAGCGTCGGCGTGCCGTGCGGGCCGATCAACAGCGTCGCGCAGGGCATCGCTTTTGCCGAGGAGATCGGGCTCGATCCTGTCGTGCTCGCCGGACGGGGCGCCGCTGCGGTCCCGACCATCAGGCACCCGCTGGAGTTCTCGGCGAGCCCGCCACGTTACGAGCTGCCGCCGCCCGGCCTGGACGAGCACGGCAACCAAATCCGGGAATGGCTAAAGACATGACGCACGACGAACCGGTACCCACCTTCCCCACCTCCATCGGCATCTCCGACCCGGACACCATCACGGTGCTCGGTCACGATCTGGCGGCCGACCTCATGGGGAGGGTGAGCTTCGCCGAGCTCGCCATGTGGCTCGTCACCCAGGAGCGGCCGACACCAGGTCAGGTCCGCGTGCTGGAGGCCGTGCTGGTCGCGCTCGCCGACCACGGGTTCACCCCGACAGCGATCGCGGCGCGGCTGACGTATCTGAGCGCGCCCGACTCAGTCCAGGGCGCCCTCGCTGCCGGACTGCTCGGTGGCGGGTCCCGGTTCCTCGGAGTCACCGAGGACACCGCGCTGTTCCTGGCGCGCGCGCTCGCTGATAAGCCGGTGCCCGCAGATGACGCGGGCTACGACGCGCTCGCGCTGGAGGCGGTGCGGCAGGCTCGCGCGGACCGGCGCTTCGTCCCCGGACTCGGTCACCACCTGCACAAAGTTCTCGATCCGCGGACGCCGAAGCTGCTGGCTATCGCGGAGACCGAGGGCCTGCGCGGACCGCACCTGCGGCTGTTCGAGGCGATCGGCCGGGTGCACCCCGACGTGCTCGGCCGGACGCTGCCGCTGAATGGCGCAGGCACGTGCGGCGCAGCGCTGGCAGACCTGGGCCTGCCGCCGGAACTGCTGCGCGGCTTTGCGCTGCTCGCCCGCACGGCGGGCCTGCTCGGTCACCTGGCCGAGGAACGGCGCCGGCCCATCGGCATGGATGTGTTCCAGACCGTGGAGCACAACGCCCGCTACGTCGAGCCAGGCGAGTAGCGGGGTCGATGATTACCGGGCGCGCCCGTTGGCCACGTAATCGGCGAGCTGCTTGCCGAAGGCCAGCGTGACGGTGAAGTCACCGTGCCAGACGGCGAGCCCGTGCCGGTCCGCCGACGGGTAGACGTTCCAGCCGTGCAGGCTGACGCCGCGAGTCGCGAAGCGCTGGACGCGGCGAGCCCGCTCGGTCGGGGAGTGGTAGATGCTGTCGTCGTCGTTGAGCTCCAGCGCGAGCGTGAACTCAAGATCAGTGGCATCCCGCGCGACGGCGAGATTGCGCTCGATCGAGATCAGGACGGGAGCGAGTTCGAGGTCGGCGACGCTGTGGGGGTACAGGTGTTCGGTCATCTCGGCCACCAGACTGGACGCAGGAACGGGGCTGACCCCAGCATGCTGCGGAGGCGTCCGGCATCAGCAGGGACCAAGGGCGGTCGCGCCTATCCCTTAGGTCCCGTCGTCCAGGCCGAGTTCGGAGAGCACGGACCTGGTGTGGGCGCCAAGCGCGGGCACCGCGCCCATCGCGGGCTCGCGGCCGGGAAGGGTGACGGGCGGCAGCAGCGCGCGCACCGGGCCGGCCGGGGTCTCGACGTCGCGCCACCGGTCGCGGGCCGTCAGCTGCGGATGCGCCGCGAACTCGGCCGGCGTGCGCAGCCGGGCGTTCGCGATGCCCGCCGCGTCGAGCATGCCTGCCACTTCGTCGGCGGACATGGTCGCCAGGGCTGTCTGGATGAGAGGCGTGAGCTCGTCGTCGTTGGCAACGCGGTCGGTGTTTGTGGCGAATCGCGGGTCGGTGGTCAGCTCGGGCTGATGCAGGATCTCCCGGCAGAGCACCGCCCACTCGCGCTCGTTCTGCAGGCCGAGGAAAACCTGACCGTCGCCGGTCTGATACGGGCCGTACGGCGAGATCGAGGCGTGCCGAGCGCCGGTGCGCAGCGGCGGCTGCCCGCCATAGACACTGTAGAGATAAGGCTGGGTCATCCACTCGCCGAGTGCGTCCAGCATGGCGACCTCGACCGTGCTGCCGCTTCCGGTTTTCTCCCGCTCATACAGCGCGGTCAGCACCCCGCTGTAGGCGTACATGCCCGCGGCGATGTCGGCGACGGAGATGCCAGCCTTGGCCGGGGTCTCCGGCGTGCCGGTCACCGAGAGGAGCCCGGCCTCGCACTGCACGAGCAGGTCGTAGGCTTTCTTGCCTGCATACGGACCATCCGGTCCGTAGCCGGAGACCGAGCAGCAGATCAGCCGAGGGTGCCGGGCGCGAAGCGCGCCGGGCGACAAGCCGAGCCTGGCTGCCGCGCCGGGCGCGAGGTTCTGCACGAACACATCGGCGCGGTCGAGCAGCGCCGCCAGCACGTGCTGTCCCCGTGGGCTCTTGACGTCGAGCTCGACCGACTCCTTGCCCCGGTTCAGCCAGACGAAGTAGCTCGACTGGCCGAGTACGGAGCGGTCGTAGTCGCGGGCGAAGTCACCCGCCTCGGGTCGCTCTATCTTGATGACGCGCGCGCCGAGGTCGGCGAGCTGCCGGGTTGCGAACGGCGCGGCAACCGCCTGCTCCAGCGACACCACCGTGATGCCGGCGAGCGGCGGTGCGATCTGCGTCATCGCGGCAGGAACTCGCGCAGCACCCCGGCCGCGTTCTGCCAGGTCCACGCCGAGGGGTCGGTGTTCAGGCCGGCCACGCAGTCAGCCAGCTTCGCTGCCAGCTGCGCCGGCGACGGGGGACACGCCGGGGACCCAGGCGGATAGTGCAGAGCCGCGTGGTGGACGGCCCCGTTCCCGGTATGGATCTTGACCTGCAGCTCGCCGTCGAGCAGCCAGTCACCACCGGGATCGAGCCGGGTCTCGACGAGGCCACCGAGGCGCCGCGCTGCGTCGCGGCGCACGGCCGCGTCGGTGAAACTCGCAAAGCCCGGATGGCCGTCGAGCAGGGCCGCGGCCACCGCGTACTCAAGGCTGAACTTGCCCTGCAGGCCCGTGTCTGGGCGGTGGTGGATGAGCGGCACAACCGTGGCCGCCGGGGTGCGCAGCTCGATCCGCTCCACGTCGCCGGCCTGCAGGGCAGCCTTTCCCGCCAGCTCGGCTATGGCGCTGATCGGCCGCTGCAGCGCGTAGCAGCACGGGTACATCTTGATCGCGAGCCCGTCCGGCACGGCCGGGCCCGTGAGGTCGAGGCCGCCCGGCTGCGCGCCGACCAGATGCAGCCAGGCATCGAGAGCCGTCTCATCGGCGCTCGCACCAGCCGCGGCCAGCGCGGCGGCCCGAAAGCCCGCATCGACCGCGAACCCGACCTGCAGCGATTTGGCATCGGTGCCGAATGCGCGCTGCACGCCGCCTGCCGCCGGGACCGCCAGCGCGATCGCGGCCGCGATCCGCTCCCTGTCCAGCCCCATCGCGACCGCTGCGCCCGCGGCGCTCGCCGGCGCCCCGGCCGTGCAGGTGGCGTGCCAGCCCGCCGAGTAGTGCGGCCAGCCGAGCGCGGTGCCGAGCCGGGCCATCACCCCG
>DASQIW010000233.1:0-15563 GCA_035631375.1 Streptosporangiaceae bacterium
GCTGCGGGAGGAGGACGCGCAGAACCGGATCATCAACTTCACGTCGGTGTCGGGGCTGCATGGCGCGCCTGGTCAGCCGAACTACGCGGCCGCGAAGATGGGCATCGTGGGCCTGACCTGGTCGTGCGCCAACGCGCTGGCTAAGTACGGCGTGACCGTCAACGCCATCTCGCCGGGTGCTGCGACCAGGATGACCGACTCCGTTCCGGCCGAACGGCGCCGCGCGGGGATGGCATCCGACGATGTCCGCTCGCCGGACAACGTGGCGCCGATCGTCGCCTATCTCGCCAGCGAGCGGTCTGGCTGGCTGACCGGCCGGATCGTCCACTCGGCGGGTTATGAGGTGTCGCTGTACAGCAACATGGCCCCGGTGGTCCGGCTGATGGGGCAGGGACCCTGGGCTCCGGACGATCTCGCCGCCGAGGTGGAGCGCTCGTTCCGGAGCGGGCAGCGATGAAGCTCGGATTGTCGGTGGGCTACTCGGGCCCGCGGGTGAACTTCCCGATTGACCTGGTCAAGCGGGCTGAGAAGCTGGGCTACGACTCAGTCTGGACAGCTGAGGCATACGGGTCGGACGCGATGACGCCGCTGGCCTGGATCGCCGCGCAGACCTCCCGCATCCGGCTCGGGACCGGCATCGCGCAACTAGCGGGGCGGACGCCCGCCATGTGCGCGATGCAGGCGATGACGATTGACGGTCTAGCGGGCGGCGGCCGCATGATCGTCGGCCTAGGCGTATCCGGCCCGCAGATCGTGGAGGGCTGGTACGGGCAGCCGTGGGGAAGGCCGTACTGGCGGGTGCGGGACTACGTCGAGATCATGCAGAAGATCTTCCGGCGGGAGGAACCGGTCTCGCACCAGGGCAAGGAGATCTCGCTCCCGTATGCGGGCGAAGGTGCGACCGGGCTCGGCAAGCCGCTGCGGTCGATCGTGCATCAGGACCACCACATCCCCATTTACCTGGGCAGCGGGTCGGACTCGATGCTGCGGTTGTGCGGGGAGTTGTGTGACGGCGTACTGCCGCTTCGGTTCGCGCCCAGCCAGATGCCGCGGTTCAGGCGAGCCATCGAGGAAGGTTTCCGGCGGGCAGGCGGCGACAAGGGCTGGGACAGCTTTTCGTTCGAGGCCGGAGTCTCGGTGACCGTGACCGACGACGTGGCGGTGGCGCTGCGAGCCATGAAGCCGAGCATCGCGCTCTACGTCGGCGGGATGGGCCATCCGTCGCTCAACTTTCACAAGCGCGCCATGGAGCAGCAGGGTTACGCGGACGCAGCCGCGAGAATCGAGGAATTGTTCCGGGCGGGCCGTAAGGACGAGGCGGCTGACGCGGTACCCGACGAGTTCGTCGACGAGCATGCGCTTGTCGGATCACCGGCCCGTATCCGCCAGCGATACCAGCCATGGGCCGAGTGTGGCGTCACCGCGTTGCATATCGGGACGCGCCAGGCGGCCGCGGTCGAGCTGATGGCGGACATAGCGCTCGGCCAGAAAGGGCCATGAAGGTAAGTTCACTGCCCCTCTAGGGACAGCGGGGGTCCCTTCACGCCCCTTCGGTCGGCGCGAGCGGCGGCGGGTAATCGCGTGTCTTGGACATACGCCACTGCGGCGGGCGCTTTTCCAGGAACGCGACCACGCCTTCGGCCGCGTCGGCCTGCCGGCCGGTCCACCGGAACACCTCGTGCTCGAGCTGCTGGTGGGCGGACCGGTCCGGCTCGGCGAGGCCGCGGTAGATCAGCGCCTTGGTGGCCGCCACGGACATGGCTGAGGTGTTCGCTGCGATGTCGCGGGCGATGTCGAGCGCGGCCGGGAGCACTTCGTCGGCTGGCAGCGCCCGGGACATCAGCCCGATCTCGGCCGCCTCTGTGCCGCTGATGAGCCGCCCCGTCAGCATGACCTCGAGTGCGCGGGACGCGCCGATCAGCCGCGGCACGAGCCAGGTCGACCCGGCCTCGGCCACGATGCCGCGTCGCGGGAAGACGAACCCGTACTTGCCGTCGGCGGCGGCGATGCGGATGTCCCAGGACATCGGGATCGTCAGCCCCATTCCGACGGCCGACCCGTTCATCGCAGCGATCACCGGAGTTCGCATCTGCCACGCGGGTACCGGCAGCCGCTCGCGGCTGGCGGCCTCAAGGTCGCCGCCCTCGCCGCGCTGGCCGCTGAACGTGCTGCCGCCGCGGCTGAGGTCAGCTCCGGCCGAGAAGTACTTCCCCGCCCCGGTGACGACGATGGCCCGGACCGTGTCATCGGCGTCGAAAGCCTCCAGCGCGGCGTGCAGTTCTATCTGCATGGCGCGCGAGAACGAGTTCCTGTGCTCGGGCCGGTTCAGCCAGATGGTGGCGACGCAGTCCTCGACCTTCGTCAGGATTGCCGTGTAGTCCGGCATACAGATCGTCTCCCTCGGTTAGAGCCAGCCACCGCCGGAGCGCCAGCCGGACGCCGTGCTCACCAGTCGTGCATCGTTCCGTCCCGCAGCCTGGCGTAGGGCAGGTACGCCTGCTGATAGGGGAAGCCAGCGGCAGCCGTTTCGTCAAGCTCGACCCCGAGCCCGGAGGCCTCGCCGGGGTGCAGGGAGCCGCCGGCGAAGGTAAACGCGTGCTGGAACACCGCGCTGGTTGCAGCGCTTGGCGGCATGTACTCCTGGATCCCGAAGTTGTGGATGGCCAGGCCGAGATGAAGCTGGGCGGCCATCCCGACGGGCGAGATGTCGGTAGGCCCGTGGAATCCGGACTTGATCTGATACTGCGCGGCGAAGTCGGCCAGCTTCTTCAGGGCAGAGACACCGCCGAAGTGCGTGACTGCCGCGCGGACATAGTCGATGAGCTGCTCCCGGATGAGCGTCTGGAAATCCCACACGGTGTTGAACACCTCGCCGATGGCCAGTGGCGTGGTGGTGTGCTGCCGGACGACCCGGAGGGCGTCCTGATTCTCCGCAGGCGTGCAGTCCTCCAGCCAGAACAGGTCGTACGGCTCCAGCGCCTTGCCCAGGCGCGCCGCCTGGATGGGCGTCATCCGGTGGTGCCCGTCATGCAGCAGCGGCAGCTCGGGCCCGAACTCGCTGCGCACGGCCTCGAAGACCGTCGGCACGTACCGCAGATAAGCGCCGGTGTCCCATTCCTCCAGCGTCGGCTGGGCGCCACGCTGGGCGGGGTCGTAGTCGTATCGCTCGCCCGCCGACTGCGCCGCGACGGAGGACGTGGCAACGCCGTACACGGCCCCGAGGCCGGGGACGGCCGTCTGCACGCGGATCGCGGTGAAGCCCTCCGCGATGTGCTCGCGGATCGAATCGAACAGCTCCGCCACCGTCGTGCCCGACGCGTGGCCGTAGGCGCGAAGGCCAGTGCGGCACGCGCCGCCCAGCAGCTGGTAGAGCGGCAGGTTCGCCACCTTGCCCTTGATGTCCCACAGGGCCGTGTCCACCGCGGCGATCGCGGCCATGGTGACGGGGCCGCGCCGCCAGTACGCACTCCGGTACAGGAACTGCCAGGTGTCCTCGATCCGGGCTGGATCTCTCCCGACGAGCAGCGGGACGACGTGGTCGCGCAGGTACGCCGCCACGGCGAGCTCGCGGCCGTTCAGCGTCGCGTCGCCGAGACCGGTAACGCCGTCGTCGGTCGTGATCTTGAGCGTGACGAAGTTCCGGCTGGGACTGGTCACGATGACGTCAGCGCGGGCGATCCTCATGTCGCGATGCTTTCACGGCCGGCTGCGGCTGAACTCTGCGCTGGCGGCGCTGACGGCGGCGAGCAGCTCAGGATAGTCAGCCAGCGCGGGATCGAGCGCCGCGAGCGCCTGGCGCGCCGCCGCCCGCGGGTCAGCAGACCGGATCGCTGCGGCGAGCTCGCCCGCGCCCGGATCGGCGTCCGGGACGCCGCCGCTGCGCAGATAAGCCACCCAGGCGCCGAGAATGCGGATCGCGCCCCCCGGAACGCGGCCAAGGGCGAGCTCGCCACGCAGAACCGGGAGGATCCGCACCGGCAGCTTCTGCAGTCCGCCCACGGCGATCTGCCCAAGCAGATGGCGCATTCTCGTGTTGCCCCAGCGCTCGAGCAGCGCCTCGCAGTACGCGGCGATCTCTGCTCGTGGCAGCGACACATATGGCCCCGCCTCGTCCCACCACTCGCGCACCCAGGCCAGCACGACCGGATCGGCCATCGCCTGGGTCACCGTCTGGTGGCCGCGCCCCGGCGCGGCGTAGGCGACGAGCGAGTGCGCCCCGTTGAGTAGCCACAGCTTGCGCTCCTCGTACGGCCGCACGTCGCTCGTGATGAGCGCGCCCGCGCCCGGCCAGTCGGGCCGGTCGGTGCCGAAGGTATCGCTCAGCACCCACTCGGTGTACGGCTCCGTCACCACCGGGCTGGTGTCAGCGAGCCCGGCATTGCGGCGCACCAGGGCAACGTCCGACTTTGTCGTGGCCGGCGTGATGCGGTCCACGAGCGTGTCGACGACGTGCACGTTCCCGGCGATCCACTCGGCGACGCGAGGGTCTGCGGCTGCCGCGAAGTCGAGGGTGACCCGGGCCGCGGCCGAGCTGTTGCCCGGCAGGTTGTCACAGGACAGGAGCGTGACCGGGCCGGCGTCGGCTGCCTGCCGCGCCGCGAAACCAGCGGCCAGGCGGGCCGGAACGGTTCCCAGGACTGCGGGCCCGGCCGACCGCCCGCCTTGCCGCCACGACTGCATGTCGGCTGCCACAGCCGGGTCGGCGAGGTCGAGTCCGCCAGAGGCGTCACGGCGGTAGCCGGCCTCGGTGACCGTCAGGGTGACGATCGCCGTCTCCGGCGCGGCGAGGTAGCGAAGCCACGCGGGGCCGTCTGTGCCGGCAAAGGCCCGGCTCAGGCTGCTGACAACGGAGAAGCTGTCCGCGCGGGGACCCCGCACCACCAGCGTGTACAGGCAGTCCTGGGCGGTCAGCTGCTCGGCGAGCGCGGTGCTTCGCCCGGTGAAGGCCGCGATGCCCCACTGCGCGGCGTCCGGCGCCTGCTCGGTGTAGGCGGCCACGTGCGCACGGACGAACGCGCCCAGGCCAAGATGCACGTGCCGGACCGGTGCGGCGGCCCTGCCCGAGGTCCGGCTGAGGTGAGGCACGCTCACTGACCGCCAGGCGCGGCTGCTGGTACTCACAGCTTGAACGCGCGACGCGGGGTGGCCGTCACGAGGTCCGCGAGCACCTCTGCCGCCTCGCCCTCGTCGAGCCGGTGCTCGGCGACGAGCCGGGCCAGGTAGCTGCTGTCGACGCGGCGGGACATGTCGTGGCGGGCCGGAATGGAGCACAGCGAGCGCGAGTCGTCGACGAATCCCGAGGTCCGGCTGAACCCGGCGGTCTCGGTGACGGCCGCCCGGAATCGGCCGATCGCATCCGGGGCGTCGATGAACCACCAGGGCGCACCCGCGTACACCGCCGGGTAGAAGCCGGCGAGCGGGGCGACCTCGCGCGAGAACACGGTCTCGTCGGTGGTGAAGATGATCAGGTGAAAGCCCGCGGCGGTGCCGAACTTATCGAGCAACGGGCGGAGGGCGTCGGTGAACTCCACCGCGATCGGAATGTCGTGGCCGGTGTCAGAGCCGAAACGCGCGGCGGTGGGCACGTGGTGGTTCCGTCGTATCGCCGGGTGCAGGGTCATCACGAGCCCGTCCTCGACCGACATGCGGGCCATCTCGAAGATCATGTTGCGGCGGAACGCGAGCGACTCCTCCGGGCTCGCCTCGCCGCGTCGCGCCCGCCGGTAGATGCTCCGTGCGTCAGCATCCTCGAGCGGGTCGGTGCGGGCGTCTGCGTGACTGTGATCAGCCGACGTCGCGCCGCAGGTCACGAAATGGCGTCGGCGCGCCTCCAGCGCGCGCAGGAACCCTTCGTAGCCGCCGACGTCTTCGCCCGTTGCAGCGCCGAGCTGGTCGACGTCGGCCACCCAGTCCGGCCGGGTCGGCTCGAGGAACCGGTCAGGCCTAAAGCTCGGCACGACCCGGCATCCGAACGACGGATCGGCGGCGAGCGCGGCGTGCGCGCCGAGGTCGGCGAGCGGGTCCTCCGTCGTCGCCAGTACCTCGACCCCGAACCGGCTTATCAGCGCGCGCGGCCGGTAGCTGTCCTTGGCTAGCAGGAACGCGAGGTGGTCGTAGATCCCGTCAGCGTTGCTCGCCGACGGCCGCACCGCGACCCCGAAGATCTCGGCCAGCTCACTCTCGAGCCAGTAGCGCACAGGCGTCCCCGCAAAGACGTCCCAGTGCGCGCACAGCAGCCGCCACGCCCGCCGCGAGTCCGCCTCCGGCAGCGGCCCGTTCCCTACTCCAAGGTCGGAAAGCAGCACGCCCGACGCGTGCAGCAGGCGGGTGACGTAGTGATCAGACGTGATCAGCAGCGCGGTCGGGTCACCCAGCGGCTCGTTAGCCGCCAGCATCGCCGCGTCGAGGTGGCCGTGCGGCGAGATGATCGGCAGCGACTCCACAGCCTCGAACAGTCGACGCGCAATGGCGCGCGTGCCCGGATCGGCCGGGAGCAGGCGGTCGGGATGCGGTGCCATGGCGGCAGTGCCGGTCATGTTGTGATCGTGTCAAACGATGGCGCATTCGTGACGGGCGCCTGCCGGTGTCACCGCGAGCAGGAAGGACAAATCTGCTGATGAGCGCACCTCGAATAGCGTTCAGCACGCTGGCCTTTCCGGACGCCAGCCTCGCCACGGCGGTCCGGCTCGGCCGCGAATGGGGATACGCCGGGGTCGAGCTCCGGCTGATTGACGGCGACCTCATCGACCCGGACATGACGGCGGCGCAGCGCGTCGCGGTGAAAAGCACCGTGGTGGCAGCCGGGCTGCCGATCGTGGCCGTCGACAGCTCGATCCGGTTAACCGACGACGAGCCTTCCGCTGAGCTGGCCAAGTTCCTCGAGCTCGCGAGTGACTGGGAGTCGCCGCTGGTGCGGGTGTTTGGGGGAGCGCTTCCAGCCAATGACCTTGACCGCCAGGCCAGGCTGGCTGCCGCAGCGGGGGTACTGGAGGCCAGCGTGCCGCGCGCCGAACAGCTTGGCGTCGCAATCGGCCTGGAGACGCACGACTCGTTCTCGGCATCTTCTGTCGTGGCCGAGCTGTTGGCTTTGGTCCCCTCCGGTGCGGTCGGCGCCGTCTGGGACAGTCACCATCCCTACCGGATGGGCCAGCGACCGGCAGGGGTCTGGTCCGATCTTGGCACGCGCACGCTACTAGCACAGGTCAAGGACGCGCGGCGGGACACCGCGCGACCGGATGGCTGGCAGCTCGTGCTGCTTGGCCAGGGTGAGGTGCCGGTTCGGGAGATTCTCCGGCTGCTCTACGGTGGCGGGTACGAGGGCTGGATATCGGTCGAGTGGGAGAAGCATTGGCATCCCGAGATCGAGGAACCTGAGGTGGCGCTCCCGCAGCACTTGTCGGTGCTGAGAGCGTGGCTCACCGAACTGGAAGCCGGAGCATGACCGAGCAGAGCGAGATCAGCGGCAGCGGCAGGCGGAGGGTGCGCGGCTTCGGCATCGTCGGCGCCGGCGTGATCTCCGCGACCCACGCCGACGCGATCGCGTCGCTGCCGGGCGCCCGGCTCGCTGCCGTCACCGACGTCGAGCCCGACCGCGCCAAGACGTTCGCCGCACGGCACGACTGCGCGGCGGAGCCAGACCTGGACGCGCTGCTCGCGCGCGACGACATAGACGTCGTATCGGTCTGCGTGCCCAGCGGCCTGCACGCCGAGGCGGGGATGCGTGCGGCGGCGGCCGGCAAGCACCTGATTGTCGAGAAGCCCATCGATGTCAGCCTTGCGGCCGCCGATCGGCTCATCGCTGCCACGCGCGCCGCTGGGGTCGTCATGACGGTGATCTCCCAGCACCGGTTCGACCAGGGACTGATTGAGCTGCGCCGTCTCCTGGACGACGGTCAGCTCGGCCGTCTCGTGCTCGGCGAGGCCAGCACGAAGTGGTACCGCAGCCAGGCTTACTACGACAGCGGCGCCTGGCGCGGCACGTGGGCTTTCGACGGCGGCTCGCTGATGAATCAGGGCATTCACTACCTCGACCTGCTGCTGTGGAGCATGGGCCCGGTCATCGAGGTAAGCGCGCTGTACTCCACCGAGACCCATCAGATGGAGGCGGAAGACGCCGCACTGGCCGTGCTCCGGTTCGCCTCGGGCGCTGTCGGAACCGTCGTCGCGAGCACAGCGGTCTACCCCGGCTTCGCCCAGCGGCTGGAGATCAGCGGCACCGGCGGAACGGTAGTAATCGAGGACGGCGAGATCATCCGGTGCGAGCTGAGCGCCGATCACGCCGATCCCGGTCTGCGCGGCAGCCTGACCGCGCGCGGCGGCTCCGCGTCAGCGGCCACGGCGAATCCGGCCGGCCTGGGAGTCGACAGCCACGCTGCCCAGATCGGCGATTTTCTCGACGCGCTCGACGAGGGCCGGGCGCCTGCGGTCACCGCGGAAGACGGGCGCGCCGCCCTGCAGGTTGTGTGCGCCGTCTATGAATCCGCCCGCGACGGTCGCGCCGTGCGGTTGTCCGCGGCATCTGCCATGCCGGGGAACGCGCCGGGCTCGTCATGACGGTCATCCTGAGCGGCTTCGCCGATGAGATCTCACCAGATCTTGATGAGCAACTGGCGGTGCTGGCCGCCGAGTCCATCTTTCATCTCGAGCTGCGCAGTGTCTGGTCCACCAACGTCGCTGACCTCGATGACGGGCAGCTCGCCCGGGTCCGGCAGCGGCTCGACCGGTCGGGCGTCCGGGTGTCGGCGATCGGCTCACCGATCGGCAAGATCGACATCGACGCGCCCATCGAGCCAGAGCTGGAGCGGCTGCGCCGGGTCGCGGACATCGCAGATCAGCTGGCCACAACGCTCATCCGGGTCTTCTCGTTCTTCATCCCAGAAGGGCACGATGCTGCGCTCTACCGGGCGCGGGTCATCGATCGCATGCGCGCTCTGGCGGAGCTCGCCGCCGAACGCGGGCTGATCCTCGCGCACGAGAACGAGAAGAAGATCTACGGCGACCAGCCAGACAGATGCGCGGACATCATCGAAAGCGTCGGCTCGCCCGCCCTCCGTGCGACCTTCGATGCGGCGAACTTCGTGCAGTGCGGAGTGCGGCCGCACAGTGACGCCTACGAGCTACTCCGGCCATACCTCGTGTACGTCCAGGTCAAGGATGCAGTGATGGCGACCGGCGACGTGGTTCCGGCCGGCCGGGGCGACGGCCAGGTCGGACAGACGCTGGCCGCGCTGCGCGACTCTGGCTTCCAGGGTTACCTGTCGCTGGAGCCGCATCTGGCCATGGCCGGGCGCTTCGGCGGCTTTAGCGGCCCTGAGTTGTTCCAAGTCGCCTGCCGCGCGCTGAAGGATCTGCTCGCAGATCTGTCTGTGCCGTGGCAGTGACCGCAGCCGGGGCGGATGGCTATCAGCGCGCGGCGGTCCGACGGCGTTTCGGCAGGCTTACCTGCAGGACGGTCTCGCCCGGCTTGGAGTCGATGGTGATGGTGCCGTCGTGGTGCTCCACGATGATCCGGCGCGCTATATCGAGTCCAAGGCCAGTGCCCTTGCCGACGTCCTTGGTGGTGTAGAACGCCTCGAACGCACGGGCCGCGACTTCGGGCAACATGCCCGGGCCGGTGTCCGCGATCTCAATCTGGACGTCGTCACCCTCGGCCCTGGTAGTAATTCGCAGCGTGCCCGTGCCGCCCATCGCGTCGATCGCGTTGTCGATGAGATTGGTCCATACCTGGTTGAGCTCACCAGCGTGAGCCTCGATCTCCGGCACGTCAGGGCCGTACTGGCGCACGACTGTCACGCCGTCGCGGAGTTTGTGCGCGAGCATCGTGAGTGTGCTCTCGATGCCGGTGGTGACGTCGATGCGCTGCAGCGACGCCCGGTCCATCTGCGAGTAAGACTTGACAGCGGCGATCAGGTCGGAGATGCGGCGGGTCGCCTGCTTTACCTCTGCCAGCAGTGTGGCGGCGGAGATCGTGCTCGCGACCCACTCCAGGCCGGGCTCCAGCGCCGCGCCAGGCAGCACGGCCGCCGCCCGTTCACACCAGGCCAGATCTGCCCCCGCAGCGGCCAGCGAGGGGGCGATGAGCCAGTCGCGCTCGACACCGCGCCGCGTCAGCCATGACGACAGCTCCTCTTCGCGGTCGCTGAGGATCAATGGGTCCTCGTCGGCGGTATGCGGGTCGAGTTCCCGGCGCAGCTCGTCGAGCGAGCTGAACTGCCGGGCTGTGATCTCCTCACTGGCGAGTCTGCCGAGCGCCGAGACGAGCGCCTGACTCGTGGTGTCGAGGTCGTCCACGGCCCGGCTAGCCGCGGCTGCCGGGTTGTTGATCTCATGCGCGAGCCCCGCGGCGAGCCGGCCGAGAGTGACGAGCGACTGGCGCTGGCGCGCCATCGACTCAATACTCCGTGCGGTTCCGTACAGGCCCTCGACGAGGTGCCGGCCGAACGGGAACCAGGCGTTGAAGCGATCCCGCAGGACGGCCGCCGGCACCCGGAGCAGTCGCCCGCGGGTCGCGCCGACGCCGGTCGCCAGGTAGACGCCGTGCTCATCCCAGGCGCGGAAGCCGCCTGCCCACAGACCCGGCATCATCCTGCCGACCAGCGTCCGCTCCTGGCCGATGTGCCGCGTCAGCTCGATGGCGCCCTCGACGAGCACCCACCAGTCATCCGCGTGCTCGCCCTCCCGGAACAGTTCGACGCCGGGCTCGACGGCCACTTCCGTGCCGCCGTCGATCAGCTCGGCTAGCTGGCCGTCGGTCAGGCCGTCAAAGAGGCTGAGGGCGCGCAGGTCGTCGACACGCATCAGACAGTCGCCAGATCCCCCCACTGTGGTCGATAGTGTGCCGCCGGGCAGCGCGTCGGTTCAGGTTATCGGCGAGCGCGATTGTCGTCGTTACAGCTTCCTTGTCCGGTTAGATCCTCTTAGCAGTGGTATTTTCACTTTGAATTGGGTTCGGAGTCATCTGAACGCCGATGTCGGCGCCAACGCTGCGGCCATGACTATCTTCAGGTACCCATTAAGCCGACGCAGCTTAGTCCGTGGCGGCGTCGCGGGCGGCCTGGTTATCGGAGGCATCGCCGCAGCCGCGATTGTCGCCGCCAGCCAGGCACCCAGCGCCATCGGGACAGCCAGCGCCATCGCCCAGACCATCACGGTGCCGTGTCCCGCCTCGGTGCAGGTCACTCCGGCGCTCAATACCAATCTGATTGCCGACCCGGGCGCGGAATCCACGAGCCCGTTCCCGGCCGACTACGGTCTCGCGAAATCGCAGGCCAACGAGCAGGAGCCCGACTGCTGGACGATCTCGTCGCAGTCGGCCAATCCCGGCGGCATCCTCAGCGCTCTGCCGTACGTGCCGCCGACGGGCAACGGCCAGAGCAGTAAGCCGGCCAACCCGGCTACCACTAACCCGAACAAGGGGGTCAACCTCTTCTTTGGCGGCATCACCACCGGGCCTACGTCGGCCAACACCAACGTCTTCACCTTCGGGACCCAGACGATCGACCTGAGGGGGCTCGGGGTGGCGGGCCAGAACTTCCTCCTCTCCGCCTACCTCGGGGGCACGACGACCCAGTCAGACTTCGCGGAGGTGTCGGTCAGCTTCGAGGACACCTCGGGCGACGTGCTAGAGCCCAACGTTCCGTTCGAGGTCGGACCCGTGACCCCGGCCATGCGCGGCAACGCCACCAGCCTGATCCCTGAGAAGACAACTGGCGTCGTGCCGCCCGGTGCCGCCAAGGCGGTCGTGACCATCACCACCGAGCAGGTCGGCGCGGGCCCGGCCGACGACGACGGGATGGCCGATGACATCAACCTGACGATCGGCCCGTCGGTCACACCCGTAGCGACGCTGACCACCCTGCCCTATGCCTTCCCGGCCGGCAGCGGTGGCAGCCTGACTCAGCCTCGCGGCATCTCGGCCTGGCACGGCAACGTCTACGTGTCGAACACGGCAGACAACGTGGTGTCCGCCCTCGACGGGTCGGCTACCAACACCGTCGCCGGGAACCTGGAAGGGTCCGGTGAGGGTGGCGACGGCGGGTCGGCAACGTCGGCCACCTTGACCCAGCCCGTCGGCACCGCCGCAGACGGCGCCAACCTCTTCATCGCGGACTCCGAGAACAACGTGATCCGGCGGGTCAACCTCCAGAACGGCAAGATCACCCGCTACGCCGGCACCGGGAACCCCGGCAGCGCAGGGCTCGGCGGTCCCGCCACATCAGCGCAGCTGGACGCTCCCCAGGGCGTGGCGGTTAATGCGCAGGGCGATCTCTTGATCGCCGACACCGACAACAACCGGGTGGATGAGGTCCTCCCGAACGGCAATCTCGTCGCTTTCGCGGGCAACGGCACCGCTGGCTTCGCCGGCGACGGCGGCCAGGCAACGGCGGCTGAGCTCAACGAGCCGACCGGTGTCGCCGTCGATGCAGTCGGCAACGTCTACATCGCCGACGCGGCGAACAACGTGATCCGGCGCGTGGACGGCCAGACCGGCGTCATCACGACAGTGGCCGGCGATTATGCCGCGGACCAGGCGAACGGCGGCCTGGGCGGTTTCAGTGGTGACGGCGGCCCGGCAACCTCGGCTCAGCTGTACGACCCCGAGGGGATCGCCATCGACGGCGTCGGCGACCTGTTCATCGCCGACACGTTCAATAACGCGATCAGAGAGGTGACCCCGGACGGGACCATCTCGACGGTGGTCAACTCAGCCGGTGCGGGTGGCGCCGCCCCCGCCCGCGGGGCCGAGACCGATGGCCTGGCGACCTCGTCACGGCTGAACGGTCCGAGCGCCGTGGCAGTGGACGACACCACCGGCACGCTCTACGTCGCCGACACCTCCAACAACAAGGCAGCAGCGGTTCTCGGGCTGGCCCAGTCCGGCTCCGCTCCCGGTCCTGTGGCACCGGTGACCCCGTGAGCGCGGGCCGTCAGCAGCTCCCGTCGACACCGACTACGACAAAGATGAGGTCTTCTCGTGACTGACCACCGTACTGACTCCTTCGGCAGCAAGCCGTGGCACGCGAAGGTGTCCCGTCGCCGGTTCCTCGCGACGGGAGCCGCCCTGGCCGGCGCAGCGGCGCTCGCCGGGTATCTCCCCGAGAACTTAGCCCGTATGGCATCGGCGTCCGCTAGTTCTGGCTTCGACCTGAGCCAGGTCAAGCACCTGGTGTTCCTGATGCAGGAAAACCGCAGTTTCGACCACTACTTCGGGACCTACCCGGGGGTCCGCGGCTTCTCCGATCCGACCGCAATCACGCTGCCGAACGGCCGCTCGGTCTTCCAGCAGCCCGACCCGGCCAACCCCGACGGCTACCTCGAGCCGTTCCACATGAGCACCATCACCACCGGGGCGGCCGCCATCCCGGACCTCAGCCACTCGTGGCAGGCGCAGCACGCCTCGTGGAACTTCGGGAGGATGGACGGCTGGCTGCGGGCCCACATCGCGGCCGACAGCCCGGCCGTCGGCCCCTACACGATGGGCTACCACACCCAGGAGGACCTCCCGTTCCACTGGGCGCTCGCGGGGGCCTTCACGCTCCTGGATAGCTACCACTGCTCGGTGCTCGGTCCCACCGACCCCAACCGGGCAGTCTGGCAGAACGGCACCAACGACCCGCAGGGCATGGGCGGCGGCCCGATCCTCGAGACGGTCACCCCGCCGCCGCTCACGTTCGAGAGCGGGGCAGAGACTCTGTTCAACGCCGGGATTACCTTCCACCAATACCTGACCGGTGGCGGGCCCGACACCTATCCCTGGTTCGCCAAGCTGAAGACCAAGTCGGGCATCCCGATCGAGCTGTACAACGCGGTGAACCTCGGCAGTAACACCCTCTGGGGCGACGGTACCCCCGGCGGGATCGGCGACCCGGCCAACCCGACCCTGGCGACGGTGCCGAGCCTGGCCTTCGAGGAGGACTGCGCCAACGGGGTGCTGGCCGACGTATCGTGGCTTGGCACCAGCTCATCGGAGCACCCGTCGGCTACGCCAGCAGCCGGCGCTCAGTTCCTCGCCCGGATCCTCGACGCCCTGAGCGCCAACGAGGACCTGTGGAACACGACGGTCCTGGTTATCAACTATGACGAGAACGACGGCTTCTATGACCATGTGCCGCCGCCAACGCCGGACCGGTCCAGGTTTCCTGAGGAGTTCGTGACCAAGGCGTCGGCGGCCGGAACGCCCGGCGGTGACCTGCCGGTTGGGGCGGGCTTCCGGGTGCCGTGCTTCATCATCTCGCCGTGGTCGACTGGCGGGAAGATCTTCTCCGAGGTGTCGGACCATACCTCCTGCCTGCGGCTCATCGAGTCCGTCGCGGCGGCCGGCGGGCTGTCAGGTAAGGGGCCCATCACCTTCCCCAACATCAGCCGCTGGCGCAGGGCAACGTTCGGCGATTTCAGCGGCGCCCTGCAGCCAGGCGCCCCGCAGCCCGCGCCGTCGAGCCCCGAGTTCGACCCGACCGTCCGGGCGGCGAATGCGGCGGCCCAGGCGGCGTCGTCGAAGCTGCCGCTGCCGCCGTTCCCTGGCGCGGCGCAGACCCTCCCGGTGCAGCTCAGCTCCGTCAGCTGAGCCTTGCCGGCTCCGGCCGAGACGCAGCGTCCGCCGGTCTGTTCACGCAGACCGGCGGACGCTGTGCACTGGCTTATTCCAGGGCGTCCCGGCTCAGCTGCGGGAAGACTTTCGACACCTTGCCGAGAAGGTAGTCACCATAGGTGCCAGTAAAGGCTCGCAGGTCCTTGCCGTCCCAGCGCGGGCGGCCGTCGCCGGCGGACGCGGCGCGGCCGGGCAGGGGCGGCACCTCGTCGGTGAATCCCGGGTCGAGGAAGAACGGGAAGGACAGCCGCCCGTGGCCGCTGAGGTTGCGGACCCGGTGTGGCGTGGACTTGTACCAGCCCCCGGTAAGGCGGTCGAGCATGTCGCCGATATTGCAGACCAGCGTGTCCGGTATCGGCGGCGCGTCGATCCAGCCCTCCGGCGCGGCGACCTGCAGGCCGCCGCTCTCGTCCTGGGCGAGGAGCGTCAGCAGGCCGTAGTCGGTGTGCTCGCCCACGCCCCAGCTGTCGTCGTGCGGTGGCGACGGCGGGTAGTGGAAGATGCGGAACAAGATCGTCGGGTCCGCGGTGTACCCGGCGGCGAAGTACGTGGCGTCAAGGCCGAGGCTCAGCGCGACTCCCGTCAGCAGCGCCTGGCCAGCGGTCGTCAGCGCGTCCAGGTAGGCGAGCACCAGCGGGCCTAGCCGCGGCACCTGCCGGGGGAACAGGTTACGGCCGTGCAGCGGGAGCCCGGCCAGTACCCGCGGATCGTCGTCGGGCAGCTCCGTGCCGAAGTACAGGCCCTCCTTCAGATCCGGCCGCCCCGACGTGAGCTCAGCCCCGACCGGAAAGTAGCCGCGCC
The DNA here is from genome assembly GCA_035631375.1 of Streptosporangiaceae bacterium. Lineage (GTDB taxonomy): Bacteria > Actinomycetota > Actinomycetes > Streptosporangiales > Streptosporangiaceae > JAJYUU01. The sequence continues at coordinate 15,389 of DASQIW010000233.1, forward strand.
AGGCCCGGCCGCCGCGCACCATGTCGATCTCCAGCTTGTCCGCCACCGGCAGCGCGAAGAACTCTGCGCTCGCTTCGGCGAGCTCTGCAAGCAAGCTGGCGGGCACGCCGTGGCCGGTCACGTAGAAGAAGCCCCGATCCCGGCAGGCGGCCTCGATCTGACCGGCGACGGACAT
>DASQIW010000234.1:0-5564 GCA_035631375.1 Streptosporangiaceae bacterium
CGTCGCGCTGGCCGCAGCGCTGCCATCACTGCAGTACGCGTGCGGCCTCGCGACCATGAGCTTGCTGGCCGGTGACGTGACCGCCGACCCGCTGACGGAGGCTGGCGGGTCGGTGCCGGTCCGGGCGGCGGCGGTCGACGAAGCTGCGCTCGTGCGCTGGGAGGTCGACCCCGCGGGCTGGCGAGAGCGAATCCTTGCCGCAGCTGAGTTCCTGCCCGAGCACCTATGAACCCGTCGACCGCGTTCGCTACCGTGCTCGTCGACGAGCTGGTGCGCTGCGGCCTGCGCGAGGCGGTGATCGCGCCGGGTTCCCGCAGCGCCCCGCTGGCGATGGCGCTGCACGCCGCCGCCGCCCGAGGCAGCCTGCGACTGCACGTCCGCATCGACGAGCGATCGGCGTCGTTCCTTGCGCTCGGCCTGAGCAAGGCCAGCGGTCGACCGGCTGCGGTGGTCTGCACCTCCGGCACGGCCGCCGCGCACTTTCATGCTGCGGTCATCGAGGCGGACGAGGCTTGTGTCCCAGTGCTGGTGCTGACCGCCGACCGCCCGCCTGAGCTGCGCGGGACCGGCGCGAACCAGACGATCGACCAGCTCAAGCTGTACGGCGCGGCGGTGCGGTGGTTCTGCGAGGCGGGCGTACCCGAAGACGCTCCCGGCCAGGTGGGCTACTGGCGCTCGCTGGCCTGCAAGGCGTGGTCACAGTCGACCGGGGACGCGGCGGCCCTGCCCGGCCCCGTGCACGTCAACGTCTCGCTGCGGGATCCGCTGACCCCCACGCCAGGCGACTGGACCGAGCCACTCGACGGGCGGCCGGGGGGGCGGCCATGGACAGAGCTCGCTGACGCCGGGCCATTCCCCGCCGGACTGCCCGCGCTGGAGCTGGACTGGGTCGAGCGGGGGCTGGTGGTCGCCGGCGACGGCACCGCCGACCCCAGCGCGCTGGTCACGCTGGCGGAGCAGGCCGGCTGGCCGCTGCTGGCGGAGCCGTCGTCGGGTGCGCGACACGGCGCGGCCGCGCTCACCGCCTATCAGTACTTGCTGGAATCGGCTGACTTCCTCGCGGACCTGCCACCGGACGTGATCGTGTCGGCGGGCCGGCCCGGCCTGTCCCGCGGGCAGCTCGCCCTCCTCCGCGCCGCGGGGCAGCGCGGACCGCACGTAGTGCTGCTCCAAGGGCCCGGCCGGTGGGCCGATCCGGCGCGGACCGCGACCCACATCGCCGGGCGGGTGGTGCTGCGTGGCGTGACCGGGCACCCAACCGAGTGGCTCCGGACATGGCTGACGGCCGACGCCGCTGCCTGGCACGCCGCCGACGATGTGCTCGGCAGCGCGGCAGCCTCGAACGGGACGAGCGAGCCGGCCCTGGCCAGGGACGTCGCCGCAGCGCTACCGGCCGGCGCGCTGCTCTGGGTCGCGTCCAGCATGCCGGTCAGGGACCTCGACCGGCACATGACGCCGCGGGCGGACGTGCGTGTGCTGGCGAGCAGGGGAGCGAGCGGCATCGACGGCCTGGTCTCCTCGGCGATCGGTGCTGCGCTCGCGCACCAGGCGGCCGGCGGCGGGCCCGCGGTCGCGCTGCTGGGCGACCTGGCGCTGGTGCACGACTCGCCCGGCCTGCTGCTCGGACCGGCCGAGCCGAGGCCCGACCTGTGCCTGGTAGTGGTCAACAACGACGGTGGCGGGATCTTCTCCTCGCTCGAGCAGTCGGCGTTCCCCGACTCGTTCGAGCGGGTCTTCGGCACCCCGCACGGGGCCGACGTCGCCGCACTCGCCGCGGCGGCAGGGCTGCCTTATCAGCGCCTCGATCGCATGGCCGACCTGCCCGGCGTGCTCGCCACGACCGGGCTACGGATCGTCGAAGTGCGGACCGATCGCGACGATGCCGTCAAGCTCCGCGCGGCGATCAGCCAGGCGTGTGTTCAGGCGATCGCATCCGCCACGCGTCGGTGATCAGCTCGGCGAGGCGGTCGACGTCCACCGCCGCGAGCCGCAGCAGCACCAGCGGCCAGTCCTCGTAGTCGGGCGCAATAAAGAACAACTCGGGCTCGCCCAGTGCCAGGGCCTGCTTCTCCGCCTCGTCGCCGACATACAGCACCGCGATGTCCGTGCGGATGACGCGGGGCTTGCCAGGAACGCGCTCGGGATAGGACCAGACGAAGCCACTGCCGCCGACGCGGAAGTCGAACCCATCGGAGTCGATCTCCTCTACGCCCGGCAGCGCCAGCGCCAGACGGCGCACGTCCTCAGCGTCAGCCACGCGACCATCGTACGAAGCTGTGCTGACACCGGTATGGGTCCGCCGAACCTGGGTAGCGGCGTGTGGAGGGGGTCGACCAGGCGACAGGGGGCGTGATGGCCACCACGAAGCAGAAGGATGCGGCACGGCGCAATATCGTCAAGGCAAGGCAGGCGCAGAGCGCTCGCGCACACGGCGAGAAGATCCCTCGTCAGAGCCGAGGTCTGAGCACCGCCGAGCAGGACAAGCTGCCCAGCTCGCAATTCGCCTTCCCCAGGCAGCGCAAGGAACCGCTCACCGACGCCCGCCACGTGCGGAACGCGATCGCGCGCTTCGACCAGGTCGAGGGTGTCACCGACGCGCAGCGCGACCAGGCCTGGAAGCGGATCGTCAAGGCGGCGAAGCAGTTCGACGTTGAGGTGTCCGAGGGCGACTGGCGCGATATGTTCTCCCGCGGCAAGGCGCGCAAGCGGTAACTTAGCCCCGAAAGGGGCGATGGTGGCAGCAACCGGCGTGGCCGTGGTGACCGGGGCTGGGTCAGGGCTGGGTCGGGCCATCACCAGGGAGCTGCTCAGCGCTGGCTGGCGAGTTGCCGCGGCCGGCCGCCGCGAGCAGGCGCTCGCGGAGACCGTGACGGGAGGCGGGTGGCCCGCCGAAGCCGCCGCGGTGATACCGACCGACGTCACGGTGCCCGCGTCGGTCGCCGCGCTCTTCGCCGCGGTGGCGAGCCGCTGGGAACGGCTGGATTTGCTGGTCAACAACGCCGGCGCGTTCGGTCCCGCCGGGGCTGTCGACGAACTCACCGTCGACGGCTGGCGGCAGATCGTCGACACGAACCTGACCGGCGCATTCCTCTGCGCGCATCACGCGGTGCGGCTGATGAAGGCACAGGATCCGCGTGGCGGCCGGATCATCAACAACGGCTCGATATCCGCGCACAGCCCGCGGCCCGGCAGCGTCGGCTATACCGCGACCAAGCACGCGATTACCGGCCTCACCAAGTCCATCGCCCTGGACGGCCGGGACTTTGACATCGCGTGCGGTCAGATCGACATCGGCAATGCGGCGACAGAGATGACCAGCGGCATCAGCCGCGGGGCACGGCAGGCCGATGGGTCGGTGATGCCGGAGGCCACATTCGACGCGCAGCATGTCGCGACGGCAGTCCGGTACATGGCTGAGTTGCCGCTGGACGCCAACGTCCAGTTCCTCACCATCATGGCGACAAAAATGCCGTTCATCGGCCGAGGCTGACTGAAACCGGAGACCCCGAATGGCCGAATTGATGGTTGACGGCGGCGAGCTGATCCTGCACCTTTCTGGGCTGGAGAAGGTCGAGTCTCTGCACGGCGACCTCCGCGCGCCGCTGGCCGCGGTGCGCTCAATAGAGGTGCTGGAAGACGCGCATGAGCCGGCGGATCACGGTTTCAAGGTGGGGGAGCGACTGCCGGGTTTCTCGGAGGTCGCGCTCATCCTTGCCGACGGCCAGCGGCTATTCGCCGCCGTCCACCACGACACGCCACGCGGCCTGCTCATCACGTTCGACGGAACGGGCCATGACGCCTGGGTCGTCGGCTGCACCGACCCGGAGACAGTGAAGCGCCAGCTCGAGCAGCGGTAAACCCTCAGGGAAGTCAGGTGGCGCGGGAGAGGCGGATGACCGGGATAGACCGGTCAGTCTTCCGCTCATACCCGGCGTAGCGCGGCTGATTCTCCGTGATGCGCTGCCATGCTTGCGCTCGCGCCTCGCCGGCCAGCTGGACCGGGGTCACCCGCATCTGCTGACCGCCGAACTCGGCCCAGACCTGGTCCGGATGCGCCGCGATGTTGTGATACCAGGCCGGATTATGCGCGGAGCCTCCGGCGGAGGCCACGACAAGCCAGGCGTCGTCTCCATCAGGGAAGCGGGCAATGGTCGTCTGGCGCTTCTGCCCGGTCTTCGCGCCGGTTGTCGTCAGGTACAGCAGGTCCATGCCCTGGAATTTGTCCCCCGACCGCCGATGCCAGCTCGTCATCCCTCGCATGAGCATGCGCGTGAGCGGATTCGATGGCGGCGTCCGGCCGCCACGGGTACCACCTGGAGTTTTCTCGAAGCTCATAGCACCTGTCCTTCCACGGATCTGGCGCGCTACGCCATGCTAACGACACCGCGGGCGCAGGGAGCACGCGCGGGCTGAGCGTGGCGTAATGCCCGGAATATCCAGACAGACCTTCACCAAGGTTACCCGTCAGTAGTGACGTGCGTCTCATTACGAAACCGACTGGCGACTCCGGTCCGTCGAAGCTTGCGTCACTCATCGTGACCGCCCGGCCGGGCCCCCCCAAGACGCCCGGCCGCCGGCGAACCCCCGATGGAAGGACGCATCAATGCTCCGCACTGCCCGACTGACTGAGGCCCTGCGCGACCATGGCAAGACCCTGGCGATCTCCGCCGTGGCCGCCGGCGCGCTGGCCGGAGCCGGCAGCGCCAGCGCAGTGCTGACCTCCGCCCCGGCCCCCGTCACCGGTCACCTGGCCGCCGCGCACGCCGCGCCGGCCACCCACCACTCCGCCGTCACCGCCGCGCACATGGGCTCGGCGGCGAAGGTGTCGAAGAAGCTGTCGGCGGCGCTGGCCTTCCCGATCGGCCACACCGCGCCGGGCGTCAAGACGGTGAAGGTCGCGCCGACCGCGGTGGCGCCGTCCGGCACGGCCGCGCCGGCTGCGGTGGCGCCGTCCGCCACGGCCGCGCCGCAGCCCGCCCCCGCGCAGCCAGCGCAGGCAGCACCGGCCGCCGCCCCGGCCGCACCGGCACCGGCACCCGCGCCAGCCCCGGCACCGGCGCCAGCACCGGCCCCCGCGCCGGCACCGCCGGCGCAGCCGACCTCGATCTATGACGCGGTATCGCCGTCAGCGATCCCGGCCGGCCAGCAGGCAGCGGTCTACTCCAACGGCGCCTACGCCGCCACCCCGGCACAGGTCGCCGGCCACCCCAACACGCTGTGGATCGACACCAACGGCTCCAACACCCAGGCCAACGTCCTGGACGTCGAGCCCGGTGACGCCACCCCGCAGGGCGCCGCCACCTGGGTGCAGCAGAAGCTGACCGCCCACCCGAACGACACGGCCATCGTGTACACGTTCCGGGCCGAGTGGGGCCCCACCCAGCAGGCCATCGCCCAGCTGCCCCAGCAGATGCAAGCCCACGTCAAGTGGTGGATCGCCGACCCCACCGGCGTCCCCCACATCGTCCCCGGCTCCGACGCCACCCAGTGGTACTGGGGCCAGAACTACGACCAGAGCCTGGCCAGCCCCGGCTTCTGATCGAACCCCCACCGGAAGCGCCCCG
>DASQIW010000235.1:0-28217 GCA_035631375.1 Streptosporangiaceae bacterium
CACGGTCCGGCGGCGCCCAGCGGGGAACGAGAACCCCGAGCTGGCGACCGGCGAGGTCGAGGTCGCCGCGAGCGCGCTCGAGGTGCTGTCGGAGGCCGATCCGCTGCCGTTCCCGATCGAAGGCGGCGGTGAGCTGAACGAGGAAGTCCGGCTGCGGTACCGCTACCTCGACATCCGCCGGGAGGAGATGGCGGCCGCGCTGAAGGCCAGGTCGCGCGCCGTGTACCTGCTCAACGAGGTGATGGCGGGGCACCGGTTCGTGACGGTCGAGACACCGTTTCTGACCCGATCCACCCCCGAGGGCGCTCGCGACTTCCTGGTGCCGGTGCGGCTCCGACCGGGAAGCTGGTACGCACTGCCGCAGTCGCCGCAGCTGTTCAAGCAGCTGCTCATGGTCGCCGGGCTGGAGCGCTACTTCCAGCTCGTCCGCTGCTTCAGGGACGAAGACTTCCGGGCCGACCGGCAGCCTGAGTTCACTCAGGTCGACCTCGAGATGTCGTTCGTGACCAGGGAGGACGTGATCGACGTCGCGGAGGACCTGGTCGAGCGACTGTGGACAGAGCTGGCCGGTTACCAGCTCCCGCGACCGATCCCGCGGATGACCTACGCCGACGCCATGGCGAGGTACGGCTCGGACAAGCCTGACCTGCGGTTCGGCCAGGAGCTGGCCGACCTGACCAGCTACTTCGCCCAGTCGGAGTTCCGGGTGTTTCAGGCGCCGCACGTCGGTGCCGTCGTGATGCCGGGCGGCGCGGCTCAGTCCCGCCGGGAGCTGGACGGCTGGCAGGAATGGGCGAAGTCGCGCGGGGCCCGCGGCCTTGCCTACGTCCTCATCGGGGCGGATGGCGCGGTGTCCGACGCTGGCCCGGTCGCCAGGCACCTGTCGGAGGCGGAGCGATCGGGACTGGTCGCCGCGACCGGGGCGGCAGCCGGGGACGCGGTGTTTTTCGCCGCCGGCAGTGCAGCCGAGGCGCGCGCCCTGCTGGGCGCAGCCCGGCTGGAGATCGGCTACCGGTGCGGCCTGATCGATCCCGCGGCGTGGGCGTTCACCTGGGTCGTCGATGCGCCGATGTTCGAGGACGACGGGGAGGGCGGCTGGACCTCGGTGCATCATCCGTTCACCTCGCCGCTGCCGGAATGGGTGCCGAAGTTCGCGGCCGAACCCGCGGGCGCGCTCGCGGACGCCTACGACATCGTCTGCAACGGCACTGAGATCGGCGGCGGCTCCATCCGGATCCACCGCCCGGACGTCCAGCAACAGGTCTTCGACGTCATCGGGCTGACCAGGGAGGAGGCAGCCGCGCAGTTCGGTTTCCTGCTGGACGCGCTGCGGTTCGGGCCGCCGCCGCACGGCGGCATCGCGTTCGGCTGGGACCGGCTGCTCATGCTGCTGACCGGGCGGGAGTCGATCAGGGACGTCATCGCGTTCCCCAAGGCCGCCTCCGGTCACGACCCGCTCACCGGCGCTCCGACGCCCATCACCGAGCAGCAGCGCAAGGAGGCCGGGATCGACGTCAAGCCGGCCGGTCAGCCGCCGCGCGGCTAGCGGAACGCCCGGAACGCCGCGCGCACCTCCTGCACGAACAACTCGGGCTGCTCGAACGCCGCGAAGTGACCGCCCTTCGCTGGCTCGCCCCAGTAGCGCAGGTCCGGGTAGACCTTCTCGGCCCACCGTCGGGAAGCACGGACGATCTCCTTGGGAAAGATTGAGCAGCCCACAGGGACACCCACTGCCCCTGTCCCGGCTAGTCCCTTGCCGAAACTCTCCCAGTACAGCCGCGCCGACGACGCCCCGGTGGCGGGCAGCCAGTACAGCATGATGTTGTCCAGCATCTCGTCTCTGGTCAGCACGTTCGCCGGATCGCCGTCGCAGTCGGTCCACGACCAGAACTTCTCGACGATCCACGCGCACAGCCCGACTGGTGAATCGACCAGCCCGTAGCCGACCGTCTGCGGCTTGGTCGACTGCTCCTTGGAGTAGCCCGAGTCCACGTCCAGGTAGTGCTGGAACGCCGCGAGGGCCGATTTCTCCTGCTCGGTGAGGTCGTCCATAGTGGCCGGGTCTGGCGGCACGCCGACCATGTTGAGGTGAATGCCCGCCACACGGTCGGCGTGCCTCAGGCCGAGCGCTGCGGTCACCCCGGAGCCCCAGTCGCCGCCCTGCGCCCCGTAGCGGGCGTAGCCGAGCCGCGTCATCAGCTCATCCCAGGCGTCGGCGATGTGCGCGACGCCCCAGCCGGGCTTCGTCGGCTTGCCGCTGAAGCCGTAGCCGGGCAGCGACGGGCAGACAAGGTGAAACGCGTCGCTGGCCTGGCCGCCATGGGCAACGGGGTCGGTGAGCGGCCCGATGACTTTGCGGAACTCCACCACCGAGCCGGGCCAGCCGTGCGTCATTACGAGGGGCAGCGCGCCCTCCTCCGGCGAGGCGACGTGGAGGAAGTGAATGCCTAGTCCATCGATCTCTGTCTGGAACTGCGGGAACTTGTTCAGGCTGGCCTCGCACGCGCGCCAGTCGTAGCGCTCGTGCCAGTAGTCGCACAGTTCGCGCAGGTAGGCCAGCGGTACGCCCTGCGACCAGTCGGTGACGGTCTCGGCTTCCGGCCACCGGGTCTGCCGCAGCCGTCGACGCAGGTCCTCGAGGTCAGCCTCGGGGATGTCGATCTGGAACGGTGTGATCTGCTCGCTCATAGCCTCGGGCTCTCCGCGGACTAGGGGGTCGTGGTGACAACAATCCCCTAAGAGAAGGACGAGTGTCACTCCCGCGCTATCGCACGTCGGTACGGTGGCGGGGATGACAGACCACATCCACCAGACTCGGGCGACCTACGACGTCATCGCTTCCGACTACGCAGCCAGGTGGGCTGCGCCGGAATGGGTCACCACCGAGTACGGTCGGTTGTCTGCCGTGCTGCCCAGGGGAGCCCGCGTCGCGGACGTCGGCTGCGGGCCGGGACATCACACGAGGCTGTTGCGAGAGCGAGGCTTCATCGCGGTCGGCCTGGACCTGTCCTGGGGCATGCTGCGATCGGGACAGGTGCCTGCGGTCGCCCAGGCTGACATGCGCGCCCTTCCGCTCGGGACCGGGGCGGTCGACGCGGTCTGGTGCGCCGCCGCGCTGCTGCACATACCGCGGCCAGAGGTCCCGGTGGTTCTCGGCGAGTTCGCCCGGGTGCTGCGGCCAGGCGGGCAGCTGATGGTCAGCCTCGCCGAGGGCGATGGCGAGTTCGCGGAACCCGTGTCCTACCAGCCGAGTCACCAGCGCTGGTACGTCTTGCACCGGCTCGAGCCGATGACCGAGCAACTGCGCGCCGCTGGCTTTGAGCTCATGAGCTTCTCTCGCCGGTCAACCCACCGCGAGTGGCTCCAGCTCCGCGCCCAGCGGCGCTGACTGCCTCACCCGATCGTGACGGACCTGGCGGGTAGTGTCGCAGTCGTGACCAGTGCGGACGCTAGCCTGTTCGATGACTCAGCCCAGGCGGCCGAGCAGGCTCAGGCGCCCCTGGCGGTCCGCATGCGGCCCCGTTCCCTGTCCGAAGTTGTCGGCCAGGGCCACCTGACGCGGGACGGGTCGCCGCTACGGAAGCTGGCGGACAACGATGCGCCGATGTCGGTCCTGCTCTGGGGCCCGCCTGGCACCGGCAAGACCACGCTGGCATACGTGGTCAGCAAGGCGACCAGACGGCGGTTTATCGAGCTGTCGGCCGTGTCGGCCGGGGTCAAGGACGTGCGCGCGGCGATCGAGACCGCGCGCGGCGAGCTCGGCCTGACCGGGCAGCAGACCGTTCTGTTCATCGATGAGGTGCACAGGTTCTCCAAGACGCAGCAGGACGCGCTGCTGCCCGCGGTGGAGAACCGCTGGGTGTCGTTCATCGGCGCCACGACCGAGAATCCGTCGTTTTCTGTGGTGGGGCCGCTGCTGTCCCGGGCCTTGCTGCTGACCCTGCGGCCGCTGACCGACGCTGACGTGCTGACGGTGATCGAGCGGGCGCTCTCGGACGAGCGCGGGCTGGCCGGCCGGGTACGGCTGGCGGACGGCGTGGCCGCGCACCTGGTCCGGCTGTCGAACGGGGACGCGCGGCGGGCGCTGACCTACCTGGAGGCGGCGGCGCTCGGCCTGCCGGCCGGCGGCGAGATCACCGTGGAGCTGCTGGAGCGCGCGGTGGACCGCGCGATGGTTCGGTATGACCGCGCCGGCGACCAGCACTACGACGTGATCAGCGCGTTCATCAAGAGCATGCGCGGCAGCGACGCCGACGCCGCGCTGCACTACCTGGCGCGGATGATCGAGGCGGGCGAGGACCCGCGTTACATCGCCCGGCGGCTGATCGTGCACGCGAGCGAGGACGTCGGGATGGCCGACCCGACCGCGCTGCAGACGGCCGTGGCCGCGGCCCAGGCCGTGGAGTTCGTCGGGCTGCCCGAGGCACAGCTGAACCTCGCGCAGGCCGTCATCCACATCGCCCTCGCGCCCAAGTCCAACGCCGTCGCCAAGGCCATCTGGTCGGCGCGCGCGGACGTCGCCGACGGTCGCGCCGGGCCGGTGCCCCGCCATCTGCGCGACGCCAGCTACCCCGGTGCGGCGCGGCTGGGGCACGGCAAGGGCTATGTCTACCCGCACGACGATCCGGCGGGCGTAGTGCACCAGCAGTACGCTCCCGACGATGTCGTCGGCCGGCACTACTACGAGCCGACCGCGCGTGGCGGTGAGGCCCGCGTCGCCGAGCGCGCCGAGCGAATCCGCGCGGTGCTCGAAGGCGGCGGCCAGACAGCGGACGTCGAAGACACGGGAGCGGGCTAGCACTGGTTATCGGCAGTGCAATCCCGCTCCCATGGAGCGTCGCGATGGCGTCATGTTCGCTGGCGGGCCGGTTGCGCCATCAGCGCCCGCGATAGGGTCGGCGCAGGCCGCCCGCAGGCGACCCGCGGGGGCGGGGCTGAGGAAGGACGGACTGATGAGGCAGGGGCGGGCATGAGCGCCGGGCAGCTGGCGGCGCTGATTGCCGCGGTTTCCTTCGCCGCGCTGGCTTGTGTGAGCGTGGTCGTGCTGATCAAGCTCGGCCGGCTGCTTTCCAGCGCGAAGCGGCTGATGACTGACTACTCGGGGCGCGCCGACCTGCTGCTGGACCGGGCCCAGGCCGCGGTGGACCGCACCAACGAGCAGCTGGCAAGGACGGACTCGATTACCGCAAGCATGGACCAGGTCACGGCCAACATGGTCGAACTGTCTGGCCACGTATCGGCGCTCACCGGGCTGGCCAGGGCGATGTCGGCCGCCGTCAGCACACCGCTGACCGGGCTCGCCGCGCTGGTCTACGGCGTCCGCAGGGCAACGATCGTGCGCCGGTCGGTGCAGGCGGCTGCGCTGGCAGACCAGCAGCGCAGGCGTGCCGCCGGGACTGCCGACGACGTGACGCGCGTCGCCATCACCGATGGCGCCGGCCCGGCGCCGGCCGTGCAGCCGGTTCGCGCGGAGCTGGCGGGACCGCGATGATCCGGCGCGGATTCTGGCTCGCCGCCGGTGCGGCGCTCGGCGTAGCAGGCTACCGCCGAGCGACCCGGCTGGCCCGTGAACTCGGCTTCCGAGTCGACGGCCCGCCGGCGGCCGGGCGGACCCGGCACGGCGGCGACGCCGTGCAGGTGCGCGGCGGGGGCAGCGGCAGCCAGGCTGGCCGCCCTCGCCACCAGGCCCCCGCCCGCCCTCGCGGCTCGATCGCCGGCGTCGCGTCGGCCGCGGTTTTCGTCCGGGATGTACGGGAGGGCATGGCAGAGTATTGGAGTCTGCACCGCGGGGAGTTAGCCCGTACGCTGACAAGCCGGAGCGATCGGATGGCCGAAGGCCAGTCCGATGCCCGCGACCAGCGCACGTCCAGACGCTGACCAGTCCGTTTTCCGGCCCGGCCGCGGCCGGGTCCTTGCCGAGATGAAGGATGGCCGCCATGGAGTCGGCAGAGATCGTCCGCCGTTTCCTGAGCTACTTCGAGCAGCAGGGGCACACCGTGGTGCCCTCGGCCAGCCTCGTTGCCGACGACCCGACCTTGCTACTGGTGAACGCCGGGATGCAGCCGTTCAAGCCGTACTTCCTCGGCCAGCAGACCCCGCCGTTCCGACGCGCCACGAGCTGCCAGAAGTGCGTGCGGACCCCAGACATCGACGAGGTCGGCAAGACGACCCGGCACGGCACCTTCTTCCAGATGCTCGGCAACTTCTCGTTCGGGGATTACTTCAAGGAGCAGGCCATCCCGTTCGCATGGGACCTGCTCACCCGTCCGGAGGCCGACGGCGGGTTCGGCTTCCCTGAGAGCCGGATGTGGGTCACCGTGCTGCACGACGACGACGAGGCGGCCAAGCTCTGGCATGACGTTGTCGGCATCCCCGAGAGCCGGATCCAGCGGCGGGGGCTCGCCGACAACTACTGGCACATGGGCGTGCCGGGTCCCGGCGGCCCGTGCTCGGAGATCTACTACGACCGCGGGCCCGAGTACGGCCGCGAGGGCGGCCCGGAGGTCGACGAGGACCGGTACCTGGAGGTCTGGAACCTCGTCTTCATGCAGTACCAGCTCGGCACGGTCCGGGCGAAGACGGACTTCGATGTGGTGGGCGACCTGCCGTCCCGCAACATCGACACCGGCATGGGCATGGAGCGGATGGCCGCGCTACTCCAGGGCGTGGACAACATCTACGAGATCGACACGATGTGGCGGGTGCTCGAGCGGGCCGCCGAGCTGACTGAGCAGCGCTATGGCGTCGACGAGCGCTCGGATGTCGCGCTGCGGGTGGTGACCGACCACGTCCGCACCGCGGTCATGCTCGTGGCCGACGGGGTGATCCCGTCGAACGAGGGCCGGGGCTACGTGCTGCGCCGCATCCTGCGCCGCAGCATGCAGAAGCTGCGCCTGCTGTCCGGCGCGCAGCGCGGCGGGTACGGCACCGGGCGGGGCGGCGCGGACGAGAACTTCATGCACGAGCTGTCCGCCGTCGCGATCGCGGCGCTCGGCGAGCAGTACCCCGAGCTGGTACGCGACGCGCCGAACATCCACACGGTGATCGACGCAGAGGAGGCTGCGTTCTCGGCGACCTTGCGCACGGGCAGCGCGATCTTCGACGCGGCGGTCGAGGAGACCCGGCGGGGCGGCCGCGAGACCATCCGCGGTGCGCAGGCGTTTCAGCTGCACGACACCTACGGCTTCCCGATCGACCTGACCCTGGAGATGGCGGCCGAGCAGGGCCTCGCGGTGGACGAGGGCGAGTTCCGCCGGCTGATGGCCGAGCAGCGGCAGCGCGCCAAGGCCGACGCCGCGGGCAAGAAGACCGGCAACTTGGACATCTCCGTGTTCGCCCGCGTGCTCGAGCAGGCGGGCCGCGTCAGCTTCACGGGCTACGACGAGGTGGCGGGCGAGGCGACCGTCGTGGGCCTGATCGTGGCCGGCGCGTCGGTGTCGTCGGCGGGCGCGGGCACGGCCGTCGAAGTGGTGCTGGACCGGACGCCGTTCTACGCAGAGGGCGGCGGCCAGCTCGCCGACAACGGCATGATCACGTCAGCGGGCAGCGGAGCGGGCGACTTCGCCACCGTGTCGGTGACAGACGTGCAGTCGCCGTTGCCCGGCCTGATCGTGCACCGCGGCACTGTGACCGCGGGCGAGATCGTGGTCGGCGCGGCAGTGCGCGCCGACATCGACGTCGAGCGACGCCGGGCCATCTCCCGCTCGCACACTGCGACGCACCTGGTCCACCGTGCGTTCCGGGGTGCTCTTGGCGAGTCGGCTGCGCAGGCCGGGTCGGAGAATGCGCCGGGCCGGTTCCGGTTCGACTTCACTGCTCTCGGGTCGGTGGCCGAGTCGGTGCTGGCGGCGGCCGAAGAGGAAGTCAACGAGGTCCTGATCAGCGACTTGGAGGTGCGCGCGTTCCATACCTCACTGGATGAGGCGCGAGCACTGGGGGCGCTGGCACTGTTCGGCGAGAAGTACGGCGACCAGGTCAGGGTGGTCGAGGTGGGTGAGTACTCCCGCGAGCTGTGCGGCGGCACGCACGTGGCCAGATCGGGCAACCTGGGCCTGATCAAGATCCTGGGGGAGTCGTCGATCGGGTCCGGGGTCCGGCGGGTCGAGGCGCTGGTGGGAATCGACGCGTTCCGGTACCTCGCCCGCGAGAGCGTCCTAGTCAGCCAGCTGTCGGAGCAGCTCAAGGCGCGGCGCGAGGAGCTGCCGGAGCGCATTTCCGGGATGGTGACCCGGCTGCGGGAGGCCGAGCGCGACCTGGAGCGGCTGCAGGCGGCCCAGCTGCTCGGCGGCGCGGCCGCCGAAGCTGACCGCGCGGAGGACGTGAGCGGTGCCGCGTTTGTCTCCTACCGTGTCCCCGACGGCGCGGCCGCGGATCAGGTCAGGAAGGTGGCGCTCGATATCCGCGACCGCATCCAGGCGAGCCGGCCGGCGGTGGTCATGGCTATCGGCGTCGCTGACGGCCGGCCAACGGTGGTCGTGGCGGTCAACGACGCGGGCCGCTCGCAGGGCTTGCGGGCGGGCGCGCTGGTCCTGGGGGCGGCGGGCGCGCTGGGCGGGCGTGGCGGCGGCAGGGACGACGTCGCGCAAGGTGGCGGAGCGCAACTAGGCGACCACCCCCAGGAGGTAATAACAGCGGCCGGCGAGGCGGTTCGCGCTCTTATTCGGGACATAATGGGCTCAGGTGCCGTAAGGTGAGTCCGTGTCGCAGCCAACCTGTGGCCGGACCGAGACGTTGCGTGTCCGGCTCGCGTCTCCCCCGAGGCGCTGGCGGTATCCCGATCGGCCGGGATATGGCGTGAGGCAGGGCGTCCGGGTGGGCATCGACGTCGGCTCCGTCAGGATTGGCGTGGCCCGCAGCGACCCGGACGGCGTGCTCGCGTCCCCGCTGCAAACGGTCCGCCGCGGCACGGGTGACCTGGCCGAACTGGCGCGGATTGCGGCTGACAGCGATGCCGTCGAGGTCGTCGTCGGCCTCGCCGTGGGCCTGCGCGGCAGTGAGGGCAAAGCGGCTCGCGACGGCCGGGCGTTCGCATCTGCGCTGGCGCAGCGGCTTGCGCCGGTGCCTGTCCGGCTGGTCGATGAGAGGTTCACCACAGTCGTAGCGCACGCTGCCTTGCGCCAGGGCGGGCTAGACTCGCGTGCCCGGCGAACGTCTGTCGACAAGGCGGCTGCAGCCGTGGTGCTGCAGGGCGCCCTGGACAGCGAGCGTGCGACAGGGCAGCCGGCTGGTCAGCTGGTTGACGCGGGAGGCGAGCAGAGATGAGCCGCGAGGGCTACGAGGGCTGGGATTCGCCTGCCCGCAGCCGGGAGGGAGCCAGCAGCCCTCGCTCGCATCGGCGTCGCGGGTCTGGCCGCGGGGACGACGGGTGGCAGGCTGAGGGCGGCGACCACGCTGCCGCCGAGTACGGCCAGGAAGGCTATGCCGACCAGGGCAATTACCAGGACGGATACGGCCAGGGCCAGTACGCGGACCAGGGCTACGCCGGCCAGGAGCAGGGCGGCAGCGGGTACTCCAATGGCTATGGCGGCTATGCCGACGAGGCGTACGGCAGCGGCTATGGTGGCGACGGGTACGCGGCCAGGGACCCGTACGCGTCCGGCGATCCGTACGCCACCGGGGATTACGGCCCTGCCGATCCGTATGCCGGGCCGGACCCCCGCGCCAGCGGCCCGCACTCCGACCCCTATGGTCGTGATCCTTACGACACCGGTGGTGGCTACGGAGCCGCGGCCGGCTACCAGGGCCAGGATGGCTACGGCGGGCAGGACTCCTACGGCACCCAGGCCAGCTACGGCGGCGGGGGATTCGACGCGCAGGACGACGACCTGTACCGGTCGCGCTATCCGCAGGCTGCCTCGGATGATCCGGGCCTCATGCGGCGCCGTCGCGCCAGCCGGGAAAGCGAGTTTGACGCCGATAGTCCGCGCCACGACGGCTTCTTCCGCGGCTTCGGCGGCGGCGACGACGATCTGGGTGGCCGGGGCCGCAGCCGGAGCCAGCCCCGGGGACGTCCGCCCAAGCAGAAAAAGAGCCACGCCGGGCTGATCGCGCTCGCCGTCGTTGTCATCGTCTTCGCCGGCATCGCGGGAGTCGGGTACAAGTACTACCACGAGTACAAGGTGCGGCACGCGAGCTACACCGGCTCCGGATACGGGTCGACGCTCATCCTGGTCCAGCCGGGCGACACCCTGGACGGGATCAGCGCGCAGCTGCTCAACAAGCACGTGATCGCGGCGATCGACCCGTGGGCGTCGTACGTGGCCAACAAGTCCGGGCTGCACCCGGGCAAGTACCGGATCCATATTCATATGAGCCCGGCGGCGGCCTACGCGGCGCTGACCAACGTGAAGAATCTGGTCAACTCGAAGGTGACGATCCCGGACGGGATGCGGCTCGCAGACATTCTGCCGCTGATGGCGAAGGAGAGCGGGCTGCCGCTGAGCCAGTTCCAGGCAGCGATCAAGAACACGGCGGCCCTCGGCCTGCCGGCCTACGCGCACGGGCACCTAGAGGGCTATCTGTACCCGGACACCTACTCCATCGCGCCGGGCGAGTCGGCGCTGACGATCCTGCAGACCGCCGTGAAGCAGTTCAACACCGAGGTGGCAAAGATCCACCTCGTCGCCGCTGCGAACGCGGTGCAGTTCACCCCGGCCCAGGTGATCACCGGGGCCAGCCTGCTAGAGGCAGAGGTCAGCTCGAAGTACTTCCCCGACGTGGCCCGGGTGATCGACAACCGGCTGAACCAAGGCATGCCGCTCGGGTTGGACGCCACGGTCGCCTACGCCCTGGGCGTGCACACCGACAAGCTCACGACGAGCCAGCTGAACGTGGCTAACCCGTACAACACGCGCGTGAATAAAGGGTTGCCGCCCGGCCCGATCGACTCGCCGGACGTCCAGGCGATCGAGGCGTTCCTGCACCCGGCCGCGCACTCCGCCATAACCGACGCCTGGCTCTACTTCGTGACGGTGGACAAGAGCGGCACGACGAACTTCACCGGCTCCTACAACCAGTTCCTGACCTGGCAGGCGCTGGCGAAGCGGAACGGGGTGACATGACGTGGGGGCCAGCCGGGCGGCCGTTCTCGGCTCACCGGTCGCGCACTCCCTGTCGCCCGTCCTGCACCTCGCCGCGTATCGCGCACTAGGCCTCGACGGCTGGTCCTACGAGGCGATTGAGTGCGATGAGCATCGGCTGCCGGGCGTGCTCGGCTCACTCGGCGCCGATTGGGCTGGTCTGTCGCTGACGATGCCGCTGAAGCGGGCCGTGCTGCCGCTGCTCGACCTGGCGCAGCCGCTGGTGACCCGCGTCGGCGCCGCCAATACCGTGCTCCTGCGCGGTAGCCGGCGGGTCGGCCATAACACTGACGTCCCTGGGATAGCCCGGGCGATGCGCGGGGCAGGCGTGAGCCCTGAGGGGAACGTGGCCGTGGTCGGTGGCGGCGCCACCGCCTGCGCGGCCATTGCGGCGCTGCGGGACACCGTCACGGACGAGGTCACCGTGGCGGTCCGGGCACCGGAGCGGGCCGAGCCGGTACGAGAAGTCGCGCGGCGGTTCGGCGTGCGGGTCCGGCTGGTCCAGCTAGGTCCTGGCCTGGCCCTCCAGCCCTGGGATCTGCTGATCTCGACGGTGCCCGGCCATGCGGCGGATTCGCTGGCCGAGCAAGTCGCGCTGGGCACAATCAGTGCAAAAGCCGTGTTCGACGTCGCCTATGATCCGTGGCCAACGGCTCTTGCAGTCGCGGCTGCCGCGAGCGGGGCGACAGTTATCTCCGGTTATGAGTTGCTTGTCCAGCAGGCCGTCGGCCAGGTCGAGCTCATGACCGGGCGCAAGGCGCCGGTCGAGCAGATGCGGGCGGCCGGCCTCGCCGAGTTGGACCGCAGGCGGAATAACCGCTAGACAGCACGCGCTGAGCACTAGGCCCACGACCGCTGCGATTCCAGTGGCTGCGGTGATGGGCTACTCTTGAACGACAATGCCCGGTAGCCGGATGACCCGGCGGAGCAGGCCGGGCGCGCAAGCGGAGGACCACCACGGCCGCCTCCCACCTGGCCAGCTAGGTCAGAGCAGCCGCGTCATCCGGGTTGAGATCCGGATGCGGGACTGCTGGTCTGCTGGCGGGTATCTATGCCAGGTCGCGCGAGTTGCGGCCTGGCGGCCAGCAGGCTCACGTGGCTTGCGGGCAGGCCGGACGCCTGCGACCGGAGTCTTCGACGCCGGGGGCAGCGTCGCGGGAGCGTTGCCGCCTCGGGCGTGTCCTGGGGGACGGCAGGCTGCCGCACTGGTGGCCCCGCAGGCGCAAGAATGCGGGGCCTTTTCGCTTCTGCGGCGAAGGCGCCTCGCCATCAGGCCCGGGGATGGTCCCCGAGCGTGAGCACAGTGACACAAGGAGGTCACATCAGCACCGAACCTCGTATCAACGAGCGCATCCGCGTCCCCGAAGTGCGCCTGGTCGGCCCGGCCGGCGAGCAGATCGGGATCGTCGCTATCAACGATGCGCTCAGGCTGGCCCAGGAGGCAGATCTCGACCTGGTTGAGGTTGCGCCCATGGCCCGGCCCCCTGTTGCCAAGCTGATGGACTACGGGAAGTTCAAGTACGAGTCAGCCCTGAAGGCCAGGGAGTCGCGCAAGAACCAGGCCCAGACTGTGATCAAGGAGATCAAGCTGCGGCCCAAGATCGACCCGCACGATTACGGCACCAAGAAGGGCCATGTCGAGCGGTTCCTCAAGCAAGGCGACAAGGTCAAGGTAACGATCATGTTCAGGGGACGTGAGCAGTCCCGGCCCGAGCTCGGGTTCAAGCTCCTGCAGCGGCTTGCGGGTGATATCGCCGAGCTCGGCTTCGTCGAGTCCGCTCCGAAGCAGGACGGCCGGAACATGATCATGGTTATCGGGCCGCACAAGCGTAAGACCGAGGCGATGGCCGCGGCCAGGGCGGAACGGGCCACCCGGTCGGGCAGCCGCGGAGCGCCGCCGGGCGAGAGCGAGGCCACCGAGCCAGCGGCAGCCACGGCGGCTGCGACAGAAGCGGCGGCCGCGGCAGACACAGTGTCAGCCGGAAGCACCGGGCCCGCTCGAGACACCGGGGCAGTTCGAAGCACCGGGCCTGCGGCGCGCACCAGCCGGGCCACAAGCTCGACGCCAGCGGCAAGCGCAGAGCCTGCGGAGCCCGCGCGGCCGGCGGCCAGACCGTCGGCCAGCAACGGTGCCTCGGAGCCGGACGCAGCGCCCGCCCGGACCTCGGCACCACGTCCGACCGCGCCACGCGCCACCCCGGCGTCATCCGCGCCTCGGCCGAGTGCGCCGCGAGGCACGACCGCAGCCAGGTCGGGCGGCACGGCGAAGCCAGCGCCGCCGCGCCGTTCTGGTGACGCGCCGGTTCCCGGGCCGCGCCCGGTAGCCGCTGACGCCGGCCGTTCGCCCGGCTCGGGCAGACCAGCGCGCGAGGCAGACAGGTAGACCACGAGCCTCGCCGCGGGGGTGGCGACGCCCCCGCGGCTGACGGCGCGGATCGGTGCGCACGGGTTAGCCCGGTGCGATCGGCCCGGGCCGGTCGCGAGAGGCCGGGCAGTGTTCTTGCCCGGCGAGGAATGCCGTGCCACGAGGGCACGCAGCACGGACGTGCCCTGCGCACGAAGGAACGGAGACACGGCGACATGCCGAAGATGAAGACGCACAGCGGTTCCAGCAAGCGGTTCCGGCTGACGGGTACCGGCAAGATCATCCGGCGCCGTGCCAACCGTGCTCACTACCTCGAGCACAAGCCGAGCACGAAGACCCGGCGCCTGGCCGGCTATGTGGAGCTGGCACCTGGTGACAGCAAGAAGATCAGGAAACTGCTGGGTAAGTGACCCAGCCCGCTGCGAGAAAGTGAGTCGTCCAGATGGCACGCGTGAAGCGGGCGGTCAATGCCCACAAGAAGCGCCGGGTAGTTCTCGAGCGCGCGAGCGGTTACCGCGGTCAGCGGTCGCGGCTCTATCGCAAGGCGAAGGAGCAGCAGCTCCATTCGATGACGTATGCCTACCGGGACCGCAAGGACAGGAAGGGCGCCTTCCGCCGGCTCTGGATTCAGCGGATCAATGCCGCGGTCCGCGCCGAGGGCATGACCTACAACAGGTTCGTCCAGGGGCTCCGCCTCGCCGAGGTCGAGGTTGACCGCCGGATGCTGGCGGAACTGGCCGTCGCCGACCCGCAGGCGTTCGCCGCCCTGGTCGAGGTCGCCCGGCAGGCGCTGCCAGCCGACGTGAACGCGCCCGCAGCCTGATCGCGGGCACGGGACGGCGCACCTTACTGCGGCATTTCAGACAAATGTCATGCAGTGGTCCGTCAGGCGCTGCATGGGTGCCGACTAGGTGGGGCTATAGGCCCACCAACCAGGCACTCATCCCTTTCGGCTGCCCTGCGGCTGACCTTCTGCCGAGCCATGGCACTTCGGTGGTTCCGTGACAGGGCCGGCCGCCGCCGGGCCTGGTGGCGCTCTCGGGCTTCGCTCGGCCCGGGTCAAGGCTGCCCGCCAGCTGGGGAAAAAGGCGTTCAGGGAGCGCGGCCGGAGTTTCCTCGCCGAGGGTCCGCAGGCCGTTCGGGAAGCCCTTCGCGCCCCTGGCGTGATGACCGAGCTGTTTGTCACGGGCCAGGGCCGCGCCAGACACGCGGAACTGACCGAGCGGGCGGCCGGGCTGGGTGTGCCCGTGCACGAGGTCGGCGGCGACGTCATGGCCGAGCTAGCCCAGACCGTGACCCCGCAGGGGCTGCTGGCGGTGTGCCGGTTTGTCGATGTTCCGCTCGACGTACTGACCGGCGCGCAGCCGCGGCTGGTTACGGTCCTGGCGAGCGTGCGCGACCCGGGCAACGCCGGCACCGTCCTGCGCACGTCCGACGCCGCAGGTGCTGATGGCGTCGTGTTCTCTGCCGCGTCGGTTGATCCGTACAACGCCAAGTGTGTCCGGTCGTCGGCCGGCAGCCTGTTCCACGTGCCCGTCGTAGCCGGGCCGCCGCTGACGGACGTGATCGCCGCCCTGCGAGAGGCGGGCCTGCAGGTACTGGCCGCCGACGGCCGGGCAAGCCTCGTCCTCGATGATCCGGCGAACGGACCTGACCTGACCCTGCCGACGGCCTGGCTCTTCGGCAACGAGGCATGGGGACTGCCGGACGGCCTGCGGGCGCTCGCTGACGCGGTGGTCGCCGTGCCGATCTACGGCCAGGCCGAGAGCCTCAACCTGGCCGCGGCCGCCGCCGTCTGCCTGTACGCATCGGCCCGGCACGCGCGCAGCACGCCGTGACCTAGCACACCACGGCGGCACGTCATTGGGAGTGTGGCCAGGGCGTGCGCATCGGCTAAAGTCTGATCACGTTGCGTCATCAGCTGTCCCGGTGCCATGCCGCCGCGAGAGGGTTACTGACGCGAGGTGCGCTGCGATGGCGGTCGTTCCCCCGGCTCCGCCGACGCGGCCGTGGTCGAGCGCGCGCTGGGTCGTGCCGGGGGCAGGAACTACTTCAGCCTCCCGGAGGCGGCGCGGTGGACGGGATCGTGACAGGCCAGCCGGCGGCGAGTGCCGTCGCTGCGGCCGCCGCTGTGCCGACGGCCGCGCCGTCAGGCAGCCCCGTTCCCTCGCTCTTGATCGCCGACGATCTGCCTGACGGTGTGGTGATCGCCGATCACTCCGGCCAGGTAACCGTCTTCAACCTGGCTGCGACCAGGATCACCGGGATAGCGCAGGCGGCAGCGCTCGGCCGTGATGTACGACACGTACTGCCGCTGGCCGACCACCAGAACCGCAGCTGGTGGACGCTCATCGAGCCCTACGACGGCCTGTGCACCAGGACCAGGCATCCCGAGCACGCGCTGTTCCTGCCGGACGGGACGGAGCTGCTCGTGAGCGTCGGCTATGTCCGGGAGCGGCGCGGCGATGGCGGACCCGGCGAAGTGCGCCGCCTCGTTGTCACCCTGCGCGGCGCCAGGGACCGGATGCTCCTCGAGCGCAGCCGGGCCGATCTGGTCTCGACCGTCGCGCACGAGCTGCGCTCGCCGCTGACCAGCGTCAAGGGGTTCACCGCCACCCTGCTGGCGAAGTGGCCGCGGTTCACCGACGATCAGAAGCGCGTCATGCTCGAGACGGTCAACGCCGACGCGGACCGGGTCACGAGGCTGATCACCGAGTTGCTCGACGTGTCCAGGATCGAGGCCGGCCGGATCGAGGTGCACAGGGAACTGGTCGACATCCCGGCCAGGGCGAGGAAGATCATCAGCGGCCGGGTGGCGGCCGGCGACCCGGACGAGCGTTATCGCATCGAGGTGGCTGATGACCTGCCGGAGACCTGGCTAGACGCCGACAAGGTCGACCAGATCCTGGCCAACCTGATCGAGAACGCCGTCCGGCACGGGGCTGGTACCGTAACGACTGTGGTGGAGCCGGCGGTGGTGGCAGGGGCTCCTGGCGTAGCGGTATCGGTCCGCGACCAGGGGCCTGGCATCGCGCCTGAGGTTGTGCCTAGGGTCTTCACCCGGTTCTGGCGCGCGAAGCGGCGCGGTGGCGCCGGGCTCGGGCTGTTCATCGTCAAGGGCCTGGTGGAAGCTCACGGCGGCAAGATCACGGTGTTGCAAGCGCCCGGCGGCGGTGCCGAGTTCCGATTTACCGTGCCCGCCGGGACGCCCGACTTCGGCTAGCCGGCGGGCCTTTGCCTGCGGTGACCGGCGCCGTGCCGCGCCGGGCTTTCAGCTGGAACCCACTGCCAGAGGAGTGCTGGGACTGATATGTCCGCACCAAATAAGGCTTACGATCCCGTCGAGGTCGCGGCGCTGGCGCCCGCAGAGGTGCAGCGCAAGGAGGCCGATGGGCTGTCGGCCATCGCGGCGGCGCGCGATCTCGACGAACTGAAGGCGGCCAGGATCGCGCACGCCGGCGACCGGTCGCCGCTGGCCCTGGCCAGAGCCGAGATCGGCGCACTACCGCCGGCCGCCCGGGCAGAGGCGGGCAAGCGCGTCGGTGCCGCGCAGTCGGCGATCAAGGCGGCACTCGGCGAACGCCAGGCTCATCTCGAGGCCGAGCGCGACCAGCGGGTGCTGGTCGAGGAGGCCGTCGATGTGACACTGCCATGGGACCGTTCGCTGCAGGGCGCCCGGCATCCGGTCACGTCCGTTGGCGATCGGCTCGTCGATGTCTTCGTCGCCATGGGCTACGAGGTCGCCGAGGGTCCCGAGGTTGAGGCCGAGTGGTACAACTTCGACGCGCTGAACTTCCCGCCCGACCACCCCGCCAGGGAGATGTACGACACCATCTTCGTCGAGGGCAGCGACGGCGCCGAGCGATCCGGCATGCTGCTGCGCACGCACACCTCGCCGGTGCAGATCCGCGCGCTGCTCACCCGCCCGCTGCCGCTCTACGTCGTCAGTCCCGGCAAGTGCTACCGCACCGACACCCTGGACGCGACCCACAGCCCGGTCTTCCATCAGATCGAGTGTCTGGCCGTGGACGAGGGCCTGACCATGGCTGACCTGCGCGGTGCGATCAACGCGTTCGTCGAGGCCATGTTCGGCGAGGGACTGCAGACCAGGCTGCGGCCCGACTTCTTTCCGTTCACTGAGCCATCCGCGGACGTGTCGATGGAGTGTCATGTCTGCCGCGGGGCGTCTACCCGGCCGGGGGCTGCTCCCTGCCGGGTGTGCAGGTCACAGGGCTGGATCGAGATCGCGGGCTGCGGCATGGTGAACCCGCGGGTGCTCGTGGCCTGCGGTATCGATCCCGACCGCTATAGCGGCTTCGCGTTCGGCCTGGGCATCGATCGGTCAGTCATGATCCGGAACGGCGTCACCGATATCCGGGACACGCTGGAGGGCGACGTGCGGTTCAGCCGGGCCTTCGGAATGGAGGCGTGATGCGGCTACCGCTGTCGTGGTTGCTCGAGTACGCGGCCGCAGACGTACGCCCGGATGACGAGGCCGCCGTGCAGGACATGGCCGCGCGGCTGACCGCTTGCGGCCTCGAGGTGGAGTCGGTCGAGCACGTCGGGCACGACATCACCGGCGTGCTCGTCGCCGAGGTACTCGACGTCGAGGAGCTGACCGGGTTCAACAAGCCGATCAGGTACTGCCAGGTATCGACTGGCGACGGGCAGGACCGGCACGTAATCTGCGGGGCGAGCAACTTCGCCGCAGGAGACCGGGTGGCCCTCGCGGTGCCCGGTGCGGTGCTGCCGGGTGGTTTCGAGATCGGTGCGCGCAAGACCTACGGCCGCGTCTCGGAGGGCATGATCTGCTCGGCGGCAGAACTGGCCATCGGAGAGGACCACACCGGCATCATGGTGCTGGCTGCCGACGCGCCGCTCGGCACCGACTTCGTCAGCTATGCGGGTCTGCGCGACGTCGTCTTCGACATCAACGTCACGCCCGATAAGGGTTTCGCGCTCTCGGTCCGCGGCGTGGCCCGTGAGCTCGCTATCTCCTACCGGGTTCCCTTCACCGACCCGGCAGACGTCGGCCTGCCAGGGGACGTCGACGTGATCTCGGCCGACGTATACCAGGCCAGTAGCGCCGACAGCACGGCCTGCGACCGGTTCGTGCTCCGTGAGGTGCACGGGCTGGATCCGGCGATGCCGGCCCCGCTCGACATGAAGATCAGGCTTTCCAGAGCCGGCCAGCGGTCAGTGTCGCTCGCGGTGGATGTCACCAACTACCTCATGCTCGAGCTTGGCCAGCCCCTGCACGCCTTCGACCGCGCCGCGCTGACCGGGCCGATCGTCGTACGGAGGGCAGAGCCAGGGGAGAAGCTGGAGACGCTCGACCACGTCGTCCGGACCCTCGACCCCGAGGACATCCTCATCACCGACTCCTCCGGGCCGATATCACTGGCCGGCACCATGGGCGGTGTGGCGACCGAGGTGTCGCCGGACTCGCGCGATGTGGTGATCGAGGCTGCGCACTTCTCTGCTCGCGGCATCGCCAGGCAGAGCCGGAGGCACCGCCTCTTCTCCGAGGCGTCCGCGCGGTTCGAACGGGGAGTCGACCCCGAGCTGCAGCTGCGTGCCTCCGCCCGGGCGGTGACGATGCTGGCCGCGCTGGGCGGCGGAACAGTGGTCCCCGGCTGCTCCCTGGCCGCCGCCGAGATCCCGCCGGTCACGATCGCGATGACGGCCGACTACCCCGACCGGGTAGCCGGGGTCGTCTACGGGCTGGACACCGTCCGGGGCCGGCTGCGGGAAGTCGGCTGCACAGTCATCCGCAAGCCAGAGGACCAGGTCGCCGAGCCGGACGGCGGCGTCGTGACCACAGCGACGGACACCAGCCCGGCTGGCCGCTCTGGCGGCCAGCTGACCACCAGGCATGCCAGGCATGACCACGGCAGGCATGACCGGCCGGGCAGCATGCTGCTGGTCACCCCGCCTTCGTGGCGGCCTGACCTGACCGATCCGGCCGACCTGGCCGAGGAGGTCATCAGGCTGGAGGGCTACCAGAACGTCCCGGTCAGCGCGGTGCGGGCGACAGCGGGCAAAGGGCTAACCGGCCGCCAGCGGCTGCGCCGGACGGCGAGCCGGGCGCTGGCCTACGGCGGCTTTGTGGAGGTGATCAGTCACCCCTTCACGTCGGTCGCGGACTTCGACAAGCTCCAGCTCCCGCCCGAGGATCCCGCCCGGCTGGCGGTGCGGCTCGCCAACCCGCTCACCGAGGACGAGCCGCTGATGCGCACGATGCTGCTGCCCGGCATGCTGCGCACGCTCGCGCGCAACATCGGCCGTGGCTTTGCCGACGTCGCCCTGTATGAGTTCGGCCTGGTGTTCCGGCCGCGCGCGGAGGCGCCGCCTGCCGCGCCGATCCTGCGGGTCGACCGGGGGCCAACGGTGCACGAGATCGCGCAGCTCGAGGCGGCCCTGCCGGACCAGCCGCTGCACGTCGGTGCTGTCCTCGCTGGCCAGGCGGAGCCGGCCGGCTGGTGGGGTGAGGGCAGGCACGCCGGCTGGTCAGACGCCGTCGAGGCGGCCCGCCGCGTGCTGTGGTCCAGCAGGGTGACGTTCGAGATTCGCGCCGGGCGCCAGGAGCCGTGGCATCCGGGCCGTTGCGCGGCGCTGTTCGTCCGGAGCGAGCAGGGCCAGGAGTGGCTGGCAGGCCACGCGGGCGAGCTGCATCCGCGGGTGGTGGCGGCGTTCGGGCTGCCGGCCCGGACGGCGGCGATGGAGCTCGACATGTCGGTCATCGAGACGGCGGCCGATGCTCTCGGCCCGGTTCAGGCGCGCGCGCTGTCCAGCTACCCGCCAGCCGTGCAGGACGTGGCTCTCAGCGTCCCGCTTTCTGTGCCCGCCGCGGACGTGGAGCGAGCGCTTGCGGCTGGTGCCGCCGCCGCAGGTGACGTGCAGCTCGAGTCGCTGCGCCTGTTCGACGTGTACACCGGCGATCAGGTCGGTGAGGGGCGCAAATCGCTCGCCTACACGCTGCGGTTCCGCGCGCCCGACCGCACGCTCACCGCGGAGGAGGCGAGTGCTGCCAGGGACGCCGCTGTTGCGGAGGCAGCTCGCGCTACGGGCGCGGTTCTGCGGGCCGGATAGCCACCGGCGCCGCGATCGCCTCCCGAGAAGGGGCGTGGTGGGGTCAATGGTGCCCATAGGGAGGCACCAAGCTGCCCATTGCGGCCCTCCCTGACTGCACGTCTGATGGGCTAGCGCGGCGTCAGCGTGATCATGCATGCTGATCGGCGTGGCCGTGCGCTTCAATCCGCCGCCTGGCTGGCCCCCGCCGCCGCCGGGGTTCACGCCTGATCCCGGCTGGCGGCCCGACCCGAGCTGGCCTCCGGTGCCGCCGGGCTGGCAGATGTGGGTGGCGGACGACCAGGACACCGCTGCAAGCGGCGGGTCCGCTGGCGGTTGGAGCGCGGCGCCGCCGTCCGGGACCAGCGGTCTTGCCATCGCCGCGTTCGTGCTTGGCTTGCTGGGCATCGCGGGCATTAGCGCGATCGCTGCCATTGTCCTCGGCATCGTGGCGGTCCATCAGATTCGCAGAACACGACAGGAGGGCAAGGGGCTGGCGATTGCCGGGATCGTCCTCGGCGGCTGCTGGCTTGCGCTTCCGCTGATCGTCGGGCTAGTCGCTCTCCCGGCGCTGACACTGAACCCGGCAACGCCGGGGCCTCCGTTCGTGAGTCCGACGACGCTTTCTGTCGGCGCGTGCTTTGTCGACCCGACCCCGCAGTCCGTGACGCCGTCGCAAGCCCAGCGCCCGATGTCAGTTCTGCGGACGCCGTGCAACGTGCCGCACAACGGGCAGATCTTCGGGAAATTCACGGTCAGCGGCTCGAGTCTGAACTATCCGGGAAGCGCGAAGCTGCTGAGCCTCGCCTCCAGCGGCTGCACAGCCCGTGCCCAGACGAGCCTCGACAGGACAAAGGCGGCTGACGCGGTGAAGATCCAGTTCCTCTATCCGCCGGCGTCGTCCTGGCGGGCCGGTCAACGGACCGTGAGCTGCCTGATCGTCACCCCGGCGCCCACGCTGACGTCCTCGCTCGTGAAGAGCTAGCACGTAACTCGGCCTCGGCCAGCCGCGGGAGTTTCTGGCTAGCTAGCTGGACGTCTTCAGGATGGCGACGATCTCGTTACTGTCCTTGACGCACTTGGACGTCTCACCGGTCCTCAGCACCTCGGGCGTATCCAGCCCCCGGCACGTCCAGCCACTCACCTTGACCGAGCCTCCGCCGCCGTTGCCCGGGGCGAGGCCCTGGGCGATTGCCCTCGCGTAGTCAGCCTCGACCTGCATCGCGGCCGGGCAGGACACCTGGCCGCGGTCCACTTCTATCTCCACCGGCACGTTCGCGGCGGTCTTGCCGGCGCCGCAGTCATGAATGCCGGCTGCCGCCGGCTTCGTACCGGCTGCGCAGCCTGCGAGAACGAGCGCGGACAGCACGACGAGTACCGCGGGACGGGGCCGGACCATGGGGGCATTTCTCCCTTCCTCGATCATCATGCCGTCTGGCCGGGGTCGTGGCCCAGCCAGATGGCAGATCTGGGGGCCAGTCTGCACAGCCAGGAGAGGCGCCGTTGTATAATCAGTCATAGATCTGCATAATCATTCAGAGATCCGGAGTTGTGGGCGGTGCCCGGCTGCCACGGTGACCCGGATTCTTCATGGTCTGCAGTTCGCGCGGGCGCTGCCCGCAGGAACGGAGGGTTGATGGGTGCGCGTGTGGCGGTGGCCGGCGCAAGTGGTTACGCCGGGGGCGAGCTGCTCAGGCTGCTGGCCGGGCACCCGCACCTGGAACTGGCGATTGCGACCGCATCAGGCAGCGCGGGGAAGACCGTAGCCGAGCTGCACCCGCACCTCGCTGGCGTGGCCGGCCTGGCCAGCCAGGTCCTCGAGCCGCACGGCGCCGAGGCGCTCGCCGACTGCGACCTCGCCTTCCTGGCACTTCCTGCGGGGCAGTCTGCCGTCGTCGCGGCGCAGCTCCCCGGCGCCGTCAAGGTTGTCGACCTGGGTCCTGACTTCCGGCTGACGGATGGCGCGGCCTGGGCCCGGCATTACAGCGGCCCGCATCCTGGCCGCTGGGTCACCGGAATCCCTGAGCTTCCCGGCGCGCGCGCCCGCATCCGGACCGCGACGCGGGTGGCCGCACCGGGCTGCTACGCGACAGCAGCGATCGTCGCACTCACTCCGCTCGTGGCGGCCGGGCTCGCTGACCCGGCCGACATCGTGATCGTGGCGGCGTCGGGCACCTCGGGGGCGGGCCGGTCCCTGCGCGCCGACCTGCTCGCCAGTGAGGTGATGGGCTCCATGGCTGCCTACGCGGTGGCAGGCGCGCACCGGCATACCCCGGAGATCGAGCAGGCGGTCAGCGAGGCGTGCGGCCGGCCGTCCTCAGTCAGCTTCACCCCGGTGCTGGCGCCGATGCCGCGCGGCATCCTCGCCACCTGCACGGCGCGGCTGGCGACGCCGGAGATCAGCACCGCCGACCTGCGCTCGGCTGTTGCGGCCGGCTATGCCGGCGAGCCATTCGTCACGCTGCTTCCGGAGGGAAGCTGGCCAGCCACGGCGTCGGTCAGCGGCTCGAACGGCGTGCAGCTTCAGGTCGCGGTCGACTCCCGCGCGGGCCGGGCGGTCGCGGTCGCCGCCATTGACAACCTCGGGAAGGGCGCCGCCGGCCAGGCGATCCAGGACGCCAACCTCATGCTCGGACACGCAGAGACTGCCGGGCTCACGACGATCGGAGTAGCCCCATGAGTGTGACCAGCCCGCAGGGGTTCCGGGCGGCCGGAGTCGCCGCCGGCATCAAGGAGTCTGGTACCCCTGATGTCGCTGTCGTCATCAACGACGGGCCGGGCGCCGCGGCGGCTGGCGTGTTCACCGCCAACCGGGTGAAGGCTGCCCCGGTGCTGTGGAGCCAGCAGGTACTGGCCGGACACACGGTGCGCGCCGTGGTGCTGAACTCGGGGGGCGCGAATGCCTGCACCGGCCCGGTCGGTTTCCAGGACACGCACCGCACCGCCGAGCACATGGCCGGCCTGCTCGATGTCGGCGCCGGGGAGGTGGCCGTCTGCTCCACCGGGCTGATCGGCGAGCGCCTGCCGATCAGCAGCCTGCTAGCCGGAGTCACCGATGCGGCGGGGCAGGCATCCACGGACGGCGGGCTGGCCGCCGCGGACGCGATCAGGACGACCGACACCGTGGCCAAGACGTGCGCCGTCCAGGGCACGGGCTATCAGATCGGCGGAATGGCGAAGGGCGCGGCCATGCTCGCTCCCGCGCTGGCCACGATGCTCGTCGTGCTGACCACCGACGCTGATCTGCTCCCCGGTGACCTGGACGCAGCGCTGCGCTCGGCGGTGGGCAGCACGTTCGACCGCCTCGACACCGACGGGTGCATGTCGACGAACGACACCGTGCTGCTGCTGGCGAGCGGTGCGAGCGGCACCGTGCCAGACAAGGCGGAATTCGCCGGGCTGCTGACGCAGGCCTGCGCGGACCTGGCCGACCAGATGCAGGCCGATGCCGAAGGCGCGCGCAAGGCCATCACGATCGAGGTGACGGGCGCCGCGACCGAGCAGGACGCGGTCGTGGTTGGCCGGGCTGTGGCGCGATGCAATCTCCTCAAGTGCGCGATTGGCGGCGAGGATCCGAATTGGGGCAGGGTGCTGGCAGCTGTCGGCACCACGAATGCGGCGTTCGAGCCGGACCAGCTGAGCGTGGCCATCAACGGCGTGTGGGTGTGCAAGGCCGGCCAGCCAGGGGAGGACCGGTCGGCGGTCGACCTGGCGCCGCGAGACGTGACGATCACCGTCGACCTTGCAGCGGGCCATCACGGTGCAGCCATCAGGACCACTGACCTGACCGCCGAGTACGTGCACCTTAACTCGGCGTACTCGACATGACGAGCATCGCTACCGACACCATGACCGAGGCCACAGCGGTGTCCAAGGCGGCGACGCTCATCGAGGCGCTGCCGTGGCTCGAGCGGTTCTACGGCAAGATCGTCGTGCTCAAGTACGGCGGCAACGCGATGACGGACGACGACCTCCGGGTGGCGTTCGCCCAGGACGTGGTTTTCTTGCGGTACGCGGGGCTGCGGCCGGTCGTGGTGCACGGCGGCGGTCCGCAGATCAACGCTCAGCTGGACCGGCTCGGCATGGAAGCGACATTCGCCGCCGGCTTGCGCGTTACCACGAAAGAGACGATGGACGTCGTCCGGATGGTCCTCACCGGACAGGTCAACCGGGAGATCGTTGGTCTCATCAACGCGCACGGGCCGTTCGCCGTCGGCATGTCGGGCGAGGACGCGCACCTGCTGACTGCGAAGCGGATCCAGGCAGAGGTCGGCGGGGAACCGGTCGACCTCGGCCAGGTCGGTGAGGTCCACGCCGTCAACCCCGGTGCCGTCCGGGCGCTGCTCGCTGACGGTCGGATCCCGGTGATCTCCAGCGTGGCGCGCAGCGCATCAGGCGAGGTGCTCAACGTCAACGCCGACACCGCGGCTGCGGCGATTGCCATCGAGCTCGGCGCGGCCAAGCTGGTGTTCCTGACCGACGTGGCCGGCTTGCACCGGAACTGGGCGGGGCAGGATCCGGCCGGCTCCCGCCCGGACATCATCAGCCGGCTCACGGCTACGGAACTGGCCGGCCTGCTGCCGTCCCTGTCCGAGGGCATGATCCCCAAGATGGCGGCCTGCCTGTCGGCGGTGCGCGCCGGCGTGCCGCAGGCGCACGTGCTGGACGGCCGGCTGCCGCACGCGATCCTGCTCGAGATCTTCACCGATTCCGGAATCGGCACCATGGTCGTCCCCGATACCACCGAGATCCACGAAGGAGCGGATCATGTCAGCCACTGAGCTACTGCAGGACCGTTACGGGGCCAGCATGATGCTGACCTACGGCATGCCGCCGGTGGCGCTGGCGCGCGGCGAGGGCTGCACGGTGTGGGACGTCGACGGCAACAGCTACCTCGACCTGATCGCCGGCATCGCGGTCAGCGCGCTGGGCCACGGCCACCCGGCGATTGTCGAGGCGGTGAGCAGGCAGGTCGGGACGCTCGCTCACGTGTCCAACCTGTTCCTGCACGAGCGTCAGGTCGAGCTCGCGGAGCGGCTGATCGGCCTGCTGGGCACCGACGGCCGGGTGTTCTTCGCCAACTCCGGCGCGGAGGCCAACGAGGCCGCCCTCAAGCTGGTCCGCAAAGCCCAGGGCGCGGATCGGCCGGTGATTGTCGCCGCGGAGCACAGCTTCCACGGACGGACCATGGGAGCCCTGAGCCTGACGGGCAAGGACTCGATCCGGCTGCCGTTCGGGCCGTTCGGGGTGCAGGTCAGATTCGTGCAGTACGGCGACGCAGCAGAACTCGAAGAGGCGGTCGGTGCGGACACCGCCGCCGTCTTCCTCGAGCCTGCCCTTGGCGAGGGCGGGGTTGTGCCCGCCCCGGTCGGTTACCTGAAGGCCGCCAGGGCAGCGTGCGACGCAGCCGGGGCGCTGCTTGTACTCGACGAGATCCAGAGTGGCATCGGCCGGACCGGCGAGTGGTTCGCCCACCAGCGCGAGGGTGTGCTGCCCGACGTGCTCACCCTGGCCAAGGGACTCGGCGGCGGCCTTCCGATCGGCGCGTGCATCGGCCTCGGCCGGTGCGGATCGGTGCTCGGCAAGGGCGATCACGGCAGTACGTTCGGCGGCAACCCGGTCGCGTGCGCCGCGGCACTCGCCGTCCTGGACACCATCGAGAAGGAGGGGCTGCTCGCGCACGTCTCTGCCGTAGGCGACCGGCTTGCAGCCGGGATCGAGGGCACGCGGCACCCGCTGATCGCGGGCGTGCGCGGAACCGGCCTCTGGCTGGCGATCGCATTGACCGGAACGGCAGGGACTGCGGTCGCGGCCACCGCCCAGCGGCACGGTTTCCTGGTCAACGCGGTCCAGCCCGATGCCGTCCGGCTGGCACCGCCGCTGATCCTGTCGGCCGCCGAGGCAGACTCGTTTACCGGAGCGCTGCCGGGCATCCTGGACGCCGCGAGCGTCGTGCTGGCCGGTCAGGAGAGCGGCGCATGACCGGGGCAGGTCCGCAGGTGCGGCATTTTCTGCGCGACGACGACCTAGCGCCGGCGGAGCAGGCCGAGGTGCTGGCGCTGGCTGCGCGACTCAAGAAGGACCGGTACGGCTGGCAGCCGCTGGCCGGACCGCGCGCCGTCGCGGTGATGTTCGACAAGCCGTCGCTGCGGACTCGGGTTTCGTTCTCGGCCGGCATCGCCGAGCTGGGTGGTTACCCGCTGGTGATCGACTCGCAGGGTACCCACGCGAACCGGGGCGAGGCCGTCGAAGACGTCGCCCGGGTGCTGTCCCGGCAGGTCGCCGCCATCGTCTGGCGCACCTTCGGCCAGGACCACGTCGAGGCGATGGCGGGCGCCAGCAGCGTCCCGGTCGTCAACGCGCTGACCGATCAGTTCCATCCGTGCCAGCTGCTCGCTGACCTGCAGACGATTCAGGAGGCTCGCGGCCGGCTTGCTGGCCTTGTGCTGACGTTTCTCGGTGACGGCTCGTCCAATATGGCGCACTCCTACCTGCTCGGCGGCGTCACGGCGGGCCTGCACGTGCGGATCTGTGCTCCCGAGGGGTACTGGCCGGACAGCACCGTGCTGGCGGCGGCTTCGCGCCTGGCCGGCCGTACGGGCGGCTCGGTGCAGGTGACGGCCGACCCGCCCCTGGGCTGCAAGGACGCGGACGTGCTCGCCACGGACGTGTGGACCTCCATGGGCTCAGAAGGCCAGGAGAGCACTCGGTCGGGGGTGATGCGGCCGTACTCGCTCGACGCGGCGAAGCTGGCGCTGGCAGGCCCGGACTGCCGCGTGCTGCACTGCCTGCCAGCGCACCGCGGCGAGGAGATCAGCGCCGAGGTGATCGACGGCCCGGCGAGCCTGGTTTTCACGCAAGCCGAGAACCGGCTGCACGCCCAGAAGGCCCTGCTGTGCTTCCTGCTGGGGGCGTTCCCGGCGTGAACAACAGCCCGCTGACCAAGGCGGCACGGCACGCGCAGATCGCCGCGATCCTCAGCCACAAGTCGGTCCCGGTCAGATCCCAGGAAGAGCTGGCCGAGCTGCTCGCGGAGCGCGACGTCCGGGTTACCCAGGCGACCCTTTCCAGGGATCTGGAGGAACTCGGCGCGGTTCGGCTGCGCGGCACGGACGGCGTGCTCGTCTACGCCCTGCCGGGTGAGCCAGGTCCTGGCGGCCTGTCGGGCCTCGGCGCTGTACTGGCCGGCGGACCGTTCGCCCCGTCGGCCGCCGATCCGTCGGCGCGACTCGCCCG
Organism: Streptosporangiaceae bacterium; assembly: GCA_035631375.1. GTDB lineage: Bacteria > Actinomycetota > Actinomycetes > Streptosporangiales > Streptosporangiaceae > JAJYUU01. The sequence continues at coordinate 27,751 of DASQIW010000235.1, forward strand.
GATCGCGGCTGAGCTGCTGATCTCGGCCGAGGCCAGCGCCAACCTCGTCGTGCTGCGCACGCCGGCGGGCGCTGCCCAGTTGCTCGCGTCGGCCATCGACCACGCGGACTGGCCGGCCGTGCTGGGCACCGTCGGCGGCGACGACACGGTTCTCGTCATCGCGCGCGATCCAGCCGGCGGAGCGGATGTGGCCGGGGCGCTGCTGCGGCTGGCATCACGAACCAGGGCGGCAGAAAAAGAACACCTGCGATCGAACGACCATGAGCAAGCGAACAACCAGGAGAAGGAGGTGCCACGGTGACGGAGCGGGTGGTGCTCGCGTACTCGGGCGGGCTGGATACGTCGGTGGCGATTGGCTGGATCGCCGAGCAGACCGGAGCGGAGGTCATCGCGCTTGCGGTCGACGTCGGCCAGGGCGGCGAGGACCTGGAGACCATCAGGGAGCGTGCGCTGGCCTGCGGCGCGGC
>DASQIW010000236.1:0-32570 GCA_035631375.1 Streptosporangiaceae bacterium
GGGTTCTCCAGCTCCTGGTTGGCCGTGGCGATCTCGCCGACGTTGCAGCCCGCCCTGGTGTACGGCACCCATGGGGCCGGGGCCGAGGTCGTCGGGGAGACCGGCGAGGAGGCCGTGGCGGGAGGCACCGGCGAGTAGACCATGTTCGGGTTGACGTCGTGGCCTGCGGTCGGATTGCTGGCCGTGTCGTCGATCGGGTCCGTCCAGTATGTGAACGCCGTGGTCGGGTCGGTGGTCCCGTCGGGGTTGTATGTTTCAAAGGCGTTGTCGCCCGAACCGACCCCCTGCCGGTCACCGTACAAGCCGGTAGCGGTCGTGAGGAGGTCGATGGAGGTGTGCGCGATCAGCGGGGTGTGGTTGTTGGACAGCATGACGCCGTTGCCCTCGATGAAGTTGAGCAGGTTCGGCATCATTTCAAGATCGGACTGGATGTTGGGGTTATCCCGGAAGAAGTGCGTGTTGTCAAAGCCGATCTGGACAACATGCTGGATACCATTGCCCAGCTGACACGAGCTCTGATCGGCAGCCGTCGTGGGACTGGCCGATGCGGCCAGCTGGGTCGCGCCGAAGGCACAGAGCCCCCCGACCAGCGCCGCGCTGGCGCCGGCCGCAGAAAGCCGCCGCAGCCGCGCTCCCCCACCTCGCTGAAGTCGCATTCACTCCTCCTTTGCGCCCCGCATCGGGGCAGCGGAAAAAGGCACAAGCCGTCACGCAGGCTAGGACCGCTAATCAAACTTTCAGCCACAACGCGGCGAAGCGTCGGCCAATCCTGAGATCCATTCCGCTTCTGGCTGGCGCACAGCGTCGCGGACGATGTGGTACAAACACCCCGCGCAGTGGTCTATCCAGTAGAGGCCACGACACGAAGCGGCGGTGCGAATGCGGCAGCCAGTCAGCGGCATCCCGGCTACCGACGGGCCAGGCACCGGTCTGCACCCCCGGTCACGACACGACTTCGAAGACTTCGTGCTGGCCGCGCAGCCGCAACTGGGCCGCGCGCTGGCCGCGGCGTACGGGTTCGAGGACGGCCGCGACGCGACTGCCGAGGCGCTGGCGTATGCCTTCGAGCACTGGGATGAGCTGCAGCAGGTGGCTAATCTGCCCGGCTACCTGTTCCGGGTCGGACTCACCCGCGGCCGGCCACGCCGACGGCAGCCGGTGCTGTTCGCGGTCCCGGACGGCGAGGACCGAAACTTCGAACCCGCCCTGCCGGCCGCCCTTGCCGCCCTGACGCAGCGGCAGCGGATCGCTGTCGTGCTCGTGCACGGCTACGGCTACACGCTGCGTGAGGTGGCGGAGCTGACCGGGATCAAGGCGACCACCGTGCAGAATCACCTGACCCGCGGCCTGACCCGGCTGCGGGCGAGATTGGGGGTGACCGATGGTGCATGACCTTCAGGATCAGATTCATTCTCTTTTCGAAACGGGGTTGCTTCCCGTCACAGCCGCCGACATCACACACCAGGACCGGCCTGCAACGACCCCGTTCCCATTCAGTGCACGCTCGCCGGTGACGGTCAGGCGCGTGACCACGGTCATCGTCGGCCTGGCGGCTGCCGCCTGTGCCGTCGCGCTGGCGGTCACTCAGCTCGGCGGAGTGCCAGCCGCGCGCGCCCGGCCTGCCGGGCCTGCCTGGCCGGCCGTGATCGACGAGGCATACGTACGGCACGTGGCCGCAGCCTCGCGGCTAGCGCTCGCACGGTCGGGCCAGGTAGTGATCACCTCGACCGATACGGAGGACCATCGTCAGACCATGAGTACCTGGCACCTGACGTACTCGGGCGCGAACTGGAGCGACTCATCCACCTACAGCGCGACGGTGAGGGGCAAGCTACGAGTCCTCGTGTCCTCGAGCTTCCGGGTCGTCGACGGCCAGGCATACGACTACCACGGTCGCGCCTGGTATCACGTAACCGGGCCGCATGCGGGCACCAGCATGCACGTTGCCGATGCGCGGGCGCTGCTGGCCGAGCTCGCACCGTCGGCCCGGTTCGTCCGGGCTGGCACGGCGGTCGTCGACGGCGTCCGCGTCGAGCACCTGCGGGCAACGGCGCTCGACTCGCTGCCAGTCATCTCGGTGATGGGCTACCTGCAACTGCGGCATTATCCTTACGGCCACATCACTGCGCTCGATGTGTGGGTCGATGGCCACGACGTGGTCCGGCGGATCACCTGGTCGTCCGACTCTCCGACGTGGTTCAACTCCGTATTCGACGGCCACGCGCAGCATGTGATCAGTTATGGCGGCCACATGGATGAGTCCGTAGTGGTGACCTTCAGCGCTATCGGCCAGCCGCAGCTGATCACCGTGCCGCCCAACGCGATCCCGGAGCGCAGCCCGGGCTGAGCTGGCCCGGATGGCCCCTAGGATCGGATCTCGTGGCGGTAGACGCGGTGATCTTCGACTGGGGTGGCACGCTCACCCCGTGGCACACCATCGACGTGGCGGAGCTGTGGACGGCGGTGTGCGGGCGGCACTTCCCGGCAACGGACGCGGCAGCGGCCGCTGCGGCGCTGCACGCGGCGGAGACCGAGCTATGGCTGGCGGCCACGCGAGCGCACCGCAGCGCCACCATGGACGGGCTGTTCGAGCTCGCCGGGGTCACCGCCACCGCCGAGCTGCTCGCCAGCTACGTCGCCGCCTGGGAGCCGCACACGTTCACCGATCCGGACGCCCCCGAACTGCTCCGGTACCTGCGCGAGAGCGACATCCGGGTCGGCGTGCTGTCCAACACGATGTGGCCGCGATCGTGGCACGAGGACGTGTTCCGCCGCGACGGCGTCCTCGATCTGATCAACGGCGCTGTCTACACCAGCGAGATCGACTGGACCAAGCCGCATCCGGAGGCGTTCCGCGCGGTGATGGCCGCGGTCGGCGTGTCCGACCCGGCCCGGTGCGTGTTCGTGGGCGACCGGCCCTTCGATGACGTGCACGGAGCCCAGCAGGCCGGAATGCGGGCCGTCCTGATGCCAAACAGCGACGTGCCGGCGTTCGCGGCCGCCGTGCCGGACGCCGTCATCGGCAGGCTCGCCGAAGTAGGCCCACTGGTTGAGTCCTGGTAGCTGCTCCGGGCGGCTGTCACAGTCCCCAGAACGGCCCGGACAATCCCGACGTGCGCATGTACTCGGCCGCGGTCACCGGATCGCGCCGTCGATAGCCACGGTCCATCCGGCCCTCGTACCAGCGGGAGGCGAACCGCCACAGCGTGCCGAGATCCGTGATGTAGCCGGGCGCGGTGCCGTGCCGGCCCGTCCAGTCGGCCACGCACTCCCGACTGCAGAAGATGCGCTGGTGACGGCAGGTGTGCACGACGTCGTCCCACATCCGGGCCGTCGGCACCAGGAAATGCGCTACCTGGTCTCCGGGCGGCGGCTCGGCGGTGCCCACGTTCCACGCGTGCGGTCGCGAGCAGGCCGGGCAACGGGTGGCAACGAGGACCTCGCGCTCGGCGGGCAGCAAGTGAGGCAGGGCGAACGAGTCCCAGGAACAGCCGCCCCACCACATGGTCCTCCTGCCCATGACCGAGAAGCCCAGCGGAATGGCGGAGAACGGGTGCGCCATCACGATCTCGCCGTCGGCGTCCAGCACCAAGTGGCGATCGGCGTGGAGTTCTCTGAGGCCGCGCTCGATTTCGGCAGGGGTCGCGGAGAGCTCGATCGCGAGGTCGGCTGCAGACGGAGCCCGGCCCGACGCGGCGAACGCGCGATAGACCGCCAGCCGCAGGTCCTCGCCGTCCATCACGCTCAGGCTAGTCAGTGCAGGTGCGACTGCCAGTCGTGCGGCACACGGCCGCGCGGGCCGGGTACGCCCTGGTCGGCCGGGTGATGCTGCGGCGCCGCCAGCTGGGGGCCGCTGTCGTAGAACAGGTCGCCATCGTAATCCCAGAACCAGTCCTCGCCGGGCTCGAAGCTCCGGACCACGTGATGCCCGCTAGCCTTCGCGTGCTTCGTCGCGTGCTGCGACGGCGAGGTGTCGCAGCAGCCGATGTGCCCACACAGGGCGCATCGGCGCAGATGCAGCCACCAGCCGCCAGCTGCCTCGCATTCCGCGCAGCCCGTCCCGCTCGGCGGGACCATCGGGTCGACGTCGTCATCAGTCATGGTCATCTGCCGCCTCCAGGCCTCGTTGCTGGCCGAACGGGTCGCCGAGCGTTCGCCGGCAATCAGCGAGCCAGGCACGCTCGGCGAGGTGACCGGCCACCCGCAGCCCTTCTTCCCCGCCGGGCAGGGCGGCCACACCCGGAGCCGCCGCCAGCGCGGTCACGGCGTCCTGCCCTCAGGGCAGCGGTCGGCCCAGCCGACCCGATGGGCAGGGCCGGAACGAAACCGTGCATACCACTCAGGGAACTCGGCCAGCGAGCCGAGGATCACTGATGCGCCGGCGTTGGTGAGCTCGGCCGGTCCGAAAGACCCGGTCGGCACTCCGACGGCCGTGGCTCCCCCGCCGAGGCCGGCCACCATGTCCGCGGGCGTGTCACCGACATAGACGGCCGCGCTCAGGCGTGCCAGGACGGCTGCTTTCTCCGGGCCGTGCACGTGCGAGAACACCTCGTCGGGCTGCAGGCCGACGGCGGCGAGGCTCGGCTCCACGGAAACCGGATGCTTCGCGGTGATGACAACCGCCCGTTCGCCTGCGTGCCTGACCGACGCCAGCGCCTCCGCCGCGCCCGGCAACAGGAACGTCAGCGTCGGAGCGAGCTGGACGTAATGCCGCCGGTAGCTGGCGGCGGCGGCGCTCTGCGCAGGCGCCGGAAACCAGTACGCGACCTCGTCCTCGAGCTTGATGCCCATCCGCCGGTCGACCTCATCCAGGTCGATACTGACCTCGAGTTCCTCGGCTACTGCCGACCACGCCGCCATGATCGCCGGCCGGGAGTTGATCAGCGTGAGATCCAGGTCGAAACCGACCGGCCCGGCCACGCGCATCGGGATCCTTCCGGTCGGGGAGGCGGACATCCCCACCCTATGCGTGCGTACGTCGGCCGCTGGTAGCCAGCCGTTGTCATCGGTCCTGACGGTTGACGCGCCTGATGTCACCGGCCTATCATTCTGATATCAGATTTAAGTCACACCCCCCACCAGGGAGCACCGCGCCATGTGTCCTCCGACTCGCACCAGGCGCGTCCGCAGCACCTCCTGTCTTCTCCTGGCCCTCGTCGCCGTGCTGGCCGCGGCGTGCTCGACCAGCAAGCCAGCCGCTACGAGCGCGAATTCCGCAACCACGACGAACCTCGGCGCGACGCGGCCCTCCGGTTCGTGGCCGTATCCGAACGCTGATCTCGCCAACACGCGGCAGGCGCCGGCCTCGGTCATCTCCTCCGCCAACGTGTCGAAGCTCCAGCAGGCCTGGACGTTCCGCATCACGAGCAAGCCGGACGGCGGTGTCGGCACGCTGACCATGTCGCCGGTCGTGGTCGACGGCGTCGTCTACATCCAGGACATGCAGGCGAACGTGTATGCGCTCGATCTCGCCACCGGAAAGCTGCGGTGGGAGTACCAGGTCAACACCACCGAACTCGGGGGGCCAGGACCAGACGGCGTCGCGGTCGCGGACGGACGGGTGTACGGGGACGCACCTCACACCGCCTTCGCGCTCAGCGCGGCGACCGGCAAGCCGGTCTGGGTCGACCGGAGTCTGCTGACCAAGGGCCAGGGCGCTTTCGATATCCAGCCCCAGGTGGTCGCGGGACGCGATTACCTGGCCAGCTCGCTCGGCAACGGACCCGGCGGCGGGATCCTGCTAGCCCTCGACGCGGCGACCGGCAAGGTGATGTGGAAGTTCAACACGATCATCGGGTCCGACACGGCGATGCGCGCGGTGGGCGCCGGAGGTGCCTGGGAGCCGCCGCTGGTCGGCACCGATGGATCGGTGACGTTCGGTATCGGCAACCCTTACCAGTCGCCCGCGACTGCCGTCGCGCATCCGGCGCAGTTGCTCTACGCCGACAGCGAGGTGAACCTTGATGCGGCGACGGGCAAATTGCGCTGGTTCTACCAGGCGGTGCCCAACGACTTCCAGGACCACGACCTGCAGACCTCGCCGATCGCGACGACCATCAATGCCGCCTCCGCGATCATCGCCGCGGGCAAGATGGGCATCGTCTACGCCGTCAACGCCCAGACCGGGGCGCTGCTCTGGAAGACGCCGGTCGGCATGCACAACGGCCACGACAACGACGGGGCCCTCGCGCTGCAGCACAAGCTCCATCTAGCGGCGCCGCTGACCGTAGAGCCGGGGGCAATCGGCGGAGTCCTCAGCAACCCGGCAGTCGCTGACGGCAGCGTGTACGTGGCCGCGAATGACGAGCCCATCACCTACACCAAGCTCAACCAGTACCTCGGCGGATCGGCGCCTCCCACTCCTACCAGCGAGATCGAGGCACTGAACCTCGCCACCGGAAAGGTGGAGTGGGACACCAAGCTCCCGCAGATGGCGCTCGGCGCCGCCACGGTATCCGGCGACCTCGTGTTCGACACCCTCTACGGCGGCGAGCTCATCGCGCTCAACCGCATGACGGGCGCGATCGTCTACCGGCACCGGCTGCCCACCACCACCAACGCGCCGCTGGACGTCTTCGGCAACACGGTGCTCGTCTCGGCAGGCGGCCCGCTCACCGGCAAGCTCGTCAACGGCAAATCGGTGGTCACGGGCGGCGGCAACTCCCAGGTCGTCGCCTACACCGTGCCCTGAGGATCCGGCTGACAGCTCAGCGCTCAGGGCTGACCGCGGCCCAGTCCGCGAAGCCGGTGGGATCATGCCGGCCGATGGTGGCGTGCTCGAACAAGCCCCACCCCTCCTCGCCGTCCAGCGAGGCTCTGGCTACGTGGTCGACCACCCCGAACGGTATCCGCCCGGCGACCGCCGGATCGGTGAGGTCGTACACGGCAGAGTCGCTCCATCCCCTTCCCATCCAGCGGCCGTGTGACCAGTCGGGGTCGCCGCCATATCCCGCGCCCATGTGCAGCGGCAGCGCGGCGAGCGTCTCGACCTCGACGGTCATTGCTTTGCCCGCGGGGTCGGTCAGGAAGATCCGTGCCGCCTCCGGGTGCCTCGTACCCGGCCGGTAGGTGATGTCCAGACGCGGCCAGCCGAGCTGCTCGACGCGTCCATCAGGAAACACCCGGCGAGCATCATTGAGCGTCCGGTAACCGTCTGGGTTCTCCTGCAGGATCACGATCAGGGCGCAGGACTCAAAGCGCAGCGGCATGTAGATCCACCAGAAACCACCCATCCCCTCAGCGGCCGCCCGGCCCGGCGGTTCTGGCTCACCGCTTGGCCTGATCCCCCAGGAACGGTCCCGCACCCCGACCCATTGGTCGTCGGTGACGTCAAACTCGCGGTCGCCCACCCGCAGCCGTCCGCTCCAGCTGCCCACCTGGGAAAACCGCGAGGCGTCCAGGATCGGCCGGCCGGCTGCGAGCAGCAGATGCGACTCTTCCTGGACGGCCGGGAATGCGGCCGTCCAGTTCAGGTCGAACTCCACGCCGCCGTCTGGTGCGGCGCACCGCACGTGCAAGCGCCGCAGCGGCTCGGCTACCTCGATCTCGTAACCACCGACGCGCTGGTCGAGACTGCGCTCGGTGAGGGCATCAGAGAACCGCACGCTCCACTGGCGGTCGCCGCACCGGGCGGCCGCGTACGCGTCGATCACGCCGAGGTTGGGGTAGACCCCGAGCCCGGTGACGAGGAAGATGTCGCCGGTGCGATCGTGCGCGTTGAGGTAGCACCGATCGTAGAAGTTCCGGTCACTGGTCACCACGCGATTCATCGGCAGCGGCGACTGGTGGATCGGGTACTCGTCCAGCGGAATCGGCACGCGTCTCAGTCCCATCGGTAGGTGCCGGCGAGCAGCCGCTCGAGGCTGGCTCGGTGCATGACGTAATCGTCGGGGTCGGCGGGCACTTCCTCCTCGCCGAAGTGGATCATCCGGCGCCTGATCCTCGCCATGATGATCGCGTGCCGCAGCGCGGCGTAGGTGAGGTAGAAGTCCATGTCGCGCAGTTGCCAGCCAGTGAGCTCGGTGTAGCACTGCTCGACCTCTGAGCGACGCAGGAAATCGGGCAGCCCCTCGACCTCGAAGAACTCCGCAATGTCCTGGAAGAACCGGTGCAAGAACACGAACCAGCCGACGTCGAGTTCCCGTGGCCCGAGCGCGGCCATCTCCCAGTCGAGCACCGCTGCGGGCTCGAAGCCCTGATAGACGATGTTGCCGATCCTGGCGTCTCCCCAGTTCAGTACGTCGGGTCCAGGATCATCGGGCCAGTGCTCCTCGAGCCAGTCCAGGCTGCGCTCGATGATCGGCACTCGAACCCCGTCATCGGCCAGCGCCCAGTGGTAATAGTCGCGCTGCAGTTCAAGGTGATAGCGCAGCGCCTCTTGCCCGGCCGGAGGACGCAGGGCCGGTACTGCCAGCGCCTGTGCTGGCACCGCGTGCAGCTTCGCCAGGATCTGCACGCTGGCCCGCTGGAGCTGCGCGCGCTCCTCCGCCGTCGCCTCCAGCAGCCAGCCGGCGAACACGTACGGCGGGTTGTCTAGCGGTACCCGGCCCTCAACGCGGTCCATGACAAAGAACGGGGTACCGAGCGGGCCGCCATCGGGCACGTTCCACACCAGGCGCGGTAGCGGGATCTCGCAGCGGGCGGCGACCTTGCTCATGACCTCGAACTGCAGACTGAGGTCGTAATGAGGAAACACGGGCACTGCTTCGGCCTCGGGCGCCATGCGCGCGACGTACGACCCGCGCCGCGCCCCGTCCCCGGCGGCCCAGCTGACGTCAAACAGGACCGACGTGCTGGAAAGGCCGTTGCTGTCGGGCGGCCGGACTCCGGTCACCGTTGGTGCGCCCGGCGGGTCGCCCGGCAGGCCGGGCTGTGCTGCCATCCAGCGCTGAAGCGCGGCGGTCAGGGCCGGAATGCTGCGCTCGCTGACCGTCATCTTCCGCTTCTCGGAGTGTGACTGGTCTGCCGCAGGCGTCGTCATCGGCCGCCTCCTGGCCACATCACGAGAAAGTGAAACGCGTTCTAGCGCACCGTAGCGAGGGCCCGGCTAGCCGTCAACGGCCTCACGCGCGAGTGATGATCTCCATGAGATGCCCGTCCGGATCACGGAAGTACAGGCCCTGCTGGCCGCTCTGGCCCGTATACGTCTCGCCTGGCCGCTGGCAGGCCGGGTCGGCGTAATAAGTAATGCCGCCATCGCGGATCCGCGCGAAGGCGGCCGCGTATTCTGCGCCGCCCACCAGGAAGGCGTAGTGGTGGAGTTCGACGTGCTCAGACTGGTCGTAATCGAGGGTGACCCCATTGGCCAGGGTGACCGGGGTGAAGTGCGCCACGGGAGGGCTGACCTCGATACCCAGGAGATCGGCGAGGAACTGCGCGGACGCCTGGGGGTCGTGGGCGGGGACGATGGTGTGGTTCAGTTCGACAGCCACTGCTGGCTCCCTTTGGCTACGGATTCTTCCGGGTCTCGTTACCAGGTTGCCTTCGGCGCTCCTGCCATGCCAGCCCCAGCACGGCTCCCAGTATGATCACCACCCCGATCGCGATCAGCAAAGTCATGATCACGAAGACGACCCCGATCGCGCCGTACTTGTCATATTGCGTCGTGATCGTGCTCGATATCGTCAGCCGGAACACGAGGACCATCCCGAGCCAGCAGAGGCCCGTCGCGAGCGCCGACGGAAACAGCTCCCGCCAGCTGCGCCGTCCGGCGAGGAGGAGGCGCATCGAGAACCACCAGAAAAACGTCCCCCCGAGCAGGGATATGGTCGCGTCCAAGGCGAGCCCGCCTGCGCGGGTGATGGCCGGTTCCGCCCACCCGGAGAGCAGCGTCACGGCTACCGCAGCCGCGACCCAAACCACCCGCCGGGGCGTGTCTCGCAGCCCCCGCCCTTCGACTTCGAACACCCGCTCGTAGAGCTCCTGAATCGCCGTGGCGGCAGCGATGAGGCCGAGCACCAGGACTACCCAGCTCAGTCCGCTGACCGTGTTCGACGTCGGCGTCGGCGAAGTGAGTGCCTGCCGGACCGCTCGCTCAGCCTGGCCCGTCAGGCCGAAGCGCTGGACGAAGCCGGCTGCCACGGTCCGCCCAACCAGGGACTGGAGGACGAACAGGAACGGCAGGAAGCACAAAAGCAATACGCCGGCGAACATCAGGCCCCGGTTGACAACGTCGGCTGTCTGAAGCCGGCGTGCCAAGTTCGAATTGCGCCAGTACTCTGCACGAGCCTGGATCGTCGACATAACCCGGTTGAGCCAGGCGGCCGGCCAGGCCGGGCGGCGGTTGCGGGAGATGGCTACGGCTCGTCAGTCATCGTGGCCCAAACTGCGGGCCGGCGAACTGCCACGCCGTCTTTGGCATCGTGTGCTCTCCTTCGCTCCGCTTGGCTCGATCATGCTCGCGCTGCGGCTGCCTCGGCTGCCTCACCAGCCTGGGTGGTCGGCTTCGGCCACCCAGGGGAGTTATGTACCCGGGTTCCCGGCGGTCGCCGGGCGGCGGGCAATGAAGACGAACTCCAGGCCGGGCCGATCGGGCGCGTCCCGGACGTCGTCGACGTGGTAGCCGGCCGCCGTCAGCGAACTGGCGAGCTCATCGCGCTCGCGGAATCGCAGCGTGGACTCCGAGGTCAGCACCGAGCCGTCCGTCTCGAACACGAAGACCGAGCGGAATGTCACGAGCTGATCGCTGACGCCGGTGAGCTCCTCCCACTTCTCGACCACCCCCACACCGGGAATCTCCGTGCAGGTGCGGGTCAGCTCGCGAGTCCAGCCCAGCCAGGCCTGCTTCGCCGGGTCGCGGGTCTCGAACACCAGCCGCCCGCCTGGCCGCAGCGCCGCGCACGTCCCCTGCAGCGTCGCTGCCCAGTCCTCGTCGGTGACGAACACCTGCGCCACGTTGCCGGTCATGGTGGCGAGGTCCGCCTGCATCGGCGGCAGGCTCGTCGCGTCGCCGTGCAGCCAGCGCACCGCGTCCGCCTCCGGCTTGGCGCGCGCAACTTCCAGCGACGCCATGGCGGGGTCGACGCCGGTGACCGACAGCCCGCGGTCGGCCAGCAGGCAGGCAAACGTGCCGGTGCCGCAGCCGATATCCAGGACGCTGCGCGCACCGAACTCCGCTGCCACCGCCACGTACGCCTCCAGGTCCCGGCGGTCGGGATCCAGCGAGTCGTAGATCCGCGCGAGCCGGGGGTGCGCGAAGATTGCATCGGGCACGCTGCGCAGGCCCGAGATGTCAGAGCGGGGGCGGGGATGGATGCCGGGGCTGGTAGAGCTGGAATTCCGAGCCATCGGGCAGGCGGATCGCCGCCAGCAGGCCCCAGCGCTGCTCGGAGACATCGCGTGCCACCTCTACCCCTTTGGCCCGCAGTTCAGCCAGGGTGGCGTCGATGTCATCGCACATCAGAAACAGCTCGTGACCGCTGCCGCCATCAGCAGGATGAACAGCCAGCTCGGCCGGCGGCAATGCGAAGATGAGCCAGCCACCGCCCGCATCAGCCGACCGGAAATTCAGCACGTCGGCGAAGAAGGCACGAACCTCCTCAGCGGCGGGTGAGTACACGACCGCGTGCACGCCGGTGATCACGGCTCGCGAGCCTAGCAGGACTGTACAGAAAAGGCTCACGTGCCGAGCACCCGCCCGCGGCGGCTCCTAGGGCGTCGTGCTAGCAATGTTCGGCATGACGCGGTACCTGTGGCGATCGCCGCCCGAGCCGCCAGTGGCGCGGCTGCCGGGGCCGGCAGTTTCCCGCGAGACCGGGGAGCTCGCCGGGTGGGTTCGCAGGAATTCGGTCATCACGATCAGCATCGCGCTGATTGCCGCGCAGCTTGGCTGGAAGGCGTACCTGCTCTCGCACTTCTATTTCCGTCAGGATGACTTCTGGCTCCTGGACGGCGCGCTTTCGCACGGGCTGAGCCTCAACTACCTCTTTACGATCATTGGCGGCCATCTGAGGCCAGGCGGTCTGGTCGTCTTCTGGCTCGCAACTCGGCTACAGCCCTACGACTGGCTGCTCGCCTCCATCGTGACCATGGCGGGACTAGCGGCAGCGAGCGTCGTGCTGCTCCAGCTGCTCCTCCTTCTCTTCGGCAGGCGCCCGGCGATCCTGATCCCGCTAGCAATCTTTCTGTTCACGCCGCTCACCCTCCCCGGACTGTCGTTCTGGACGACGGTGACGGACTGGCTGCCGCTGCAACTGACCGTCGTCGCCGCGATCTGCTCTCACATCCGGTACGTCCGCTCTGGCCGCATCGGCCACTGCATCGCCGCGGCCGCATGGCTCGGCGCCGGCATGCTGTTTGACGAGCAGGGCGTCCTGGTGCCGTTTCTCCTCTTCGCCCTGACGTCGGCATACCTCGTACCCGGCCGCTGGCCAACCGCCGCGCGGCGCACGCTCCGGAGTTTCCGGGAAGCCTGGGCAATCTACGCCGTGGTGACTGCCGGGTACCTTGCGCTCTTCCTGATCAAGCTGCAGACATCGGTTCAGCAGCCGATCAGCCCTGAACACTTCTCCAGTGTGCTGGCGCTTGCGGGCACCATGGTGAGAGCCGGCTTCGTTCCGGCGGCGCTCGGCGGGCCCTGGCGCTGGCTCGCGCTCGACGGCGACTACGGCTTCGCGGCCGAGACTCCCGCGCTCACGCAAGTCACCTGGGTGCTCGCCGCGCTCATCGTCCTGGCGAGCCTGTGGTACCGCCGGCACGCGCTGCGGTCCTGGCTGATCCTGGCCGGATGGCTGCTGCTGGCCGACTTCGGACCGGTCGCGATCTCGCGGCTCACCGAGATACCTGCCATTTTGCTGGGCAAGGACCTGCACTACCTGGCCGATGCGCCACCGATCCTCGCCGTCTGCGTCGGGCTTGCGTTCTGGCCAGTCATCGGCGAGCAGGATCCCTACCGCGCCAGACGGCCGCGGCCGGTAGCGCTCGCGGTCACTGCTGCCGTCCTGACCGCAGCGTTCCTCGCGGGCTCAGTCTGGTCCGGGGTTACCTACCTCAACGAAACGTCCAGCGCTCCGACCCGTTCCTACATCGCGACCGCGCGGTCGGCGCTGGCACAGGCGAAGCCCGGCACTGTGATCGTCTCCGTGACCACGCCGCCTTATGTGATGTATCCGGGCTTCCTGGGCAGCGCGGCGCAGACGTCTCGAGTCCTCGCGCCGCTGGCGCCGAAATCCGCGAGGATCCGGTTCACCACAGTCCCCGACGGTCCCATCGCCAGCCTGATGATGTTCGACAGGCTAGGCAGGCTCCGGCCGGCGCTCGACGTCGGTGCGACGAGCGTCCGCCCTGCGGGCCCGAGCACACCATGCTGGCCTGTTCAGTCAGCGGCCACCAGGATCCCGCTGAACGGCAGCGTTTTCCGCTACGGCTGGATCGTGCGGCTTCGGTATTCCGGTCCTGCCATGACCATGCAACTGTGGCTCGGCACCGCGGTCCGCGATGTCGTCCTGCCGGCCGGTCGGCTCGATGTCTACGTTTCCTTGGTCGGCCAGGGCAATGCGGTGCTGGTACGCCGGCTGAACCCGGGACCGCCGGCCTGCATCTCGAGCGTGACTGTCGGCCTCGTGCACCCGGCACCGCCAGCCTCGGCGCGATAGCCATGGCCGAATCACCAGCCGACTACCGCGCCTACGCGGCTGCCGGGATCGAGGCACTGCAGCGGTGGTACCGGCCATGGTCTGGGCGATGGCGGACCGCTGGCTGGTGGAATGCCGCTAACGCGCTCACGGCGGTGATCGCCTACACCGACCGCACCGGGGACGACACCTACCAGGCAGTGATCGAGCGGACGTTCAAGGCCGCGCGTCGCCGGCACTCCGACTTCCTCAACCGCTTCTATGACGACAACGGCTGGTGGGGACTTGCCTGGGTCGCTGCCTACGACTTGACCCGCGACGGTCGCTACCTCGACGCAGCCCGGACAATCTTCGCCAACATGCTGACCGGCTGGGACGATACGTGCGGCGGCGGAGTCTGGTGGAACACCGATCGCCGGTACAAGAACGCGATCACCAACGAGCTTTTCCTCGCTCTGGCGGCGAGGCTCCATCAGCGGTCTGGCGCTGATGACAGCGACTATCTCGGCTGGGCGCTGCGCGCGTGGGAATGGTTCGACGCGCGTGGCCTCATCGGCGCCAGCGGCCTGGTCAATGACGGGCTTACCAGCGCGTGCGTGAACAACGGCGGCGTGACGTGGTCATATAACCAGGGCGTCATTCTCGGTGGCCTGGCTGCGCTGCACGAGATTACCGGGGATGTCGGCTATCTGAACCGCGGCGAGGCAATCGCAGACGCCGCGTTGAGTCTGCTGACCACGGGTCCATCCGACCGCACCCCAGGCATCCTGATCGACCCCAATGAGGGAGCGCCAGCGCGCAGGAACCGGGACGGGCCGCAGTTCAAGGGCATATTCATGCGCAACCTCTACGAGTTCTCGCTGAGGTGCTCCCGGCCCGAGTACCGGCAGTTCATCTGTGCAAACGCCCGCAGCATCTGGGCGAACAACAGGAACGCGAGGAACCAGTTCGGATTGCACTGGGCCGGGCCGTTCGATCAGGCAGATGCATCCAGGCAGAGTTCGGCCCTCGATGCGCTGAACGCCGCCGTCCCGTTTGCGGCCGGACCGCAGAGGCCAGCCGGCTGACTATCGCGTCCGCGCACTCACGCTGTATCGCTCGCCCGGCGTCGCTGCACGGCCCGAGTGAGCTCGCTGACGCCCTCCTCGATGCCCCTGGCGAGGACGTCGACGTCGGGATTCGTGGCGTAGTCGGCGGTGATCCCGAATGTCATCTGCCCGCAATAGGTGAAGATCGACACCCCGGTGCGCAGCCTCGTGGCGATCGGCACATAAGGGATCATCTCCGTGAGCCTGCGGCCGAGGGCATAGAGCGGCTGCTGCGGCCCCGGCACGTTGGTGGTCACCGTCGCGATCTCTCGCTGCGGCAGCCGGTAGGCGAGCCGCACGGTCAGGGACGCCAGCGGGAACGGCGTGTACTGGCCGAGTGCGACCAGGGCTTCAGCTGCCGAGGCCTCCCTGACCGACTTGACGTCGGACATCTCGGCCCTGACGGCCTTCAGACGCTCCACCGGGTCGGGCAGATGAACCGGCAGGTCTGCCAGCACGACGGAGAACCGGTTCTCGTATCGGTCCTCCTCGCCAGGCGCGCGCAGCGAAACGGGAATGAGCGACGGCAGCATATGAGGCTCGGGATCCTCACCACGGGAGAGCAACAACGCGCGGAAGCCGCTGCTGATCGCGGCGAGCACCACGTCATTGACCGTCCCGCCGAGTTCCCGCTTGATCGTCTTGACCTCGTCGAGCGAAGCGCGGGCCCAGGCATACCGACGCTGGCGGCCGATCGGGCCGGACAGCGACGATGCCCTGGCAGGCAGAGCCGACCCGACTAGTTTCGCGACCGCGCGAGCCGTCTGAGAGGCCTGACGCGCCGTGTCCCCCGGCCGGGTCAGTGCGGAGGCGAGAGCTGCCGCACCCCTGACCGGTCTCGCCACCATGTCGACGGCGGCCGATGCGGCGAGCGCGAGTCCGCTTGGCTCAGCCGGTGCCGTCATGGTGTCCACGGTTGGTGGTGCGGGCTCCGGGGACAGGTCGAAGATCACGCGGTAGAGGTCGGTGCCGGATATTCCGTCGACCATGCAGTGATGCACCTTGGAAATCAGCGCCCAGCGGCCTTCGGTGAGCCCCTCGACCAGCCAGTACTCCCACAGCGGGAAGTCCCTGTCTAGCCGCTGCGCCATGACCCGCGCGATCAGGCTGGCCAGTTGCTCGTCGCTCCCTGGCGCCGGCAGGGCGGTCTGCCGCAGATGGTACGAGAGGTCGAAATTCGGATCATCCACCCAGACCGGCGGCCCGAGCCCTAGCGGTACCTCGCGCAGCTTGCGACGGTAGATCGGCACCAGTGCGACCCGGCCCTCGACCGCCGCGAAGAAGTCGGCGTAGCTCGGCGCCGGGCCCTCGAATATCGCGATGGACGCGATAGCGAACGAGGCGTGGCTATCCTCGTTCTCCGCGTCCACGAACTGGGCATCCATCGGCTTCAGGCGCTCCATGACGCCCCCATTCCCGCGTGACGCGGTTGCAATAGCCGCGGTCGCCGCGCTCTGCAGACATCAGGGTGATAGTTGCGCCAGGCCCGCCAGCCATCGGCCGATGGGTCGTGACCTGACCCCCGCTGTCGGGAATGTCCGATCCGGTGACTACGCCGTGAGGCGATCCGCTTCGGCCAGCAGCAGATCGCCAAAGGGCTGAAAGCCAACACTGCAGGCGTAGAGGCCGCTGACGACTCGGTGGATGGTTCCCCATTCCCAGATGGCGGTGGCCTCCACGCCCGTGCGAGAAGCCAGCCGCTCAGTCCGCGCCCAGAGGTCATCGCCAAGGTCCGGGTTGCAACGCACGATGGTACCGAGGTCGCACGCCGGTTCGGCCCGCAGCCCGACTGGATCGATGAGCTTGTAGCTGCCGTCACTCGCCTGCAGGGCGTTCATCTCGTGGAGATCACCGTGGACCAGAACCGCGTACCGATCGTCGTGGGCAAGACGACGACGATTCATGCAATCCAGCGCGTCCGCCACAGTGGCCGGCGAACACGGTCGCCCCATCCGCTCCCACAGTCCTGGCAGCCGATCGGCGTACTGCTCAGCCAGCTTCGCGCCAGTGGGCAGGTCAACGTCGGGGCCGATCGGACGCCACAGGCGAACCGCTACGTCGCACAGCAAGTTGTGGCGGCTGACAGGGTCGGCCACGATGTCGTACATCGGAGCCCCAAGGCGCTCCAGCAGCAGGGCCTGTCGAGCCACATCTTCGCGGAGCAGCTTGGCGCATCCCGCTCCGTTCGCCAGGCGCAACATCATGGCCTCCTGCCCGACGTCCCGACCTGGCACGCCGACCTTGAGGACCGCCGAAGTTCCGTCAGCCAGCGTCACCGCGACGACCAGGGCGCCGTGACCGCCCGCAAAGCTGGACCCGATCATCAAAGACCACTCCCGGGCCAGCGAGTCGACCACGCCTGGCAGCTCGTCCAGCCAGGACTCGTTCCCGTCGGCTTTGACCGCCTTGCGGACCTGGTCAGGAATGTCGAGGCTCAAGCTGCCAGCCTAAATCGAGCGAACACATTCGAAGTGGGGCCGGTGGGACTCGAACCCACACTGCCAGGAACCTAAATCCTGTGCCTCCTGCCGTTGGGCTACGGCCCCGGTGGACTACGTCCGCGCCATCACACCCCGAGTTCCTGCCGGAGGCGGGCGACGTGGCCGGTCGCCTTGACCCCGTACTGCGCCTTCTCGATCCTGCCGTCTGCGTCGATCACGAACGTCGATCTGATGACGCCGACGGACTTCTTGCCGTACAGCATCTTCTCGCCCCAGGCGCCGTATGCGGTCAGCACCGCGTGGTCCGGGTCGCTGAGCAGCGGGAAGTTCAGACCGTCCCGGTCGCGGAACTTCGCCAGCTTGGCCGGAGCATCCGGCGAGATCCCCAGCACCGCGAGCCCCGATGCGGCCAGGCTGGCCAGGCTGTCCCGGAAGTCGCACGCCTCCTTCGTGCAGCCCGGCGTCATGGCGGCCGGGTAGAAGTACACGATGACGCGCCGGCCTCGCAGCGACGACAGGCTCACCGGCGCCCCGTCGGCGTCGGTCAAGGTGAAGTCAGGCGCCGCGTCCCCGGCAGCCAACCGCGTGTCAGGCATGCCCGTTCCCTTCCACAAGGTTTCCGGACAATGAGATTAACGAACGGAACGACGGATTTCAGGGGCCAGTGCGCGCAACGCCCGGCCGCGGTGACTGATCTTGTCCTTGTCGGCGGGATCCATCTCGGCCGTTGTGACGCCATAGCCGTCCGGCACGAAGATCGGGTCGTAGCCGAACCCGTTTGCCCCGCGCGGCTCCCGGATGAGGCGGCCGGCGACCACGCCTTCCCTGACCTGCTCGGCGTCGCCCGGCACCACCAGCGCCGCCGCGCAGACGAAACGGGCACCGCGCCGCTCGTCCGGCACGTCGACGACCTGCGCGAGGACCAGGTTCAGGTTCGCGACGTCGTCGCCGTGCCTGCCTGACCAGCGCGCGGATAGCACGCCCGGCATTCCGTTCAGCGCGTCGACGCACAAGCCAGAGTCGTCGGCAACCGCAGGGAGGCCGGTGAAATCTGCGATAGCGCGGGCCTTGAGCAGCGCGTTCTCAGCGAACGTCGCACCCGTCTCCGCCACGCTCGGAGCGCCCGGGTATTCGGCGAGGGTCGCGAGCGCCACGTCGGCGTGCTCGTCGGCCAGGATCCTGGCCAGCTCGGGCAGCTTGCCGCGGTTGGCGGTAGCGAGCACGAGACGGGCCGCGACAGCCGTCATGCGCGCGGCGCCGCCTGGTCGAGTGCCGCCTGCTGGATCTTGGTCAGCTCGGCGCAGCCGGCCACTGCCAGGTTGAGCAGCTCGTCCAGCAGGTCACGGCTGAACGGGTCCCGCTCGGCGGTGCCCTGAACCTCGACGAAGCTGCCGTCACCGGTGCAGACCACGTTCATGTCGGTCTCCGCCGCGACATCCTCGTCGTAGCACAGGTCGAGCCGCGGCTGGCCGTTGACGATGCCGACGCTCACCGCGGATACCGAGGCGGCCAGCGGCTCACCCTTCGTCCGCTTGCGAGCCTTGAGCCAGCCGACCGCGTCGGCCAGGGCCACGTAGCCGCCGGTGATGGCGGCCGTCCTGGTCCCGCCGTCAGCCTGCAGCACGTCGCAGTCAATGATGATGGTGTTCTCGCCGAGCGCCTTTGCATCGATGCAGGCACGCAGTGACCGGCCGACAAGCCGGGAGATCTCGTGGGTTCGGCCGCCGATCCGGCCCTTGACCGATTCGCGGTCGCTGCGCGTGTTAGTCGAGCGCGGCAGCATGGCGTACTCGGCGGTCACCCAGCCCTGACCGCTGGCGCGACGCCAGCGCGGCAGTTCCTCTTGCACGCTGGCCGCGCACAGCACTCTGGTCGCGCCGAACTCGACCAGGACCGATCCCTCGGCGTGCGCCAGCCAGCCCCGGCTGATCGAGATGTCCCGTAGCTGGTCGGGACGCCTTCCGTCAGGTCGCATGGAGGCCAGCCTATTGGCAGGCAGGCCAATCCGGCGGGTCAGCCCGGTGCCAGCCCGATACGTGCTACCAGGAGGCCTGCTCTGGCGCGCCGGCCTCGATCCACCGGTAGACCCGGCCCACGCCGTCCGCCAGCGAGACGGTCGGTGCCCAGCCAAGGTCGCGCCGGGCTCGCTCCGACGCGAGTGCGCCACGGCGCAGCTCGCCGGGCCTGGTCGCGGCGAACACCGGGTTCACCGGGTGCCCGGACACCTCGCTGATCACGGCCGCCAGTTCGAGGATGCTGACCTCGGTGCCCGAGCCGATGTTCCAGGTGCCGGGACGGCCCCGGTCGGCTGCGGCCAGATAGGCCCGTACCGCGTCCCCCACGTAGATGAAGTCCCTCGTCTGCCTGCCGTCGCCGTACACGACGGGTCGCTGCCCGGCCAGGGCGCGCGCGCAGAAGATCGCTACCACGCCAACCAGACCGGCCGGGTCCTGGCGCGGCCCGTAGACGTTGGCGAACCGCAGCACCACGTGCGAGGTCCCGTGGAGCCGGTTGTACAGCTCGACATACTGCTCGGCGCAGTTCTTACCGACACCGTACGGCGACTCTGGCAGCGGCAGCACGTCCTCCAGCGACGGGATCGGCGCATCCCGCCCGTAGATCACCGCGCCCGTCGAGCCGAGGATCACCCGGGCGCCCACGGCCCGCGCCGCCTCCAGCACGTTGACCGTGCCGACGACGTTGACCAGCGCGTCGTCGGCAGGATCGGACACCGACGTGCGCACGTCGACGCGCGCGGCGAGGTGGCAGATGAGCTCCGGCTCGAACTCGGCCACTACGGATGACATGGCGTCTGACTCGGTCACGCTCAGCTTGTGCGCGGCCGCCTGGCCAGGCAGCCGGCCAGGCCTGCCGCCGGACATGTCGTCCACGACGGCGATCTCGTCCCCGCGCCCGACCAGGGCATCGACCAGATGGGATCCGATAAACCCGGCACCGCCGGTCACGAGCACGCGCATGGCAGTGCAGTCTATGTGCCGGCCGGCCGGCCTCCGCCGGGGCGAGCGGAGCCCGCACCCAACAGGCGCAAGCCAGAGCTAGCAAGCCGCAGCGGGCCGTCGTAGGCAGCGGCAGCCTGCTCCTGACTGACCGCCGGATCGTTCCAGGCCACCAGGTGGGTCAGCACCAGCTCGGCTGCCCCGGCGCGCGCGGCGTGCTCAGCGGCCTGGCGCGCGGTCAGGTGCAGGTCGGGCGGCAGGTCCGGCCCGTCAGTAAAGGATGCCTCGGCGAGCAGCAGGTCGGCATCGCGCGCCAGCGTCACGAGCTCGTCACAGGGCGCCGTGTCGGCCGAGTAGGCCATGACCCGGCCGGCGTGCTCGATCCGGAACCCGAACGTCTCGACCGTGTGCTGCATGCGCGCCGTCGTGATTGTCAGCGGGCCGATCTCGATCGTGCCGGGCGCGAGCTCGGCGAACTCGAAGGCCTCCGTGATGGTCTTGCTGTGACTGTCGAGCGCCAGGTTCAGCCGGTCCGCGGTGCCGGGTGGCCCGTACACCGGGATCCGCGGTCGCGGGCCGCCGGGGTGGTAGTTCTGGAAGACCGAGTAGCCGATCACGTCCATGCAGTGGTCGGCATGCAGGTGGCTCAGGCAGATCGCATCCACCTCTGACAGGGCGGTGTACCGCTGCAGCGCACCCAGCGCGCCGTTCCCGAGGTCGAGGACAAGCCGGAAGTCGTCGGCTTCGATCAGGTAGCAGCTCGCCGGGCTGTCCGGGCCGGGGAAGCTCCCAGCCCAGCCGACGACCGTCAGCTCCACGCCGCCACCAGGCCAGACTGTTCACCGCTGTCGCTGCGGCCGACACTCATCACAGCGACCGAGAATAGCCGGATCGCCCCAGGCGGACCGGGGCTGAAGCTGGCGCGACTGCCCGCCTGCAGCCACTATCATCCGCCAGACGGCCGATTCAGGTCACAGCCTGGAGCACCCGCGAAAGCCAGGCGAGCCCCAGGCGGAGGTGTCATGTCCGAGCAGTCCACCGGCTACGAGCAGCCGGTCTCGCTGGCCCTGGCCGAGCCGTCGGTGCACGTCAAGCCCCGCTGGATCGCCGGGCTGGGACTGGCGTCCCTGGGCATGTGGATGGCGGCGCTGACACCGGGCCAGGTCATCCTGCCGATCCAGCTCCAGGACATCGACCCCAGAAACAAGATCGCCGCTCTCGCCACCGTGTCGGCCGTAGGGGCGGTGTCCTCGGTCCTGGCGACGCCCATCGCCGGTGCGCTCTCGGACCGGACCACCCACGCCTACGGCTTCGGCGGGCTGCGCGGCCGACGGCACCGCTGGACTCTGTCGATGGCCCTGCTCGGCGCCGCCTGCCTGTTGCTGCTCGCGAACCAGCGCACGGTCGCGGGCGTCGCGCTGTTCTGGGTGCTGTTCAGCGCGTTCCAGAACGGCCAGTACGCCAGCCTGAGCGCGGCGATCCCCGACCATGTTCCGGTGCGCCAGCGGGCCACCGTGGCCGGCTGGGTCGGCATGCCGCAGGCCCTCGGACTCGTCATCGGCACAGTCCTGGCCGTGCTGGTGCTGAGCAGCGACGTCGCCAGCAGCTACTACCTGCTGGCAGCGCTGCTGTTCCTGCTGGTCCTGCCGTTCGTCTTCGGCACCGCGGACCATGCGCTCGAGCCGGCGCACCGGGAGCCGTTCTCCTGGCGGCGGCTGGCCCGTGCTTACTGGATCAGCCCGAGGGACTACCCGGACTTCGCCTGGGCCTGGCTGACCCGCTTCCTGGTCTCGCTGGCCATCGCGATGGGCACCCTCTACCTGCTCTACTTCCTGCGCGACCAGGTGCACCTGTACCCGACTGAGCACATCGCGGCCGCGACGGGGCTGCTGATTCTCATCGTGATCTACACGGTCTGCGTCATCGTGACGGCCGTCATCGGCGGCGTGATCTCCGATCGCATCGGCAAGCGGAAGATGATCGTGACGGTGGCGGGGCTCTTCATCGCGCTCGCCGCCGTCCTGCTGACCTTCGTCGAAACCTGGGACGCGGCGCTGCTGGCCGCGGTCCTATTCGGCGGCGGCTTCGGCGCCTACCTGGCCGTCGACCAGGCTCTCATCACTCAGGTGCTGCCAGCCGCGACTGACCGGGCCAAGGACCTCGGCATCATCAACATCGCGCTGGTCGGGCCGACGGCCATCGGTGCCGGGATTGCGGGCCCGCTGGTGAGCTTCGGCGGCTATCCGACCCTGTTCGGTGCGACGGCGGTCATCGGAATTCTGGGATCCGTGCTCGTCTGGCGGATCAGAAGCGTCCCCTAGCGGGGGCCAGCGGACGTGGCCGGGCCAGCGGGGCGCCAACCGCGGGGCGTGGCGGGGCCAATGCTGCCCCTAGATGGGCAGCAAACTACCCAATGAAGCCCCTTCGGGGCAGCGCCTACGGCGCTCCGGCCGCCGCTTGCAGCTGATCGGTCGGCCTGAGCCGCCCGCGGCCGACCCTGGCCAGCTGCCTGCTCTGGGCCACGAGCTGACCTGCCGCATCCCAGACCTCGGCCTCCTCGTCAAACCAGCCGCCGCTGACGTGACGGCTGCGCGCAGCGACAAGCAACGGCCCGGCCACCGGAATCGCGCGCATGTGCCAGGTCAGCTCCACGGTGGGAGCCCAGCCGGTGGCGCCGAGGCCGAATACCACCGGAGGCAGTGCGTCGACCGCGAGCGCCAGCAGCAGCGCGTCGGGATCACGGTCGTCGCGCAGCCGGACGTAGCCGCGCATTTCGGGTCGCCCGGACGGCTCGTTGCCGCGCCAGCCCGTGACGGCCGGATCCAGCAGCACCTCGAGGTGGGCGGCGAAGCCGGAGACTCCGTTTGCCCCGTCCGTGCCTGGCCACTTGCCGAGGTCGACACAGTCCGCGATGTCCGGGAACTGCGGCGCCTCGCCCGTCCAGCTGAGCGACTCCCCGTCGGCGGCCGCGCCGTTGCCCGCGGCCACCGGGCCACCGGGCAGCGTTCCCGTCGTGACGGTCATGTCGACAACCTGCACGCCCTCCTGGACGAGGGCAGCCCGCGCTATCGATGCCGTCCGGCCGGTTTTCAGCCAGGTCACCTCGACCTCGGCCGGACCGAGCTGCGGTACCCGGAGGAAATTAGCGCTGGTGGCGACCGGATAGGGGTTGGGGGCCGAGTCGAGCACCGCGCGCAGCACCGTGGCCATCAGGACGCCGCCGTTGACCGCAGGCGGGGCGCTGCCTCCTGGCGCCACGACCATGGCGAACCGCGGGTCGGCCTGCGTGTCATACCGGCCCTCGCTGCGCCTGCGTACCGCGGTCGCATCATCAAATATAGTCATCGGTGTCCGCTTCTGGATCTTGGACACTCAATGTACCGAAAGGTTCTGATGCAGGACTGGCAGGGGTAAGGCCACCAGCAACCGTCAAGGCGCTACGCAGGGCTGGCTAGCTTGATGAAGAGGCGGGCGACGGAGAGCTACCCAGCGCCGCGCCCGCAGAGCCGTCGATCGATCAGCCCCGGTCCCTCTGCAGCGGTGCCTCGCGCCCCGGCGTAGCGTCTTTGCCGTGGACGCTGACGAACGGAAGCTCCTCCACATGGCCTGTATGCAGGCTGAGGGCGCGCTCCTGCGAGTCGTGGGCGTGCTGAGAGATCCCGGGGTCACCGGTGCCGAGCGAGCGAAGCTTGAGGGCATGGCCGAGGCGCTCCAGTGCGCGTGCCAGCACCTCTTTGACCTCTGTCAGGAGCCCTCGGGCTCCCTGCCTCAGGATCTCGGTCTCGAAGTGACCGTCAGGGTCGAACCAGATCTTCCAGCCTCTCAGCGTGGCCCGTTAAGCTCCCTCAGGCCCAGAGCTGGCCCTCCAGCCTGGCCTCGGCCTCCTCGAGTGTCCCGCTATAGGCGCCGGTAGACAGGTACTTCCAGCCAGCGTCGGCGATGACGATGGCGATGTCGGCGCGCTCCCCCGCCGCGTGCGCCTTCGCGGCGATGCCCAGGGCAGCGTGCAGGGCGCACCCGGCGGAGATTCCGGCGAACAACCCTTCCGCGGCCAGCAGCTCCCTGGTCCGCCGCAGGGCGTCGCGCGATGACACCGAGAACCGGGAGGTCAGCACCGACTCGTCATAGAGCTCGGGCACGAATCCCTCGGAGAGATTCCGCAGCCCATAGACCAGCTCGCCGTACCGCGGCTCGGCCGCGATGATCTTCACGCCTGGCACGTGCTCGCGCAAGAACCGCCCGGTCCCCATGAGCGTCCCTGTCGTGCCGAGGCCGGCCACAAAGTGCGTGATAGTGGGCAGGTCGGCGAGCAGCTCGGGGCCAGTGGTCTCGTAGTGGGCGCGGGCGTTGGCCTCGTTACCGTACTGGTAGAGCATGACCCAGTCCGGGTGCTCTCCGGCCATGCGCTTGGCCACCCGGACGGCCTCGTTAGAGCCGCCAGCGGCAGGTGAGGAGACAATGACGGCGCCGTATGCCTCCAGCAGGGCGCGGCGCTCGGACGATGTGTTCTCTGGCATCACGCAGATGAGCCGGTACCCGCGCAGCTTGGCGACCATGGCCAGGCTGATGCCCGTGTTACCTGAGGTGGGTTCCAGGATCGTCGAGCCCGGCCGCAGCAGCCCGTCCTTCTCGGCGGCCGCGACCATGTACGCCGCGATCCGGTCCTTGACCGAGCCCGTCGGGTTCCGGTCCTCGAGCTTGGCCCAGAGCCGGACCACGGGGCCCGGCGAAAGCCTCGGCAGGCCGACGAGCGGCGTGCCGCCGACCGAATCCAGCAGGTTGTCGTAGCGCATGAGACTGATCAGATCCAGCGTCAGCGCGCGCCGCCGGCGACCGCGGGGAGCACCGTCACCGTGTCGCCGTCAGCGACCGAGGCCGCCAGGCCGCCGATGAATCGGACGTCCTCGTCGTTCAGGTACACGTTGATGAACCGGCGCAGCCCCGCCTCATCCAGCAGGCGGTCACCGAGCCCGTCATAGCGGCCGTCGAGATCTGAGATCAGCTCCGCCAGCGTGGAACCCGAGCCCTCGACCGACTTCGCGCCGCCGGTATAGCCGCGGAGAATCGTCGGGATGCGGACCTCGATAGCCATTTCTCTCTGCTCCAAATTTGTGCGTTCGCGTAGACACCGGTAGCTGCAACGGGCCACCGGGCGCGATCATTCCGGCTCGAGGGTGACGTCTTCCTCCGTCACTGCACCGTTCACGATGCGGAATGACCGGAACTGTGGCTGACCCTCCGCAGCGGTGGAGACCAGCACGTAATGGGCCTCCGGCTCGCTGGCGTACGAGATGTCGGTCCGTGAGGGGTATGCCTCGGTGGCGGTGTGCGAGTGGTAGATGACGACGGGCTCCTCGTCACGGTCATCCATCTCACGCCAGACCCGGAGCTGCTCCAGCGAGTCGAACCGGTAGAAGGTCGGCGAGCGCTCGGCATTCAGCATCGGTATGAACCGCTCGGGCCGGTCGCTGCCCGCTGGGCCGGCGATCACTCCGCACGCCTCGTCGGGATGATCAGCAGCGGCGTGCGCGATGATCTTCGAACGCAACTCCGCACTGATCCTCAGCATGCCTGGAGAGTAGCCGCCAGGCGGGCCGGGCAGCTACGCCAGGGCATCCAGGATGCTGTCCTGCAGGTATGCCAGCCACTGATAGACCCAGAGATAGGCGGACCGGGGGTCGTCGACCGCCAGGCTCTCGGTCAGGTCGTCGTCCTCGTCGGTGATGCCAAGGCGGACACTGAGGGCAAGCCGGACATCATTGAGCGCACGAAGCCACTGCTGGCACTCCGGTTCTGACAGCCGCACCTCACCACCTGCCGACGGCAGCGATTCGAGCACGACCTGGGCCGACGCAACCTTCCCCGAGCGGAGCGTCTCCTCGGTGTAGCGGCGAAATTCGGCAGCGGCCTCCGGGTCGCCCGAGTAGGCGTCAGGCAGCAGCCTCGCCAGCACTGGATCGTCGGGTGCCTCGGCATGGCTAGACAGGCCCAGCTCGGCCTCGAGGTTGCCGGCCTGCGCGGCCTCGCCGGCCTCGCCGGTCTCGGCATCGGCGCTGACCAGCTCCGCGACCTGGCTGACCAGGCTCCTGATCACGCCTGCCTGCGGCGGCTCGAAGAACGCAGCAGCACCTCCGGGCACCGGCCGGAACGAGGCCGCCAGGCCGGGCTCGCCGGGCTCGCCTCGGCTGCCGCCGTTGCCCTCGTCCAGCGGATCCCAGGTCACGAGTCGTGGCTCACTGTCGCCCAGAGGCCGTATCCATGGAGTGTCTCGGCGTCCCGCTCCATCGCCTCGCGGGTG
The DNA here is from genome assembly GCA_035631375.1 of Streptosporangiaceae bacterium. GTDB lineage: Bacteria > Actinomycetota > Actinomycetes > Streptosporangiales > Streptosporangiaceae > JAJYUU01. Next base: position 26,356 of record DASQIW010000236.1, read on the forward strand.
CCGGAGGACACGACGGCCTTGCCCTTGTGGTGCACGTCGAGCATTAGCTTCTCCGCCTTCGCCTTGGGGTAGCCGAAGACCTTCTGGAAGACGTAGGTCACGTAGTTCATCAGGTTGACCGGGTCGTTCCAGACGACAGTGACCCACGGTGCGTCCAGCTTCGCCTCCTGGCCTGTAGCCGGCTGCTCGACCTCAACTGGCGCAGCGCCCACCTGTCGTCACCTCCCGAGTAGCTCAGTGTCCCCCTCCCGACGTTAGTGTTCCACCCCAACCCAAGGCGAACCGCACGGACATTTTGCGCTAATCTCGCTGGCCGCACGCGGCCGCACGGCAGGTGCGCCCGGCCGGCGAACCGGGCGTTCCGTAGGCTGCCGGGATGAGTCCCCGTGAGCCCGGCCTGGACCTGCGGCTGCCCGAGACCGGGCTGCTGACCGACCACTACGAGCTGACTATGGTGCGGGCGGCTTTGCGCAGCGGCGCCGCGTCACGCAGGTCGGTGTTCGAGGTCTTCGCCCGCCAGCTGCCCAGCGGCCGCCGCTACGGCGTGGTGGCGGGCACCGGCCGCCTGCTCGATGCCCTGGAGCGGTTCCGATTCGGCCCCGCTGAGCTGGAGTTCCTGACGCGAGCCGGGATCGCCGACGACCCCACTGTCGAGTTCCTGCAGAACTACCGCTTCGGCGGCAGCATCTGGGGCTACGGCGAGGGCGACTGCTACTTCGCGGGCTCACCGATCCTCGTCGTCGAGGGGACCTTTGCCGAGGCGGTCGTCCTGGAGACGGTGGCGCTGTCGATCCTGAACCACGATTCCGCGATTGCCTCCGCCGCGTCCCGGATGGTGACGGCGGCCGGCGAGCGGCCGCTCATCGAGATGGGCTCCCGACGCACTCACGAGCTGTCGGCGGTCGCGGCCGCCAGGGCTGCCTACATCGCCGGCTTCACCACGACATCCAATCTGCGCGCGGGCTATCAGTACGGCGTCCCGACGAGCGGCACCGCGGCGCACGCGTTCACGCTGGTGCACGACGACGAGCAGCAGGCGTTCGCCGCCCAGCTGGATGCGCTGGGCACGGGCACGACGCTGCTGGCCGACACCTACGACGTTCCCGCGGCCATCGAGGAGGCCGTCCGGCTCGCCGGGCCGGCGCTCGGTGCCGTCCGCATCGATAGCGGAGACCTTGCCGCCGCCGCGCGCGAGGTGCGGGCGCAGCTTGATCAGCTCGGCGCGGACAAGACCAGGATTGTGCTCACCGGCGATCTGGACGAGTTCTCGATCGCCGCGCTCGCTGCCGAGCCCGTCGATGGCTACGGTGTCGGAACCTCGCTGGTGACCGGATCCGGCGCGGCAACCGCAGCGCTCGTCTACAAGCTCGTGGCGCGCGCGGTCACCGATGCCGACGGCGCCCCGCTGCTGCCGGTCGCCAAGCGCTCGGTCGGCAAACCATCCCGCGGCGGCCGGAAGTGGGCGGTCCGTCAGCTCGACTCGAGCGGGACGGCGACCACCGAGCTGGTCACCGACACCGAGCCGAAGGACTCGCCGGCCGGCCGCCCATTGCTGCGGCAGCTCGTGCGTGACGGCGCCATCGTCGGGCGGGAATCGCTGACCGCCGCCCGTGCCCGTCACCAGGCTGCGGTCGCCGAGCTGCCGGCTCACGCCAGGCAGCTGACCCGCGGATACCCGTCGATCCCGACTGTGTTCCGGCCGGACCGCGACGCGGGCATGCCACACTGAGCCGGTGCACCCGAACGCCGAGCACGTCGCCCGCGAGCTCGCTGGCCTTGGCGTCACCGGTCAGGTCCGCGAGCTGCCCGAGCCGGCCCCGACCGCAGCCACCGCGGCAGCCCAGCTGGGCTGTGCCATCGGCGCCATCGCCAACAGCCTGGTATTCGACGCCGACGGCGAACCGCTGCTGGTCCTGACCAGCGGCAGCCACCGCGTCGACACCGCGAAGGTGGCCGCCGACCTCGGCGTCGGCAAACTGCGCAGGGCCGATCCCGACTTCGTCCACGCCAGCACCGGCCAGCGCATCGGCGGTGTCGCCCCGGTCGGCCATCCGGCGCCGATCCGCACGCTGGTCGACACGGCGCTACGCGCCCACGAAACCATCTGGGCGGCTGCCGGGCACGCGCACACCGTGTTCCCGACCTCGTTCGACGAGCTGCTCCGCATCACTGCCGGCACCGCGGCGGACGTCGCCTCGTAACGGCGGACGCCGCCACGTCCTGGTCGCGCACGCCCGTCGCGGGCGGCTACGCTCAGGCTGTGCGCGCGCTGGTGATCGTCGACGTGCAGAACGACTTCTGCGAGGGCGGCTCCCTGGCCGTCGCAGGCGGCGCCATGGTAGCCAGGGCCATCTCCGACTACCTGGCTAGCCCAGACGGCGCCGGCTACGACCACATCGTGGCGAGCCAGGACTTTCACGTGGACCCCGGCGGCCATTTCTCCGCCGAGCCGGACTATTTCTCCAGCTGGCCGGCCCACTGCGTGGCCGACACGGCCGGCGCGCAGTTCCACCCCGAGCTGGACACGAGCCGGATCGAGGAGATCTTTCGCAAGGGCCGTTATGCAGCCGCCTACAGCGGCTTTGAGGGCGCAAATGAGAACGGGGACTCGCTGGACAGCTGGCTGCGGCAGCACAGGGTGGCTGACGTGGACGTCGTCGGGATTGCCACCGACTACTGCGTCTACGCGACGGCCGCCGACGCCGCCAAGACAGGTTTCGCGGCGAGGGTGCTGCTGAACATGACGGCAGGAGTGGACCAGCACACCATGGCCGCCGCCGTGGAGAAGCTGCGCGACGCGGGCGTCAGCCTCAACGGCTCACCACTGAGGCCGGCAGGCCAGTCCGGTTAGTTCTCGCCCTCCGGCAGCGATTCGTAGATCCGCTTGCAGTCCGGGCAGACGGGGAACTTCTTGGGATCGCGGCTAGGCACCCATACCTTGCCGCACAGCGCCATCACCGGCGTGCCGTTCACCGCACTATCGACAATCTTGTCTTTCAAGACATAGTGCGAGAATCGCTCATGATCGCCGTTATCGACGGACAGATCTTCCCTGACATCGGAGTCAGGGCGGACATCGGTTCCTGGGAGGACGCTCACAGTGGCCCAGTGTACGCCGGGCCGCACAGCGGCGGATGAGGGCGAGCGCGGCCGGCGGATGCTGCGTTCAGTTCCACATCGGGTCGTCAGGGAACGTGGCCACGAGCGCTAGCTCCCCTCCCTGGCGGCGCAGCACCTTCTGCCAGAGCCGTTCCGGTTCGGGCCCAAACGGGTCCGCCGGGTCGCCGGGAAGCACGTACCAGGCCCCCTCCTCGATCTCGTCCTTGAGCTGGCCCGCGCCCCAGCCCGCGTAACCGGCGAACACCCGCATCGACGTGATGCCGCCGGCCAGCAGTTCCGGCGGCGCTCCGAGGTCGACGAGGCCCATCCGCGCCATCATGGGGCTGCCGTCCAGGGACCGCCAGCCGACCGGCTCGTCAGTGCCGTGCGCCAGGGCTAGCGCGAGCGCGCTGTTGGGTGAGATGGGGCCGCCGCGGAAAACGACCTGGGGGCCGGTGGCCAGGTCGGTCCAGGCTTCGAGTACCTGGTCGAGCGGGATCTCGGTCGGCCGGTTCAGCACCACGCCGAGAGTTCCCTCGTCAGTGTCGTCCTCGACGATCAGCACGACGGTCCGCCGGAAGTTGGGATCGCCGAGATGCGGGGTCGCAGCGAGCAGCCGGCCGCTGAGCGATTGCGCCTCCATGACCCCATCATGCGCCACTCGTCTGAACAGCAGGGCAGTGCTGGCTGATAACCGGGCCGTGCTTGCTCGCGACAACGCCCCGCGATAACAGGCCGGAATTAGCTGTGCATGCAGGGCCTGTAGGGGCGCTCAGGGACGTACGCTTCAGGTTATGTCCACCGGAACCAGCGCTCCGGGCACGGCCAGGCTGGCCGAGCCGGGCATCGACGCCGCTCGGCTGCGGGTCGCGGTGCTTCGCCTGTCGCGCCGCCTGCGCAAACACGACCTGGCCGGGCTGACCCCGAGCCAGCTGTCGACGCTGTCCTATGTGGGCGCGAGCGGCCCCGTCCGGCTGGGCGACCTCGCCGCCGCCGAGCGCATCGCCCCGTCCACCCTGACCCGGCTGGTGAACGTGCTGGAGAGCCGGGGCTACGTGCAGCGCCAGCCCGCTCCGGACGACGCGCGTGCGTCACTCGTCACGGTGACCGAGAGCGGCCGGGAGGCGCTGCAGCGGATCCGGGCCGAGGGCACCGCCATGCTGAGGGACATCCTGCGGACGCTGCCAGCTGACCAGCTCGCCGCGCTCGAGGTCGCGCTGCCTGCGCTCGAGTCGCTTGCCGGCTCTGGCTGACGCTAGAAGAGCAGGCTCGACAGTCTGGCCCGCGCCCTGCTGACCTGCGGGTCCTTAGGCGGAAGCACATCGAACAGGCTGACGAGGTGCTTGCGGGCGGCTTCGCGCTCGTCGCCGGACGTGCGGGAAATTGTCGCGAGCAGCCGGTCGAATGCATTCTCGATCTGGCCGGTGGCCAGCTCGATGTCGGCGAGCCTGGCCTGCGCGGACGCATCTTTTGGCCGGCTGGCCGCGTCGCGCCGCACGGCGGCCTGGTCGTAGCTTTCCACCCGGCGGAACAGGCCGACCTGGGCGAGGCCGATCGTCGCGACCGGGTCCGCCGGACTCGTCGCGAGGATCTTCTCGAACGCCGCCGCCGCCCCGTCCAGATCCCCCCGCTGCATCGCCTGCTGCGCGTCGCCGTAGACGGCATCCGGGCCGGTGTCGGGCCCGGCCTCGCCGGCCAGCGGCTCGCCTGCCCCGGCTGGCTGGCCGTCACCGTCGGCCGGCCCGAGCCCGAGCTGGTCGGCCACCTGCATGACCTGGCCAAGCCACTGCCTGACCTGCGCCTCGGGCATAGCGCCGAGGAATCCGTCGGCCACCTGGCCGCCGATCACGGCGACCACCATGGGAATGCTCTGGACTTGCAGGGCCGCGCTCAGCTGCGGGTTGGCGTCGACGTCTACCTTGGCGAGCACGAACGCGCCGTTCGCCTCGGCGGCCAGCTTCTCCAGCACCGGACTGAGCTGCTTGCACGGACCGCACCACTCGGCCCATAGGTCGAGGATGACCGGAACCGTGCGGGACCGCGCGACGACATCGGTATTGAAGGTCTCGTCCGTCACGTCGATGACGAACCCGGACTGCGCTCCGGGAGAGCCGTCCGCGGCCGGGGCCTGGTCGGCAGCGCGCTGCCTGCGCTGCGCCGCGGCCTGGCGCGCACCGAGGTCGACAGCCCCGTACAGGGAAAAGTTCCGCGGCTGAGTCATGACTCCATCCTGCCCCACCGGGGGACGCCCCCCGTGCACCCCCCGAAAACCACTGACGCGCACGGCAAATTCCGGGCCGCGGCGCGATGGCCGCGAGTTAGAAAGCAGGCGCCTCGGAGTAGCTGCCCCACTCCTCCGTGAGCGCTCCGCAGATCTCCCCGAGCGTCGCCTCGGCGGCCGCGGCCGCGATCATCGGCGGAATCATGTTCGAGTCCGAGCGAGCGGCTGCGAGCAGGTTCGCCAGGGCCGCGGACACAGCGGCCTCGTTCCGGTCGGAACGTCGCTCGCGCAGGGCGCGCACCTGCTCGACCTCGACCTCGTGACTAACCCGCAGGATTTCCATCGGGCGCTCGACGGTGTCGGTGTAGCAGTTAACGCCCACGATCCGCTTATCGCCCTTTTCTACCTGCTGCTGGTAGGCGAACGACGCTTCGGCGATCTCACCGGTGAACCAGCCGTCCTCGATGCCGCGCAGGATCCCCGCGGTCATGGAGCCGTCCGGGCTCATCGCGCGGATCCGGGCAAACGTCTCCTCGGCCTGCGCCTCCAGCCGGTCGGTGAGGGCCTCCAGGTACCAGGATCCGCCGAGGGGGTCGGAGACATTGACGACGCCTGTCTCCTCCATGATCACCTGCTGCGTGCGCAGCGCAATCTCGGCCGCGTGCTCGCTGGGCAGCGCCAGCACCTCATCCAGCGCGTTGGTGTGCAGCGAGTTCGTGCCGCCGAGCACCGCCGCCAGTGCCTCGATCGCGGTGCGTACCACGTTGAGTTCCGGCTGCTGCGCGGTCAGCGAGACGCCCGCGGTCTGGGTATGGAAACGCAGCCACTGCGCCCGCTCGGTCGTCGCGCCGTAGACGTCGCGCAGCCACCGAGCCCAGATCCGTCGGGCGGCACG
>DASQIW010000237.1:0-23809 GCA_035631375.1 Streptosporangiaceae bacterium
GAACCCGGCAACCACCCGCCGGGCCGCCCCGGTATCCACACCGGCAAGCTCCGGCACCACCCCCCGCGGCGCATCCCGCCACTCCCGGTAACCCGCCGCATGCGCCAGCGCCCGCGCCGCGCTCTCCGGATAGCCATAGACCGGCACCCGGCGCACGCCCGGCGCTGCCTCACCAGCAGCGCTCAGGATGCTGACCGATTCGGGCCGGCCGAGTATGGCGGCAGCGACCGGTTTCGCTACGTCGGCCGCGAGGATCGCCTCGGTCAGGTCCGCCACTGCCGTCGGCACGCCGATGGCCAGCAGCGCGTCGACGGCGGCGTCCGCGGCGACGTGCTCGAGACAGGCGCGGAACGCCTCCGCGTCGACGGCGCCAGTGGTGTCGACCGGCCCGGATACCGCCGACCGCGACGGCAGCAGCCGCGTCAGCAACTCTCGCGTGCCGCTGCCGAGCGTGGTCACCGTGAGCCCGCTTTCGACGCAGGCGTCGGCGGCGAGCGCGCCCGCGCCGCCCGCGTTGGACACGATTGCCACCCGCCGGCCAGCAGGCAGCGGCTGCGCGGCCAGGAACGCCGCCGCGTCCACCAGCTCACCCAGGCTGTGCGTCGCGATGATGCCCGCCTGACCGAACAGCGCCTCCTGGGTCACCAGCCGCGGGGCGGACGCCGCCCCGTGCGACTCAGCCGCCCGGCGGCCGGCCGGCGACCGCCCGCTCACCACGGTCAGCACCGGCAGCTTGCGGCCAACCCGGCGGGCGGTCCGGGCAAACCCGCGCGGGTTCCCGAACGATTCCAGGTACAAGATGGCCAGGCTGGTCTGCTCGTCCTGCTCCCACCAGGTGAGCAAGTCGTTGCTCGACACGTCGTACTTGTCGCCGACCGAGGCGAACGACGAGACGCCGACGCCCAGCCTGCCGAGATGCTCGAGCAGCGCCATGCCGATCCCGCCCGACTGCACCACCAGGCCGGCGTCGCCGGCGACCGGTGCTGTCCTCGCGAAGCTCGCGTTCAGTGCTAGCCGGGGCACGGCGATGCCATAGCAGTTGGGGCCGACGAGCCGCATACCGAACTGGCGGCAGATCGCGAGCAGGTCGGCGCCAGAGTCGCCGAGGCCGGCCGAGATGACCGCCAGCGCACGCACGCCCCGCCGGCCGCACTGCTCCGCGACGGCAGCGACGTCCGCGGCGGGCACGGCGATGACGGCCAGGTCTACGTCCGCGGGCAGGTGGGACGGCGAGCTGAGAGACGTCAGCCCCTCGACGTAGCCACCACGGCTGTTGACCGAGTGGATCCGCCCGCGGTATCCGCCCGCCACGATGTTGTGCAGGATCTCCCGGCCGACTGAGCCGCGCTGCCGGCCAGCGCCCACGACCACGATCGAGCCGGGCTCCAGGACCGACCGCAGGCTCGCGATGTCGGCCCGGCTGGCGCGGCCGGCCACCTTATCCAGGTAGCTGTCGAACTGCTCGCTCTCCGGGCTGGGCAGCGGCATGGTCAGCTGGATGACGCCATCGGCGAACCTGCGTTTCACCTGCAGGCCCGCCTCGGCAAATACGCCCAGCATGGCCATGTTCTCCGGCAGCGTCTCTGCGGTAAACGTGGTCAGGTGCCGCTGCCTGGCCAGCGACACGAGGTGCTCCAGCAGCAGCGTCGCAATACCACGGCCGTGCATCTCGTCGGCGACGGCGAAGGCCACCTCGGCCACACCCGGTTTGCCGGTGGCCTCGTAGCTCGCGACACCGACCAGGTCACCGCCGAGCAGCGCGAGCAGCGCTGCGTGATCCGATCCGGACGGCCGGGTGAGCCGCTTCGCTTCGCGCTCGGGCGCGTGCGGGCTGAAGCTGAAGAACCGGAAGTAGGCATTCGCTGGCGACAGGTGCTCGTGCATGGCCCGCACGTCGTCGCCGTCTGCGGGCGTGGCCTGCCGGATCTCGACCGTGGTCCCGTCGGCTAGCAGGGCGAACCGCCCAACAGGAGCGTGATCAGTCATCCACTCACCGCCACTCGCCAGCGTACTGCGGGGCGCATGACAGGCTTGCGGCATGGCGGTGCAACCGTGCTCCAGGAGCGGGAAGGGAGCCAGCGCGTGAGCTGCACCCTGCACGTGTCCTGGGACGAGCGGCTGACCAGCTATGACTTCGGCCCCCAGCACCCGCTAGCGCCCGTCAGGGTGAAGCTGACGATCGAGCTGGCCCGGGCACTCGGGCTGCTGGCGCGGCCTGGCGTTGTCGTCGAGGCAGCGGCGCCAGCGACCGATGCGGAGCTCGAACTCGCGCATGATCCCGGGTACATCACCGTCGTCAAGGCTGCGGGCGCAGCGAGCCCGGACGGCGGCCGGCCAGGGCAGGCACCCATCGACGCAGCGACCCTGCTGCAGCACGGCCTCGGCACCCCGGACGACCCGGTATTCGCGGGCATGCACGAGGCGTCCGCGCTCGTAGCCGGCGCGACCCTCGGCGCGGCTCGTGCCCTGTGGTCGGGGTCGGTCCAGCACGCGGCCAACGTTGCCGGCGGTCTGCACCACGCCATGCGCGGGAACGCAAGCGGCTTCTGCATCTACAACGATCCTGCGATCGCCATCAGCTGGCTGCTGAGCCAGGGCGCCGAGCGGATCGCCTACGTGGATATCGACGTCCACCATGGCGACGGCGTGCAGGCCGCGTTCTGGGACGACCCGCGAGTGCTGACGGTCAGTGTGCACGAGCACCCGGCCACGCTGTTCCCCGGCACTGGCCGGGCCACGGAGACGGGCGGCCAGGCCGCGGAGGGCTTCGCGGTGAACGTCGCCCTCCCGCCCGGCACGAGGGACGCCGGCTGGCTCCGCGCGCTGCACGCGGTCGTTCCGCCGCTGCTGACCGCGTTTCGGCCGCAGATCCTGGTGACCCAGCACGGCTGCGATACGCACTGGAGCGACCCACTCGCCGACTTGGAGATCACCATCGACGCCCAGCGTGCTGCGCACGCGCTACTGCACCGCCTCGCCCACGAGTTGACGGGCGGCCGCTGGCTGCTCACCGGCGGGGGCGGCTATCAGCTCGTCCAGGTTGTGCCGCGGACATGGACGCACCTGCTGGCCGAGGCGTCCGGCGAGCCACTCGATCCGACGACGCCGACCCCGTCTGCGTGGCGAGAGTACGTCAGCAAGGTGTCGGCCGAGGCCGCGCCGGAACTGATGACGGAGGGCGGCAGCACCGAGTTCCCGAGCATGGACCTCGGTTACGATCCCGACGACCCGGTGGATCAGGCCATCATGGCGACCCGCAAGGCGGTTTTCCCGCTACACGGCCTGTTCCCCGACTAGCCCACCGCGTGCAATCTGCTTCTGCGTGGTGCGATCACCGGGTGACAGTCGAAACTGTGATCGTGGAGTTCTTCTGTTACCACCGCGACCGGACCGGTTCGCTGACTCTGCGCGAGGATCTGCTCGAGCAGCACTGGTCGTACATGGACCGCTACCAGACTGAGATGATCGCCCGCGGCCCGACGCTTTCCGACGACGGTGACACGCCGACCGGCAGTGTGCACATCCTGGACGTGCCCGATCCCGCTGCGGCCCGCGCCTTCGCCTTCGACGAGCCCTGCTACCAGGCCGGCGTGTACCGCGACGTGCTGCTGCGCCGGTGGCGCAATGTACTCGGGCGCACCATGTGGGACTTCCGCGGCGGCCGGACCAGCGGTCAGCGGTACCTGGTGCTCGGCCTCGGCGCGGGGGAGGCGACCGACCTTGCGGTACAGCCGGACCGGGACGAGCTGATCGCCTACGGGCCACTGCTGTCCGACACCGGCGCCAGCTGGCTGGGTACGGCGGCGCTCGTCCGGGCTCCGGACCCGGACGCCGCACGCGCCCTCCTGACCGCAGGCCGGTACGCCGACATCGAGGTGCATAACTGGCAATTCGGCGGACGGCCGTCCTGATCCGCGGACGCGACTCCGCTGGCGGCTGATGTCGATGAGCCCGGCGCGCCGGGACCTTCGGCCCGGGCACTGCCAACCAGCCGCCGCTAACCTGGAGTGGTGACAGACAGCGCTTCCGCTCAGCCAGCTATCAAGGTCTTCCTGCTCGACGATCACGAGATCGTGCGCCGCGGCGTGAGAGACATGCTCGAAGCCGAGCCCGACATCACCGTGGTGGGGGAAGCCGGCACGGCCGAGTCCGCACTCGCCCGGATTCCCGCACTTCGCCCGGATGTCGCCGTTCTGGACGTACGGCTGCCTGATGGTGACGGCGTCAGCGTCTGCCGGGAGATCCGCTCCCGGATGCCGGAGGTGGCCTGCCTCATGCTGACGTCGTTTGGCGACGACGAGGCGCTGTTCGACGCGATCATGGCGGGAGCCGCCGGCTATGTGCTCAAGCAGATCCGCGGCACCGACTTGATCGGAGCAGTGCGCACGGTGGCGAGGGGCGAGTCGATGCTCGACCCTGAGGCTGCCAGCAAGGTGATGGCCAGGATGCGCGATCAGGCGACCAAGGCAGATCCCCTGGCAGGCCTCACCCCGCAGGAGCGCAAGATCCTCGAGCTGATCGGCGAGGGGCTGACCAACCGGCAGATCGGCGAGCGGATGTTCCTGGCCGAGAAGACCGTCAAGAACTATGTGTCGGCGCTGTTCGCCAAGCTAGGGATGGAACGCCGCACTCAGGCCGCGGCCTACGCCGCGCACATCTTCACGCAGTAGGCCTGCCCACGGGCACGTTCCGGGACCCGGTGGCCGACAGGGGCACCTGCCAGTGGAGCTGAGTCCCGCCACCGGGCGCCGGCTCGAGCTTCATCGATCCCCCGCACTCGCTGGCGCGCTGTTCGAGATTGGCCAGGCCACTTCGGCGGGTACCTGGGCTGATTCCGACGCCGTTATCGCTGACGGTCAGCGACAACTCGCCCTGGGCGCGCACCCGCACCTCCACCGAGGTCGCGCCGGCGTGCCGGGCCGCGTTCGACAGCGCCTCACGGAGCGCGCCCAGCAGGTGCTCGGCCACCTCGGCCGGCACCTCGCTGTCGAGCGGGCCGTCGAGCTGCAGCGTCGGCGCGAAGCCGAGCAGGCTGGTCATCTGGTCGGCGACAGCGACGATCCGCGCGCGCAAGCCGGCCGGGCTAGCCTGCGGCCTGGCCTGCAAGGCGAAAATCGTCGACCGGATCTCCCTGATGGTCTCGTCGAGGGCGTCGACCGCCTTGCTGACCCGGCCCGCCACCTCCGGCGCGCCGATCATGCCAACGGCGCCCTGCAGCGAGATGCCCGTCGCGTAGAGCCGCTGGATGACCAGGTCGTGCAGGTCTCGGGCGATCCGATCGCGGTCCTCGAAGACGGCTACGCGCTCGGCCTGACGGCGGTGCTCCGCCAGCTCGAGCGCGATGCCGGCCTGGCTCGCGAAGGTCTCCAGCATCTCGGCTGCGGCTGGCGGTAGCGGCATCGCACCCGGCCGTCGGCCAGCGGTCAGGACACCACGGACGTTGCCGGGCGTGCCCAGCGGCACCAGCACGGCCGGTCCGAGGTTGAGCTGCTGCCGCGCCACCCCCGCGACCCGGTCGTCATGACTGAAGTCCGGGATGGTCAGCACCTGCCCGCTCGTCAGCACCATCCCGGACGCGGAGCCGCCCGCGGGCAGGACGAGGCCCAGTGCCGCTGCGGCAGAGTGGCCGACCGCGTGCTCGATCTGCAGCAGGTCACCGCCCTCGGTCGGCAGCGCCAGCATCACCAGGTCGGCGCCGGACATTTCCAGCGACTTCGCGGCGATCAGCGCGAGCGCGTCTCCCACGTCCGCGCCGGAGAGCAAGGCCCTCGTCACTTCCGCGCTTGCGGTCAGCCACCGTTGCTGGCGACGCGCCTCGTCATACAGCCGGGCGTTCTCAATCGCGACGCCGGCCGCAGCGGCCAGGGCGACGAGCACGGCCTCGTCTTCCTCGCCGAATGCCCGGCCCCCGCGCTTGTTGGTCAGGTAGAGATTCCCGTACACCTCGTCCCTGATCCGGATGGGAACGCCCAGGAAGGTGGTCATCGCCGGGTGACCAGCCGGGAACCCGGACGACAGCTCGTGCTGCGCAAGGTCGGCGAGCCGCACCGGCCGAGGATCGCGGATCAGCGCGCCGAGCAGGCCGCGCCCCTCCGGCCAGTGGTGGATCTGCCTGATCTGCTCCTCGGTCAGCCCGACCGGGATGAACTCCGCGAGCCGGCCACCCTCGGCTATCACGCCCATGGCGCCGTATTGCGCGTCGACGAGCGACACGGCGGACTCGACGATGCCGCGCAGCACCACCTCGATGTCGAGGTTCATGCCAATCGCGACGACGGAGTCGAACAGGGCGTTGACCCGGTCCCTGGTGGCCACGACGGCCTGCAGCCTGACCTGAAGCTCTGCCAGCAACTCGTCCAGGCCGAGACTGGGCAGGACCGACCTGGGGGTGCCGGATTCCACTATCTGCTCCGCAATCGAGTCGATCACCCGAACCGGGTTCGATCATACGGCGGCGCTTTCGTCATCCGCCGTACAGGCCGATGCCTCCCCACTTCGCGGAGAGCTGGGCGGTGAATGCCGCGATGCCGATGCCGACCGCGAGCGAGAGGGCCAGCGCCAGCCACCGTCCGGACCCGGTGAAAAGCTCGGACCGCCCCCCGGCCCGCCGGCCGGAGCGGGCCGCCAGCATGCGCGGCAGTCGCGGCGCGTAGTTCAGCACGTGAATGGTCATGACGCCGAACCACAAGATGAAGGACGCCTTGTGCAGGAATAGCCATTGGCCGCTGCTCGGCCCGGCCACCCCCAGAACGACGCCGGTGCCGATCACGGCGACCGACGTCAGGATCACGAGAGGCCCGAGCAGCCGCAGAACCGGGGACGGCGGCCCCTTGCGGACGTACGGAACCGAGCCGGTGTAGTACCGAGCGAACCGGTACACAGTGGAGCCGATCTTCAGCAGTGCAGGCCCGATCAGCAGCAGGCCCACGAAGAAGTGCAGGAACAGCATCCGGCGCACGCCCAGGATGGTGAATCCCTCGACGGCGAACCCGACGAGCAGCAGCGCCCCGGTCATGGCGGTCAGCTTCTCGTTGCCCGCCGGGCCCGCCATGTCGACGTCGCGGCGGTGCCGCGGCGCGACTCGCTGGAATCCCGGCGGGTCCGGGCGGCCGTCCCCTGGCGCGGAGACGGCCGGCCTCCTCACCTTCGTACCGCCGGTCCTGGCCGGGACGCCATGCTCCGGTCCTTCTCGTGAGGCACCCTGCTCAGCTTGAGCGCCAGAGCCGGGCACGCGCTGACCGCTCGCCGGGCGTGCCCGGCAAGACCAGCGGGAACTCTGTCGTGGATCATCGGGTAGCCCCACTCGTCCAGCTCGACCAGCTCAGGCAGGAGATCAGCACAGAGCCCGTGCCCGTCACACGCGATCGGGTCAACCTCGAGCTTCAGGGTCATCGCCACTCACCGCCTCCGCGTGAATGAGCCATCGCCACGGTCGCAGCCTGCGTGCCGCGGGACGACGCGAGGCATGAACGCCGCCGCGCGTGCGCGTGCGCATCTGCTGCAAACGCCCTCAGGGCCGACGCGGCCATCCGGACCGCGCCATCGGGGTGACGGCACGCACCCCGGCCGGCGATCTGCCCGAACCGCCGCTGCATGCGACCGAGCGGATCACCCTCGGGCCGACCCGCCGCGAGCTGGGACAGGTCCCCGGCAATCGCTGGTAGCCCGAACATGCACGGACCGCACTGCTCAGCTCCCTGGCTCGCGAGGTACCGCATAATTCCCGCCGCCTCGTCCAGACCGCACTCGCCGGCTGGCAGCACATACAAGATGCCTGCACCGGGCGAGCCGCCGACAGGGTCAAGGCCCTGCTTGGTCAGCGCTAGCCCGGCGACTTCGCTCACCGCGTGCCAGGTGCCGAAGTACCCTCCGACCAGCACCGCCGGTGCGTCGGCCTCGACGCCTGCGAGGGCGAGTACGTCGCCGATCGGGGCACCCGCCTCGACCTCGTAGACGCCTGGCCGGGCGACGGCGCCGGACACCGTCGTCAGCATGGAGCCAGCGGCGCCCGCGACGCCGGCCTGCCGGAACCAGCGGGAACCGTACCGGCCGATCAGCGCCATGTGCGCCAGCGTCTCCACGTTGTCGATGAGAGTCGGCCGCTTGCCGACCCCGCGCTCGAACGGCCGCGGCGGCGTCTTGGTGGGCTTGGCCTGGCCGCCGTTCAGCCAGTGCACCAGCGCGGACTCCTCGCTGGAGGTATAGCGCTCAGGGACGGTGTGAACCGTCACGGGGATGCGGTCGAGACGGGCACGCTCCCGCTCAGCCACTGCAGCCGTCACGATGTCGGTGAGCCAGTCGCGGCCCTGCGCCAGGCACAGGTGCGCCTCGGTGGCCCCGACTGCCTCGGCGGCGAGCGCGATCCCGTCGAGCACCAGGTGGGGCGCCCTCGCCAGCAGCGCCTGGTCCTTCTCGCTCGCGGGCTCGCTCTCCATTCCGTTGGCCACGACCACGGCGGGACCCCGGCCCGAGGCGACCGATCGGAGCTTGGTGCCGGTAGGGAAGCCAGCACCGCCCCGGCCGGTGAGCCCGGCGGCAGACACCTCGTCAATGAGGCTCCCCGGCCCGCGGTGCCCGACCGGGGGCAGCGGACCATAGCGATCCACGTGCTCACGCACGGTGGCCGCGCGGCCAGACTGCTGCCAGCCCGCCGTGAGGCGGCTCACTGCTACCCGCCTCATGCGGCACCCCCTGACGTGGTGTTGCCGCGGGTGTGGGTCACGTGCTGCGCGGACGCATGGGCCGAGCCGAGCATGCTGCCGGGCGTCCCTGACCGGTGGGCCCAGCCGGACTGCAGCGGGCCGACCGCCGCGAACACGACGGTCGCTGCTGCTATGGCGGCGGTCACCGCGCGGCCGACGGCCCTGGTGCGGCCGGATGGAAGCAGCTGGAGCCGCCACAGCGCCGCCGCCGCGACCACGAGCACGCAGACCGCGTCCAGCACGAGCAGCCAGGACAGCTTGCTGTCGCTTCCGGTTCCTAGGCCATGCCAGAGCGCGATCGGCCAGGAGGCGTAGGCGAGCCAGTGCACCGCACGCCACGCGCGGTAACTCAGCCGCGTGCGGACCATGCTGGTCAGAACCAGCGCCAGCAGCATGTCGAAGGCGATGGTCCCGAGGCTCAGCCAGATTGGCCGGTAGTGGGAACTGAACGGCACGATCGCCGACGTGATGCTGATCGAGGCGTAGGGATCAAGCACCGTCGTGAGGACGTGCGTCGCCACGAACGCGACCGACAGCAGCGAGATGTTGCGATGCAGGCCCGACCGCACGAGCCTGGGCAGCTTCGGCGTGCTGAGACGGGCACTGCCCGCGACGCCGAGCGTGACGCTCAGCGTTAGCAGGATGAGCGCGACCACGCCGGTCGCGCGCGCGGTGTACCACAGTGGACTGGGTGCGGTGCCTGTCGCGGCCAGCACGTGGCTGGCCGCCGCGGAGGCGGCGACCTGAGCTGAGTTAAGCATCGGCTCACGACCCCCCTGAGGTCACCACCGGTGGCGCGGCGGTGTGCGTCGGCTGCTGCGCTGGCTGCGAGAGCTGCGTCTGCGGCTGGCTGTGCTGCGTGCTCGCTGGGCGCTGCGCTGCCGGGGAGGAACCACCCGAGCCGGACGTCGACGGCGCCGTCGAACCTGCTGGAGTGGATGTGGTGGTCGGTCCGGTCGCCGGTGAGGCGTGGCCAGGGACTGCGCTGGCGAAGGCCGTGCCAAGGCCCAGCGACGCCGCGGCGGCTCCGCCGGTGATCCAGAGCGTCAGCTTCCGGACCATGGCGAGCCGGTCGTCTCGGCGCCGCGATGCGATGTGCACGTGCTGTCGCATGCAGGCGTCACCCTTCTCTTACTAGCGTTGCTCACGCCAACCAGCGCAAGCCGGGCTTTTACCGAACTGGTGCGGTAACCCCCGGGGCCCTCATCGCGTCCCAGGGCTTGATCTGACGCACCAGGGCAGACCTGGGTTTCCGATTGTGGTGTGCCTCACGGCGGGAGCAGCCTGCCAGGAACACGCCATCAAGCTTGCCCGGAAGGATCCTGGAGACCGGTTCAGGAAACGTTCAGAAGCGGTAAATCTCAGCGGCTGCCAGGCTGGGCGCGCCGCAGGGGTCGCTCGGTACGCGCCCTGGGCAGTTCGATCGTCACGGTGAGGCCACCGCCGGGCGTATCGGACAAGCTGGCCGCGCCACCGCTGGCGACGGTGAGCCGGTCCACGATCGCGAGGCCCAGCCCGGTTCCGGCGCCGTTGCTCGTGGCGAACCGCCGGAATGCCACCTGCTGCTGCTGCCGGCTCATTCCCGGCCCGTCGTCGGCGACCACGATCCGGACGATGGTGCCGGCGGGCTCGGCCCGGATCTGGATCGCGCCCCCTGGCGGCAGTGCGTCGAGCGCGTTCGCGATGAGGTTGTCCAGGATCTGCTCGAGATGACCCTCGCCCATCCGCGCCCTCGCTGGCCGGAGGTCAGCGTCGAGGGTGACGACCCGCTCATCGGCGGCCGGCCGCCACGCCGCAACTCTGGTCCTGATCACGTGGTCGACCGGCAGGTCGACCTGCGGGGTGTCGATGTTCTCGGCGCGCGCGATGGCGAGCAGCCCGTTGACCATCCTGGACAGCCGCGCAATCTCCTCCTGGGCGCCGGCCAGCTCGGCGGCCGCCGGCTCGTCGCTATCTTCGGCGAGCAGCTCCAGCCTCAGCCGCAAGGCGGCGAGCGGGGTTCGCAGCTGATGCGACACATCGGCCATCGTGGCCTGGTGACCGCGGACGAGCGCTTCCAGCCGGGCCGCCATCAGGTTGAAATTCGCTGCCAGCCGGCGGATCTCGGCGGGACCACGATCGGCGGGGGACCGCGCGCTCAGCTCCCCGTCGCCGAGCGCCTGCGCCGCCGTCTCCAGCTGGCTCAAGGGCCGGCTGAGCCAGCGGGCCAGCGCGAACGCGATCACCGCTGCGGCGACTAGCCCGGCGGCGGCGACTATCGCGATCACCGCCCACAGGACGCCCGCCTCCCGGTCGACGGCCGAGGTCGGCCTGGCCAGGACGACCGTGCCCACGCTGCCCGGCCCGGTGTCGTGCCGCACAGGGACGGTGACGATGAACCAGTCGTCCGCCTCATAGACCGTCTCCCGGCCGATCTGGCGGGCGTACTGGAGCCGGGCGGCCGGCAGGGGTGGCGCGGCGGCGGACGCGGCAATCCGGCTGCCCGCCGAGTCGTAGACCGTGACGCGGTACTGGTTGTGGCCGAGCTCGCTGACGAGCCGGTCGAGCATCGGGCCGTTCCGGCTGTCGTCGAGCCGTTCCTCCGCAACGTTTGCCACGGTGCGGGCGGATAGCGTTGCTTCGTCGCGAAAGTCGCGCCGATCCTGGCTGGTGGTAATGACGCCGAGCGGGACCGCCACGACCCCGAGCAGGACTGCGACGAGCGCCAGGACCGCCAGG
Organism: Streptosporangiaceae bacterium; assembly: GCA_035631375.1. GTDB lineage: Bacteria > Actinomycetota > Actinomycetes > Streptosporangiales > Streptosporangiaceae > JAJYUU01. The sequence goes on from DASQIW010000237.1 coordinate 11,421, forward strand.
ACGATCCGGCGGGCCATCTACGCCTCGCCTGTCTCGCTGACGTCGCCGAGCCGGAACCCGCGGCCGTAGACGGTCTCGATCAGGCCCGGCGCGCCGAGCTTGCGCCGAAGCGATGCAACGTGCACGTCCAGCACCTTGGTCGGGCCATACCAGTGCGCGTCCCATGCCGTCTCGAGGATCTCCTGCCGGGTGACGACGCGGCCCGGGTCAGCCGCCAGGCACTCGAGAATGTCGAATTCCTTCGGTGTCAGCAGCACCTCTGAGCCAGCAACCGTGACCCGGTGGGTCCGGATGTCCACGACCAGCGGACCGTGGCGGATCAAATCGCCGCCGGGGCGGACGCGCCGCAGCACCGCCCTGATCCGGGCCTGCAGCTCGGCTAGGCCGAACGGCTTGACCAGGTAGTCATCGGCGCCGGCATCGAGCGCCATAACGCGGTCCGGCTCCTCTCCGTGCGCGGTCACCACGATGATCGCCGCGTCGGTTCGCTCGCGCAGCTTCCGGCATACCTGGACCCCATCGATGTCGGGAAGCTCGAGGTCCAACAGCACAACGTCCTGCTTGCCCCGGGCGAGCGCGTCGTTCCCGGTCATGACGTGCTCGACCTGATAACCACCCCTGGTCAGCCCGCGAACCAGCTGGGCGGCAATGCTCGCGTCGTCCTCGACGATGAGCACGCTCGTCCGGCCCTCATCAGGGCCTGGAACCGGATGGCCGGCAGCCAGGTTCATGGCACTGAGACTAGGCCACGTTCCGCACGAGATCGGCAGTGATCTGCTCCGGTGCACGAACTCCAGCGAGCGCCCGGTGACCGGACGGCCGATCTGGCGTCCTACTGGATCAGCTCGGCGGGTACCCGCAGCTCCGGGCGTGAGTAGAGGTCGGCGACGTGGCGGGAATCATCCGACGCGCAAGCCGTGGCGACCTCGTCGATGAGCTCGTCGTAATCCGGGCCGGTCTGGCCCTGGTAGGCGGCGGTCATCCGCCCCCACTCATCCCACGGCAGCATCTCCACCTTGTTCACGGCGGCCAGGTCCCTGATCGCGTTGCCGCTGATCTCGGCCGGGCCGAAGTTATCTGTCCCCGGCACCCCGAACGTCGTCGCGTCGATGGCGCCGTGCCGGTAACCAGCCCACGCCTCGCCTCCAGTCAGGAACTCGCCCGGCTGCAGGTCCTCAGGGTGGGGTAAGAAACTGTGCTCCAGGTGCTGGGTGTCGACCCTGACCCAGCGGTCGCCGGCCTCGTGCCAGTACTCAGTAATCCAGTGATCCAGGCCGAGCCCTGGCCGGAAGTACGTACCAAAACCGCAGCGAGCGCGGGCCGCGATGCCGCGGTAGCGCAGTAGTGCGCAGCTCAGCACGACGAAGGTGCGGCAGGTGCCGACCAGCCGCCGCTCGGGCACGCGCGCGGTGGCCAGCGCAGCGGGGTCTAACGCCAGCACGGCCCGGATGATCGCGCTGGCCGACCGGATCTCTTGTCCGCCAAGCCGGCCGGCGTCCATGCCTAGGTCGGCCGCCTCGAAGGGATGCAGCACCACGCCGGGGACCAGCCGGCAGATCCCGACAGGATCGGCCGGGATGGCCTCGAGCACGTCGACGCCTATCTCGCCGATGTCTGTCAGCCGACCTGGAACGGAATAGTCAATCGCGCCGGTCATATACCGGATCGTAAGGGCCGCCGCTCACATCGGCGGGCGCCCGCGGTGCATCACGCCGGCGCGACTGGGCCCCGGCTATTTGACGCGCTGGCGTCCTATACCTAGGATTGCTAGGCATGATGTCCGAGAAGCTCAAGGGCAACCTCGACATGCTGCTCCTCGCCGTGCTGGCGGCGGGTCCCGGCCACGGTTACGCGATCATCACCCGCCTGCGGGAGCGCAGCCAAGGCGCCTTCGACCTGCCGGAAGGCACCGTATACCCGGCGCTGCACCGGCTGGAAAAGGCCGGCCAGCTCGACAGCATGTGGCAGGTCGTCGCCGGACGGCGCCGCCGCATGTACCGGCTCACCGCAGCTGGCCAGGAATCGCTGGCGGCAGAGGCCCGCCAGTGGCAATCCTTCAGCGGCTCCGTGGCCCAGGTGCTGCGCGGCCTCGCCATGCAACCCGCTGCCGCTCCCCAGGCAGCGCTCTGGTCAGGGAGAGTGTCATGAGCGACATGCGCAACCTGCCGGCCGGTTCCGAACCGGTCGAGGAGTACCTGGACAAGCTGCTGCTGACGCTGAGCGGCCCGCCCCGTCAGGTACGCGGCACGCTGGCCGAAGTCGAGGCCCACCTGCAGGACGTGGTGGCCGAGGAGCTGGCGGCCGGGAAGTCGCTGGTGGAAGCGGAGCAGGCTGCAGTGGCCCGGATGGGTGCCTGCAGCCAGATCACCGGCCGTCCGCTGCAGTTTGGCCGGCCAGCTGCCGCGCTGATGCGCCGGACCGCGCTGGCGGGCTCGCTGATCGCCGGTGTCGCGCTGGTGGCGGTCGGGATCTCGGGCGCCATCGGCTGGGGACTGGCTGCGCTGCGCGGCGGTACCTTCCTGGTCGCGCCGTTCCCTCAGGGCAGCTACACCAGGGCGGACTGCGCGCGCTGGCTGGCCGGTGATCCATCAGCCCGTAACTGCATCACGGCAATGACCTCCGACCACGTCGGCGAGGTCATCCTCAATAGCTTCGCGGCCGGGGTGCTCGGCGTGCTCGCGCTGAGCGGCTACGTCTGGATGCGGCGCCGCTGGCAGGATCGGGGCACGCTGACCGCGCTCCCGATCGGCAGTGCCGAGGCAGTCGGGGCGATTCTCGCCCTGATCGTGGCGGTCGGCACGGCCGGCCGCGGTGTCAACCTGGAGCTCGTCCAGCAGGGGCAGGGCGCCGGCGAGATGTTCAGCCTGGCCGTCGGAGCGCTGGGCGCAGCCGCGTTCTTCATCGCCCGGCTGGGCAGGTTGTCACTCCCCCACTGGTCCAGGAGCTAGCTGAGCAGGCTAGGTGAGCCGGCGCTCGGTGGCCCACCGGGTGAGCTGGTGCCGGCTGGACAGCTGCAGCTTGCGCAGCACCGACGACACATGCGTCTCGACCGTCTTCACCGAGATGAATAGCTCCCTGGCCACCTCGCGGTAGGTGTAGCCGCGGGCTATCAGCCTGAGCACCTCCCGCTCCCGCGCGGTCAGCTGGTCAAGCTCGGAGTCGAACGACGGGCGGTCAATGTCCGCGGCCACACCGGAAGCGAACGCGTCGAGAACGAACCCGGCGAGCCTGGGCGAGAAGACTGCGTCCCCGGCCGCGACGCGGCGGATTGCCTCGACGAGTTCGGGACCGGAGATCGTCTTGGTGACGTACCCGCGCGCGCCCGCGCGGATCACCGCGATGACGTCCTCTGGCGCGTCCGACGCGGACAGCGCGAGGAACCGCACCTCCGGATGGTCCGGCTTGACCGCTGCGACCACTTCCTGGCCCCCGCCACCGGGCAGGTGCACATCCAGCAGCACGACATCCGGCTGGCACTTCGAGATCTCGGCGATCGCCGGCGCTACGTCATCGGCCTCGCCGACGATCTCCACATCGCCCGACAGCTCGGACCGGACGCCCGAGCGGAACATTCCGTGATCGTCGACGATGAACACCCGGGGCTGCGCGCTGGCGGCGGCCTCGCCATGCAGGCTGCTCATGGCCGCCGCGGCAGCCGGCCGGCGGGGGTTGCGGCGGTCGCTCCCCTGGGTGATCCAGCAGCCATCCTCGGCATCACCAGGGACACCTCGGTGCCTTCACCAGGGGCGCTGCGGATCGTGGCCGTGCCGCCGCGCCGGGCTACCCGGCCGCGAATCGACTCCGCGAGCCCCTTCCGGTCGCCAGGAACCGCATCAGGGTCGAAACCGCAGCCCCGATCGCGCACGAACAGTGACACTGACCCCGGTTCGACCTCGGCGAACACCGACACCACCGGGGCACCGGACCACTTCGCCGCGTTCACTGTGGCCTCCCTGGCGGCAGCCAGCAGCGCGGTCAGCTCCTCGTCCAGCTCGCAGTTGCCCACCGTGACAGCCTCGACCGTGATCCCGTGCTGGGCCTCGACCTCCTGCTGGAGCAGCCGGACGCCATCGGCGAGGGTGCCGGCCTGATCGCCGAGCGAGCCCGGTGCCCGTCCATCGAACAGCCAGGATCGCAGCTCCCGCTCCTGCGCTCTCGCGAGCTTCGTGACAGCGTGCGGGTCGTCCGCGCGGCGCTGGATCAGCGCGAGCGTCTGCAGCACGGAGTCGTGCACGCGGGACGCCATCTCGGCGCGTTCCTCGGCCCGGATCCTGGCCTGTCGCTCACCCACCAGGTCGCGCGCGATGCGCAGCCACCACGGGCCGAGGGCAAGGGCGAATCCGCCGACAAGCAGCATGACTCCGGCTAGCGGCAGGAGCAGCTGATAGGTGCTCGCGTGCCCGCTCAGCAGTGCCGCCAGGCCGGCGATCAGCAGCAAGACGGCCACGCCGATCCGCAGCAGCCGCCGCGAGCGGCGGCCGCCCGTCGCCGGGGCCACCGGGTCAGCGAGGTCGCGCAGGTACTGCCGCTCCGATTCGGGCGCGTTCCGGGCGATCAGCACCAGGCCAGCCGCGCAGACGAGGAGCGGCACCGCCAGGCCCGTCACCCACGCCACGTGCAGCGCGGAAGCAATGATCAGCCCCACCGCCAGCAGCGACGTCAGCCCCAGCGCCAGCCCGATGCCACGCTTGTCCGTGAGCGCCTTGGTGCCGATCGCGGTGTCGGTGCCGTCGGCCGGTATCACGAGCCAGGCGACGACGTAGAGCGCGGCGAGCAGTCCGGTCGTCAGCAGGGCGCCGATGACGAGCAGCGCGCGGATCAGGCCGGCATCGAATCCGGTGCGCCGGGCGATTCCGGCCGCCACGCCGCCGAACACCCGGCCGTCGACAGCACGCCGGAGCGGCCCGGCGCTCGCCGGCCGGCGGCTCAGCCGGATGCCCCTGGCCTCCAGCCAGGCCGTCCAGTGGCCACCGGCCCCAGCGTCTTGAGTAGCTGCGGCGTCATGCTCCACCATGTCCTCCATCATCGCCTGGCACGAGCGATGCTCGCTATCAGGGAACGCCCCGGTCCTGGTCCTGTCGATCCGGGTCCGGTTCAGGGTGGTTCCCGATGGCCGCCACGCCAGCGGGCGGGCACGCTGGGTCCCATGAACACCACAACGCAACGGAACCTCAGCCGACCCAGCCACGACCGGATGCTCGCGGGGGTGGCATCCGGTCTCGCGCACTACGCCGGCATCGACGTCCTCATCGTGCGGATCGCGTTTGCCGTGCTCACCTTCCTCGGTGGCGCTGGGATCCCGCTCTACCTGGTCTGCTGGCTACTCATCCCTGCCGAGGGCAGCAGTCAGTCCATCGCCGCCGGAGTCGCGGCGGATCTGCGCGGCGGGAATCAGTGAGCGCTCCCGGCGCCAGGCTGCGCATCGGCGACGCCGAGCGAGCCGCGGCATCCGACCAGCTGGCCTGGCACTTCAGCCACGGCCGCCTGGATCAGGCCGAACTCGACGATCGGCTCGACCAGGCCATGCGGGCCACGACGGCGGCCGACCTCACCGCACTGTTCGCCGACCTGCCGGCCGCTGAGCCGGTCCCGGCGGTGAGGTCCGGCGGCCAGCACCAGCCGCGCGACGCCGGGCCTCCGCGCCCGGCTCGCGCGCGGCGCCGGCGTCGCCTTGCATCCATCGTGCTGGCCGTGTGCGTCATCGTCGCCGTGGCGGTGGTGCTGCGCGCCCTGACCCACTCGATCGCCGCTCTGGCCGTGATCGTGCTCATCGCCGCGCTCTGGCTTCGGCGCCGTCGAGTCAGGGACTGAGGGTTCCAGGCACGCCAAGCAGCACGACCGGGCCGCCGACTGTGCCCGTGCGGCAGCTCCGCGGACAGCGGCGGCCAGCGAACTGCGACCCCGTTCCGTCATGGGTCTGGTTTCTCGCTTGTCACCGCAACGACACGGTCGATGCCGACGCCGCTGATCAGAAGCCGCTCCTTGGCGCTGGCCGTCAGCCGTGCGGTCCAGTCGGTGAAGCCGCCGTCCCCGATCTCGGCCCAGCCCGCCCCGGAGCGCACGTTCAGCTTGAAGCACAGGTCGCGGTAGTAGCCGCGGCCCGCCCGCCGCTCGGGGTCCAGCTGAATCGCGAGTGGGGTGCCGGCAAGCTCCGCCGTCACCGCCGCCGCGATCGTGTCGCCGGCCGGCGACAACGGAGTCAGCGCTAGCTGGGCCGGACCTGCGCCCGCCGCCGCAAGACCGGCGGCCAGCGACCGAACGTGCTCGGCGACCGATTCCCGCTCGAATCGGTGGCCGCCGTCGTCCCGGCCGGCGGTTACCAGCCCGAGCAGGCTGAAGTGGGGCAGGAAGCCTGGTGACGGCCTGGGCGCCCGCACGACTCGCTGGAACGCGGCGAGCCGCACCGTGATGCGGAGGTCACCAGCCTTGCGCCGGACCGCCGCCTCGAGCGCGAGCGCGTTGGTCGGGTCCGCTGCGACCTCACTCGCACGCATGGCCGTGACGACCCTGTCCTGGCTCATCGGGCCGAGTACCGCGTGCGTGGCCAGCGGTACCAGGGGTGGCAGCGTGAGCAGCTGTGTTCCCGGCGGCAAGTGCGCGGACATCCGGTCCTCGGCGGCCCGGAGCAGCTGCCAGCTGGAGTCGGCGGGTTGAGCGAACCGGTCGCTGCGGTATCTGCGCAGCAGACTGGCCGGCGTCTCCTGCGCCGCGCGCCGCCTCGCCACCGCCAGCATGAGGCTCGTGAAGTCACTACCGCTCAGGTTGGCGAGCGCGGCGACGACATCCGTCCCGCCGATGGCCGCCAGGACACGGTCGGGGAGTTCGTCCATCGAACGAGTGTGGCGGAGCTCTCGATCACACCGCGAGGCCTTATTCGGCGGCACGTCGAAGGACACCCTGAAGGTTTCAGCGGAACAAAAGCCGCAACTAGGGCGCGGAAATGGCTGAAACCACAGGCATGTCAGAGGCTTGGGCAACACTCGCTGCCATGACAGATCGGCCAGTACCCGGAACCGGGCGAATTGCCGAGATTGTGACGACTGCCGAACTCCTCTCCGCCGGCTGGCGTACTGATCAGATCCGTGCGAGCGCCCGCCGCGGCGACCTGATTGCGGTGCGGCGCGGCATCTACGCACCCGGCGCTCGCGGCCGCACGCTGCTGAGCCTGGCCGGCGGCGAAAAGTTGCTCGCCATCGGCGGGGCCGCGGCGCTCGCGGGCGCCGAGGCGGTTGTGAGCCACCAGTCCGCCGCCCATCTGCACAAGATCTCGCTCCTGGGGCGCGCGGACCCGGCGGTGCACCTGACCCGGCCGGCCGGCGCGCACTGGCACGCACCCGCCGGAATCCGGCTGCACTCCGCAGCGCTGCCGCCCCAGCACGTCAAGGTCTATCTGGGCCTGCAGCTGACGACGGCGGCGAGGACGGTCGTTGACCTGGCCCGATCGCTGCCATTCCGCGCCGGGGTCGTCGCGGCTGACTCCGCGCTGCATCAGCGGCTTGCCACGAAGGAGGATCTTCTGTCCGTGCTCGAGTCCTGTTTGCGATGGCGGGGCGCCTCGGTCGCCGCCGCGGTCATCGCGTTCGCCGACAGGCGGAGCGAATCGCCGCTCGAGTCCATCGCCAGGGTCGTCTTCCGCGACGGCGGGCTGCCACCCCCGAAGCTCCAGGCGCTGATCGGCACGGCCGAAGACGTTGCCAGAGTGGACTTCTTCTGGGACTCCTACCGGACGATCGTGGAGGTTGATGGCGCCATCAAGTACGCGGACCCGACGAGGGCGAGAGCCCAGCTGGAGCGAGACTCGTGGCTGAGGTCGCTGGGCTACGAGGTCGTCCACTGCACGTGGGAGGAGATCACCATGTCGCCAGAGGCGGTCGTGGCCCGGATCCGCGAAGCCTTCCGCCGCGGCACGCTCCTCGCGGCTGGCCGCAGCGAGGCGAGCTGACGCCAGGTACCGGGCGAGGGCCACTGGGTGCCGCTGGGTGTCACTGGCGGGGTAGGGCGTCGATGGCGGCCAGGACGCGTTTCTCCGATACCGGCACCGGCGTGCCGAGGACCTGCGCGAACAGGCTGACCCGCAGCTCCTCGATCAGCCAGCGGACAGCCTCGACGTCGGGCCGAGAGCGGGCCGTCGCCGACAGATCCCGCAGCCGCGTCTCGTAGGCGTCCGCCAGCCGGCGCGCGACCGCCATCCGGTCAGCATCCCTGACCTGCTCGCCCGCGAGCTTGTCCAGACGGCGCAGGATGGCCCGCAGGTAACGGACCAGATCGGGTAGCCGGCGCGCCCCAGTAGCGGCGATGAAACCGGCGTAGATCAGGCCAGCGAACTGCGCCCTGATGTCCGCCAGCGCCGGTTGCAGCGCCGGCACCGGATTGGCGCCGGACAGCCTGACCTGAACCTCGTGCGCCTCGATCAGCACCCTCGCCACCGACTCGACCACCCGGGCGGTCACCGGCGCCAGCCGGTCGCGCGCCGCCTCGGTCAGCGCTGCAAAGCCCGCCGCGTCCCATGCCGCGCCGCCCGCGTCCGCGATGACCTGGTCCGCAGCGGCAGCTGCGCAGTCGTCCAGCATGGCAGCCGCGGCCGGGTACGGGTGGCTGCTGAGGGCCATCTTCTCCGTCATCGGCAGCCGGCCCGCGATCGACCGGACCCCGGACGGCACCGCGATCAGCAGCAGCCGGCGGGTGCCGAGCCGCATCGCCGCGTCGGCCTCCGCGCGGGTGTCGAACACCCGGATGTCGACAGCGTCACCTGCGTCGGCCAGCGCCGGGTAGCCGCGAAGCGGTCCGCTCTCGAAGACCCTCGGCAGGGTGCCGAGGTCCCATTTCCGCAGCCCCTTCCTGGTCAGGCCCGTCTCAGCAGCAGCTCCCTCAACGGCCGCGTGCAGCCGCGGCCCCAGCTCCGCCCGCAGCTCGTTCACATCTCGTCCGGTCGCGACCACGGTCGGGCCGTCCAGCACCCGGTAATTCACCCGAAGGTGCGGCGGCAGCGCAGCGAAGTTCCACGCCGAGGCGGATACCTCCACGCCGGTCAGCCGGGCGAGTTCCGCGCTCAGCGCTGCGGCCAGATTGCCCCGCGGCGAGCCGAGCCCGGCCAGCACCGCCCTCGCCGTGTCCGGCGCCGGGATGAAGTGGCGGCGCAGCTCCTTGGGCAGGCCACGGATGAGCTCGGTCACCAGCTCCGCTCGCAGCCCGGGCACCTGCCAGCCGAAATCCGGCCGGTCACCGTCGAACAGCTCAGTCAGCGGAAGACTGACCGTCACGCCGTCGTCCTCCGCTCCCGGCGTGAACTCGTACGACAGCGGGAACTCACCCCAGCTGGCCGGGTAGTCCGGCGCGTGGAATTCCTGCGCCGCTGGCCCGGCCAGGTCGGCGGGCTGCAGGTCGAGCAGGGCTGGCTGAGTCGCGCGGGCCTTCTTCCACCACGCATCGAAGTGCCGGCCTGAGGTGACGCTTGCGGGAATCCGCGCGTCATAGAACGCGAAAACCGCGGCGTCGTCGGCTACCAGCCCGCGCCGGCGGGCCTTGCGCTCCAGATCCTCGGCCTCTTCGCGCGCCCGGCGGTTATGCGCGGCGAACGCGTGCCTGGTATCCCAGTCGCCCTCCACGAGCGCACTCTGGATGAACAGGTCCCTGGCGGCGGCCGGATCGATGCGGTCGTAGTTCACCGGGCGGGCGGCCACGATCGGGAGGCCGTACAGGGTGACCTTCTCGGTCGCGATGACTGCCGCGCGGCGGGCGTCCCAGCGCGGCTCGCTGTAGGTACGGCGGACGAGGTCGCCCGCGAGGGGTTCCGCCCACTCCGGCTCGATCCGCGCGACCAGCCGGCCCCACAGCCTGGACGTCTCGACGAGCTCGGCCGCCATCACCCAGCGCGGCGGCTTCCTGGCGAGCGGCGAGTCCGGAAAGATCGCGAACCGCGCCCCGCGGGCGCCCGCGAACTCTGCCGGGCCGCGACGCCGCGCACTCCTGCCAGCGGCCGCCGCCGAGCCGGCCGCACGTTCGGCGTCCTGCATTCCGATGTGCGACAGCAGGCCAGCCAGCAGCGACTGGTGCACGCGGTCGGCGAGGTCCGCGGCGTACCGGCCGCCCTGATCCGTCCTCGGGCCTGACGACCGCGCACGCGCACCGGACCCGGCGCCGCGGCCGGCGTCCCGCCCGATCACCACACCCACGTCCCTGGCCGCCTGCTGCAGCTGGGCGTACACGTCCTGCCACTCCCGGATACGCAGGAAGTGCAGGTACTCCCGGCGGCACAGCCGCCGGAACGCCGACGACGACAGCTGCCGCTGCTGTTCGCGGAGGTAATCCCACAGCGTCAGGAACGCCAGGAAGTCCGAGCCCGGCTCGGCGAACCGCCGGTGCATCGCGTCGGCCGCCTCGCGCGCGTCTGACGGCCGTTCCCGCGGGTCCTGGATGGCGAGCGCCGCGGTGATGATGAGCACCTCCCGCGCGCAGCCATTCTCCCCCGCCGCCAGGATCATCCGGCCCAGCCGCGGATCGACTGGGAGCTCGGCCAGCTTGCGGCCGGTGCCGGTCAACGCCACCGATCCGTCACGGCTGCTGGCTGTGGTGGCGCCGAGTTCGGTCAGCAGCCGCAGGCCGTCGGCGATCTGCCGCGAGTCGGGCGGATCCACGAACGGAAAGTCGGCGATGGCGCCCAGCTCGAGCGCGGCCATCCGGAGGATGACAGACGCGAGGTTTGTCCGCAGGATTTCCGGCTCGGTGAACGGCGGCCGCGCGTCGAAGTCCTCCTCGCTGTACAGGCGGATGCAGATGCCGTCGGACGTCCGCCCGCACCGGCCCGCGCGCTGACTGGCCGATGCCTGCGATACCGGCTCGATCGGCAGCCGCTGCACCTTGGTGCGCTGGCTGTACCGGGAGATCCGCGCGGTGCCGGGATCGACCACGTACCTGATGCCCGGCACGGTCAGCGACGTCTCGGCGACATTCGTGGCGAGCACCACCCGCCGCCCTTGATGAGGCTGGAACACCCGGTATTGCTCCGCTGCCGACAGCCGCGCGTACAGCGGCAGCACCTCGAGACCGGGCTCGCCGGCCAGCGCGTCGGCGGTGTCGCGGATCTCCCGCTCGCCGGACAGGAACACGAGCACGTCGCCCGGCCCCTCGCGGCCCAGCTCGGCCACCGCATCCGTGATGGCCTGAACCTGGTCCTGGTCGTCGAGCGGGCGATAGCGCACCTCAACCGGATAGGTCCGGCCAGAAACTTCAAGAACGGGGGGAACGGGGTTCGATCCGGCCGGTGCCGTCGTCCCTGCTCGCGGTGTGACGGCGAAATGCCGGCTGAACCGCTCCGGATCGATCGTGGCGGACGTGATGATTACTTTCAGGTCCGGCCGTCGCGGCAGGAGCTGCCTGAGGTAGCCCAGGATGAAGTCGATGTTGAGGCTGCGCTCGTGGGCCTCGTCGATGATCAGCGTGTCGTAGCGAAGCAGCAGCCGGTCCCGTTGCAGCTCGGTCAGCAAGATGCCGTCGGTCATGACCTTGATGAGCGTGCCGTCGCTGGCGGTGTCGGCGAACCTGACCTTGTAGCCCACCGCCGTGCCCAGCTCGGTACCGAGCTCGGCGGCGATCCGGGCGGCAACCGTGCGCGCGGCGATCCGGCGGGGCTGGGTGTGGCCGATCTGACCAAGGACGCCGCGGCCCAGCTCCAGGCAGATCTTTGGCAGTTGGGTGGTCTTGCCCGAGCCGGTCTCGCCCGCGATGATCACGACCTGGTGCTCGCTGATCGCCGCTGCGAGCTCGGCCTTGCGCTGGCTGACCGGCAACTCGGCCGGATAGCTCATCACCGGTACCGCGGCTCGACGAGCCTCAACGCGCTGCTCCGCCGCCGCGACCTCGGCCGCCAGCTCCGCGAGCGCCTCCGATCGCGCCCCGCCGTCGTGCAGCGACCGGATCCCCGCGGCCCGCCGCCCCAGCCGACGCTGGTCGCGGAGCATCAGCCCGGGCAGGCGCGCCCGCAAGTCTCCGAGGGTGCCGGCCCGAGGGACCGGTCCCCCGGAGCCGCCCGCGGTTTCGGTCACGGCGGTGGCTCCAGTCGGCTTGCATGGGACGAGGCCAGCGTCTCAGCATGGCCGGCGGGCCTCTTGGTGAGCCAACGCATTTCCGCGGCCAGACCCTTCCGGCCGCGCAAGCCGGAGCACTCCTCACCGCGCCGTACGAGGGACTTGACCTTGGAGTAAGCACCAGGGTTTAAGTTCGCAGCCATGACGCGGACGATCTCGGCGCAAGCGGCAGCTCTTGGACTCAGCCCCGACACGCTGCGGTATTACGAGCGTCTCGGCTTGCTGCCTCCCCCGCCGCGGACTGCCGCCGGTTACCGCCTGTACGGCGAGGAAGCGGCGGAGAGACTCGGCTTCATCAGCGGGGCA
>DASQIW010000238.1:0-2140 GCA_035631375.1 Streptosporangiaceae bacterium
GGCCTTGCCGTGCACGTCGTCGGTGATCACGCCCGCCTGGGACCCGGTGAACGAGCGGGCCGACAGGCCCAGGTTGGCGATCGCCATGGCCAGCAGCGCCATCGAGATCCGCTCACCCGAGGTCAGCAGCATGTCCAGCTCACGGGCTGGCGGCAGCGGGCTGACCTGTTTGGCGAGGTCATGCAGTTCGTCGGTGGTGTCACCCATCGCGGAAACGACGACGACTACCGAATGCCCGGCCTTGCGGGTAACAACGATGCGCTGCGCCACCCGCTTGATGCCGTCGGCGTTGGCGACCGACGATCCACCGTATTTCTGCACGACGAGCGCCATCGTGCGCCGCTCCTCCCGTTGGGGTCCTCGGCGGGGTCGAGTGTACCCATCCACCCCAGGCGCTCCAGCCGATTATTTGCTGGGAATCAGCTGGGGGTGGCCTCCTCGGCCACGTCGAGCAGTGCGTGCGCGACGATCGAGTGCAGCGCCCGCAGCGCGGCGCCGCCGTGCGTGCCCCAGTGGCTGACGTAGGAGTACTGCCACCACCACAGCGCTTCCAGGGACCGGCCGGCCTCGTAGTGCTGGAGCCCGTGGATCAGGTCGGCGGCTACCGCCGCAAGGTCGTCGGAGAGACGGAACGCGGTCGGCCGCGTATCCGCGTACGGGTCGAACAACTCGGCGTACTCGTCGCAGTCGCCCAGCCGGACGGCGAGCCCGGCACGGAGCTGGTCGAGGTCGGGGTCGGCGCCGACATCGGGTTCCCAGTTACCCGGCGGGATCACGTCCTGGCTGGCGCCCAGCTGGGCGCCGGCCAGCAGAATCTGGGACACCTCGAGCAGCAGCAGGGGCACGATCTCGTCGCCGCCCTGCCCGTTGGCGAGCGCGCCCACCCCGTCAAGAAAGTCCCGCGCCTGCGCGGCCACCCGTTCGGCGAGCGGGTGCCAGCCTTCCCCCGGTCCCTCTTCGCGCAGCCCGCGGGCCGGTGCGCTAGACATCAAGCAGCCTCCGTCCTTCGAATGCGCGGCCAAGGGTGACCTCGTCCGCGTACTCCAGGTCCCCCCCGACCGGGAGCCCGCTGGCCGGCCTGGTGACGCGCACCCCCAGCGGCTTCACCAGGCGGGCCAGGTAGGTGGCGGTGGCCTCGCCTTCCAGGTTCGGATCGGTCGCGAGTATGACCTCGGTGATACCGCCATCCGCGAGCCGCGCCATGAGTTCCCTGGTCCTCAGATCCTCCGGGCCGATCCCGTCGATCGGGCTGATCGCGCCGCCAAGGACATGGTAGCGACCGCGAAACTCGCGGATCTTCTCGATGGCCGCTACGTCTTTCGGCTCCTCGACCACGCAGATCATCGACGGATCCCGCCGCGGGTCGCGGCAGATCCGGCACTGATCTTCCTCGGCCACGTTCCCGCATATCTGGCAGAACCGGACCTTGTCGGTCACCTCCACCAGGACGGCAGCGAGCCGCCGCACGTCCGCGGGATCGGCGCCGAGCAGGTAGAACGCGATCCGCTGGGCACCCTTGGGCCCCACGCCGGGCAGCCGCCCAAGCTCGTCGATGAGGCTCTGCACCACTCCCTCGTACACGTCAGTCCTCATCCTCCCGGCTCCACACGGGATCCTCCCGGCTCCACGCGGGCTGGCCGGCCTGCACGCGAGCAGGCCGGCTCCGCCAGCCGGACATGATCATGTGCCTGGCTGTCTTGGCTGCTCGTCTGGGTCGTCGTCGGCACCGCCGCTGAAAAACTCCGACAAGCCAGGTATCTCCGGCACCCCGGACTGGCCAGGCCCGCCACCCAGGCCTCCCGCCAGCGGGCCCATCTTCTCCTGCTGAAGGTCAGCGACGGCGCTGTAGGCGTTACGCACCGCCGCGAGCACCAGGTCGGCAACGGTCTGCGCGGTGTCCTCCGGATCCGAAGCGTCGATCGCCGCTGCGCTGATGATGAGATCAACAAGTTCGCCCTGGCCATTGACCCGGGCCTTGACCAGCCCGCCGCCCGAGGTGCCCTCCACCTGGGTGTCGGCCAGTTCCTGTTGCGCGCTCATGAGATGGTCCTGCATCTGCTGCGCCGCGGCGAGCAGTTGCTGCAGGTCCATCCCTCCCTCTGCGTCCACTATGTCCTCACTTGGTCTGGTCAGCCGGCGA
>DASQIW010000239.1:0-3540 GCA_035631375.1 Streptosporangiaceae bacterium
CGCCGGAGGGGCCGGACCTGCACGGCTGGCGCGATTCCAAGGCGCGGCTGATCTCCTCGCTGACCCCGCTGACCCCCCAGACCACCGTCCGCGGCCAGTACGAGGGCTACCTCGACGTCAAAGGCGTCGCCCCGCACTCGAGTGTGGAGACGTTCGTCGCCTGCTCGACGCAGTCGGACTCGTGGCGGTGGGCCGGGGTGCCGATCGTGATCCGGGCCGGCAAGACCATGCCGGTCACCGCCACCGAGGTCAGCGTCCGGTTCAAGCACCCGCCCCGCGACCTGTTCGGGCTCGCCCCGCTGCCGCACCGCAACGAGCTGCGGTTCCGGGTCTGGCCCGAGACCGCCGTCTCCCTCTCGCTGGCGGGCAAAAAGCCCGGCACCGGCTGGGAACCCCAGACCCAGGACCTGTACTTCGCCCAGCACCCCGGCAGCGACCAGCGGCCCTACGACCGGCTGATCGGCGACGCCCTGGAAGGCAAACGCTCCCTGTTCGCCCGCCAGGACACCGTCGAGGCCGCCTGGAAGATCGTCGACCCGGTACTCGGCGACGTGGTGCCGGTCCACCCGTATGCCCGGGGTACCTGGGGGCCAAAGGAGGCCGACCGGCTGCTCCCCGAGCGGGACGCCTGGCACGACCCCGCAGGCTGAGCACGGCGAAGCCATGCGGACCGCTGGCCCGTGCCGCCGCGGCCTACGGGGGAGGCCGCGGCGCTGCGGGCCGCCGTCCTGGGTCAAGTTATCAGCCGCTGGGGGCCGTGCTTGTTACCTGGCGACGGGTTTCGGGCGATCATCGTGCCTGCTCGCCCAGGCGCCGCGTTCGTTACGTCTGCGGCGCCTGGGCGATCGCGGCGGACCACGCTGTGACCAGCGTCATCTCCGGCATATAACCCACGGTGGGGTATGCCGCCTGCTGCCCCGGCAGGAAACATCGGGAGGGTCGGCAGGTACGGATCGACGGCGATCACGGAAGAGAACGGCAGCTGGTGACCGCCATGGCCGAGACGTACGCGGCTGTGTCCTAGTGGGGAGGACGCAATGCCTGTACACACCGCAGCAGAGCGTGAGGTTGACACGCCGGCAGGTGACGGCCGGGCCTCGGACGCGGACGTTCACGAAGCGGGCTCGCGAGTTCCTGGGCTGAGCCAGTTGCTGCTCGACGCCAAGTTCTGCATCCCGCCACCCCGCCCGGTCGCGGTGAGCCACGGTGAGCTCATCAAGACCGCCCGGTCAAGCGGTCGCCGCCTCGTGGCGCTCACCGCGCCGGCGGGTTACGGCAAGTCGACGTTCCTGGCGGAGTGGGCGGCCGCCGAGGATCGCCCCGTGGCCTGGGCAACTCTCGACCGGTTCGACGATGACCCCGCGGTCCTGCTCACCTCGCTGGCAGTGGCGTATCACCGGGCCGGCCTGGCCAGCCGCGACCTGATCGACGACGTCGGCAGCCCCCGCGTATCGGTGCTGGGCCGCGCGGCGCCGCAGCTGGCCGCGGAGTTGCACGCGAGCCAGGTACCGTTCGTCTTCATGCTGGATGATTTTCATGAGCTGAATTCGCTCGCCTGCGACGACGTGCTGGGCATGATGATCTCGGCGATTCCCCCTGGATCCCAGCTCGTTGCCGCAAGCCGCTCCGAGCAGCCTCACCTGCCACGCCTTCGCGCCTCGGACGATGCCCTGGAGCTCGGGGTCAGCGAGCTGGCTTTCGACGTGGAAGGCGCTCGGCAGGTCTTCTCACAGGCACAGGTCAGCGTCACCCCCGAGCTGGCGGCAGCGCTGACCGAACGTACCGAAGGCTGGCCCGTCGGCCTCTACCTCGCGGCCCTGATCGAGAGGGAGAACCAAGGCAGCGCACAGACCATCGCCGGTGACGACCGGTACGTGGCCGACTACCTGTACCGGGAGACCCTGATCCGGCAGCCGAAGGCCATCCAGCGGTTCCTGCGGCGCACGGCCGTCCTGGACCAGCTCTCCGGCCCGCTCTGCGAGGCCGTCCTCAGGTCGCCGGCTGCCTCGACACAGCTGCGCCGCGTCGAGGCGCACGGCCTGTTCCTGACTCCGCTCGACCGCCGACGGCAGTGGTACCGCTACCACGGCCTGTTCCGGGAGTTCCTGCTCGGGGAGCTTCGCCGCACCGAACCTGACATCATCATGAAGCTGCACCGGCGGGCCGCGGCCTGGTATGAGTCCAACGAAGCCCCGGTACTGGCCGTCGAGCACCTGCTGCCCACCACCGACTGGGACCGCACCGTACGGCTGGTGACGAAACTCACCCGACAGACTTACCAGGCTGGGCAATTGTCAACCCTGGAGCGCTGGTACCGCGCGATCGGCGGCGCGAACATCGAAAGCTACCCGCCGCTAGCGGTGCAAAGGTGCTTCATCAGCGTGATCACCGGGGATGCGGCCGGGGCGACGCGGTGGGCGGCGGTCGTCGACGCCGCCTCGTTCGACCTCGCGCCCGCAGATGGAACGGCCTGCTTCGACTCGTCCCGCGCCATGTTGCGGGCATTCATGTGTGCTGCTGGTCCAGAGCAGATGGTGGCCGACGCGACCTTCGCCGTGGCCCAAGAGCCCGCCTCGAGCCCGTATCGCGACACTGCGCTGTGGCTACTGGCCGAGGCTTACCTGCTCACCGACCGCCTGGACGAGGCCAGCGCACTGTTCGCCGAGGCGTCCGCCATCGCCGCCACAATGGGCAACTCCGACAGGATCCTCATCTGTGAAGCCCAGCTCGCATGGCTCGCCATGGACCGCGGCCACTGGGCGGAAGCCGCCGACCGCCTAGGGATGGCGCTGACCGCGATCGAAGAAAGACGGATGCACGACTTCGTCTTCGCCATCCCGGTCTTCGCCGGGGCGGCCAGGCTTTCCGTGTACCGCGGTGAGCTGAACGAAGCGCGCCGGCAGCTCACCAGGGCGATGAGGACGCGGCCATCGGCCACCTACCTGCTCCCGTACCATGCGGTCCGGCTGCGGCTGCAGCTGGCCAAGGTGTACTTCGCCACCGCCGATCTGGACACGGTCCACCAGCTGTTGCGCGAGATCGACGACATCCTGGCCCACCGCCCGGCCCTCGGTACGCTCGTGGACGAGATCAGGGATTTCCGCAGCATCCTGACCTCCAGCACGGTCTCAAAACCGGCCATCACACTGCCGCTCAGCCCAGCCGAGATGCGGCTGCTTCCCTACCTGCAAACGCATCTCACTACCGACAAGATCGCCGAGCGGCTGTTCCTGTCCAGGCACACGGTCAAGACCGAGCTCAAATCGATCTACCGGAAGCTGGGTGTCTCGTCGCGCAACGACGCGGTGCAAACAGCTACCGCGATCGGCCTCGTCGGTACCTAGCCCACGGCGGGAGACCGCCGGGCTGATCATTCGGCATACCCCCATCAGGGTGATGCAGCGACCGCCCTGCCCTCCGAACCCCTGGCCGGGCCAGGGCGCTCGCCCGGGAGATCGATGAGCCGCTCAGGCGGCAGCCGGCCCGAGTACCCCTGGCCGGCTAAGCGACGGCGCCGGGCTCGGCCAGGCGGTCGCCCGG
>DASQIW010000240.1:0-35078 GCA_035631375.1 Streptosporangiaceae bacterium
CCGCGGATGGAATGGCGGGCGCGCCGTCATCGGTTTCAGAGTGTCCAGCCGAGAACGAGTCGACGAGCTCTACTCCCAGCTGACCGCGGACGGATATGCCGGCCAGCAGCCGCCCTATGACGCGTTCTGGGGAGCCCGCTACGCCATCGTCGAGGACCCAGACGGAAACGCTGTCGGAATCATGAGCCCTAGCGATCCGGACCGCCGCTCCCGTCCCGACTTCCCGTGATCCGTCTCGCTCGCGACCGGCCTCGACGACGGCACACGCCGTCAGGGACGCCGCGGCGTGAGCGTGAGCCGCACGGTGTGGCCGTGGCTGGCGAACGGCCCGGCGTCGTCGGGGATACCCGTGACGACCTCGTAGATCGCCGCGTCATCATCGTGTCGCTCTCGCACGCTGGCTGCCGGCTCGGCGATGGTCCCGAGCAGCGCCCACGCCAGTCGACGGAGTTCGCCGCGGCTGGCGCCTTGGTCGCACTCGGCCGTCACTGCGAGCACGCCGTCCTGCACAGTGCGAATCTCACCGATGTGCAGCCCGTCCACGCTGGCACGCCGGAGGTGTGGGGCCAGGTGGAGCTCGGGTTCTTCGGCGACCCAGCGCGGACGGCGGGCCAGCGCGGCCAGTTCCTCTATGCCGGTTGCGAACGCGCTGGCGTCGGCCACACCAGTGAGCCGGTCGTCGGTGTCCCATCTCTTCCGAGCGTCAGCCACTTTGCCATCCTCCAGAGCCATGCCGCGTTCGCCGCCGTGATCACATTGATCCCGACTCGCCGTGCAGCAACCCCGTTCTGACCAAACAAGGATGACCCAGGTACGAGACGCGAAGATAGCCGTCGGCCGTTCAGGCGGCGCTGGGTGGTGCGTGGCTATGCAGAACGCGACTGCCGTCTGGGCTCGTCGCGGTTGTTGTGCCGTCGGGGTTGAGGATCAGGGTCCAGCCCCATCGGTGCACGACGACCAGGTGGTGGAACGAGCACAGCAGGCAGCAGTTGCTGACCGCGGTTTCGCCGCCGTCAGCGCGGGGCCGCAGATGATGAACGTGACAGCGGACCGGCGGCAGGTCGCAGCCCGGGAACCGGCAATGCTGATCCCGGCGGGTGACCGCCCGGCGGATCTGCACCGGGATGGTGTCGGTCGCGGCGCCGACATCGAGCGGCAGGCTGATGCTGCCGGCCGGGCAGGCAAGCTGGCCGCGCAGCCGGGATGCCAGCCCGCCCGGGCCGGACAACAGCCGCACCGCCTCAGCGACGGTTAGCCCCGCGGCAGCGCGGCGGGCCCGGCCCAGCGTGTCGTCCCCGCGGATGTCCACGCCGGCATCGGCGCCGGCGCCCGCAGAGGTGCCTGCCTCCGCGCCGTCGCCGGGTCTGGCCGCGCCGGGGAAGCGGGCGGCCAGCCTGGCCAGGAACGCTTCGTCGATGGTGCCGGTGACGATGGGCACGATGGAGGCGTCGCAGTCGGCGCCGGGCGGGGCTGCGGTGCCGCGGGCGGCGATACCAGCGGCCAGCGCCGGGTCGGCCTCGGCCTGGCCGAGCAGTTGCGACAGCGTCATCTGCAGCTGGATCTGCACCGGCTGGCCCTCGCGCTCGGGCAGGCAACGCGACCCGAGCAGCAGCCGGCACGCCTCCTCCAGCGCATCATGATCCCGCTGCGCCCTGGACCGCAGATCATCCGGACCGGTCCGGTCGTTCAGGCTGTCCAGCACCGCCCGCAGGGCTGCGGCGGCGGGCGGGGTGAGGTCGCCGCGCAGGTAGCCGTTGTCACGGTAGTAAGTGTCCAGGTGGAGCGAACGCAGCCCGAACTGGTCGTTGTGGCTGTCCGTGTCAGGGCGGGCGGTGCGGGCGCGGATCTGTTCAAACAGGGTCGCCAGCTCGCCCAGGTCGGCGCCGCCAATGGCAGCCTCTACCAGGATGGCCTCCGCCACGTCCTGTACCTCGGCGGGCAGCTGGTCGATCCAGTCGCAGATCCGCCGCGCGTACGACACCGAGATCTGCCCGGCGGCCAGCGCCCCCGCGACCTGCGTGCGGGCCGCAAGCCGCCGCGACCACGCCATCACGGCCCCGGCAGCCGGCCTGGTCATCCGCGCCTGCCAGCGCAGCCACGCCGGCGACCCGCCTTGTCCGTCCGCGGTGTAATCGAGCCCCGCATCAAACGCCGACGCGATCCGCGACGTCGCCGCCAGCTGTACTGACTCTGCCGCCGACAAAGCCAGCAGGCAATCTGCGCGCTCAGTCCCGGTCAGCTCCGACGCATCCACCGAGGCCAGCCAGTCCAGGCCCGACCGCACCAGCGCAACAGCCTCCGCGGCATTCGAGGGGCCGACAGCAGTGCCGGCGGTCGTCAGGCACATGTGCGGTCACCTCCCGCGAGCAGCTAACCCGATGATGACTGAATCGAATCTGTGCCCGATTCTACCGGTTGCTACCGACAGTGGCATCCCATTTTCTTTGTGGCGAGCCTCGCCGTGTCCCGGACGCCGAGAACTGGATCCGCACCAACATGAGCGTGCTGGCGAGTACTCCGGCCGCACCGAGGGTGGTCAGCCGCGGGTCGGATTCGTGGACGCCGAATACCAGCCAGCAGGCGAGTTCCGCGAAGATGAGCAGCCACGTTCCGGCCGAGACACCAGTAGGCCGAGCGACCCGGTAGGCGGTCCAGAGTGGCGGCGTCACCTGCACGATGAACCCGGCTGTCAGCAGGGTTCCGAGCGCTCCACCACCACCGACGGCGTACGCGAGGACCAGCACAGCGATCCACGCGGTCGTCACGCTCAGCGGCCGCAAGCCGACGCGTTCCCAGCGGCACAGCATGATCGCGAGCAGTCCCGCGAGTACTGAGACGGACACCGAGGGAACGAGCGCGGTCCAGTACCGCGCCAGGGCGAAGTAAGCGATCCAGGCGGCGTTATTGACGCACGTGAGCACCGCCCACGACAACGAAACGCCGGTCGCATCGCTGGTCGCACTGAGCCTGCGGAGTTGGGGAACGAACTGCGGGACCGCGAAGGCGGCTGCGGCGACGGGCGCAAGGCCGAGCAGGTCGGGCACGACAGCAAAACTACGCCGACAGAGCCGGAATTTGATTACTTGTTTAGGCCGTACATCGGCGATCTGAGCAATAATACTGCCGATGGACACCATCGACAGAAAGATTCTTGCTGAGCTGCAGGCAGACGGCCGACTGACCGTGACCGAGCTAGCCCAGCGAGTCGCACTGAGCGTGGCCCCCTGCCACCGGCGGCTGCGCGAGCTCGAGCGAAGCGGCGCGATCCGCGGCTACCGCGCCATCATCGACCCCGCCGCAGTTGGCCTCGAGTTCGAAGTGCTCGTACAGGTCACGATGGACCGGGAGGACACCTCAACGATCGCGGCCTTCGAAGAAGGCCTGGCCGCCATCCCTGAGGTCCGACACGCCGAGCGGCTGTTCGGCGATCCCGACTACCTGGTCCGGGTCGCCACCACCGACCTGACCGCGTACCAGGAACTGCGGGACAGCAGCCTCGCGGCGCTGCCCGGCGTGCAACGCCTGACCTCGACAATCGTCATGAAGCGCATCGTCGATGACCGGCCCTACCCCACGCGGCCGCCCGCCGGTGCCGCCTCTCGTCGCCGCCAGCCGCGCAGACCGACCGGCCACTTGTGAACACGACTGCCTGCTGCCGGAGCTGACGGTCAGCAGTTTCGTGGCTTGCTGCCAGCTGAGCGGGATGCCACCCTGTGGCCATGCGGCGACCATCAAAACGGACTGCGAACACGGCACCACCGTCGGGGTTAGTTGCCACGCCACCCGTACGGCGTGGGGCAGTGAACCCCGGTCGAGCGCGCGACCAGCTGGCATCGGTACTCCCCGACAGGGAGCGGGACCTCGGCCCGGACCACCCGGACACTCTGAATACTCGGCTCAGGCTCGCTGCTTACACCGCGCTGGCGGGGGATCCGGCCGCCGCGCGCGACCTGTGCGCCGCGCTGGTGCCCGACATGGAGCGTGTGCTCGGTGCTGATCACGCGTACACCCTGGACGTCCGGCACTGGCTCGCGCGCTCAACTGCGGCGGCAGGGGACCCGGGCGCCGCACGCGACGTGCTCGCCGCGCTGCTTTCCGACAGGCAGCGGCTGAGCGCCGAACACCCGGACATCCTGAGCATCCGCAGCGAGCTAGCCACTTTGACAGGGCGAGCCGGAGATCCGGCCGGGGCGCGCGACCTGTTCGGTGCGCTGCTGCGCGACAGGCAACGGGTCCTCGGCCCCAACCACCCGGACACCCTCACCCTCCGCAGCGAAGTGGCCCTTTACACCGGGAGGGCGGGGGATCCGGCGGCGGCTCGGGACATGTTCCAAAGGCTGCTGCGCGACCTCGGCCCCTTCCACAAGGACACCCTGATCACCCGACACCAGGTGGCCGTCTTCACCGGCGAGGCGGGCGACGCGGCCGCCGCGCGGGGCCTGTTCGCCGAGCTGGTGCCGCGGATGGAGCGGGTGTTCGGCGCGGATCATCGGCACACGCTGGCCGCCCGGCGCCAGCTGGAGCGCTTCACCGGCCGTGCGGAGGACGCAGCCGGGGCGGATGACCCGCTCGCTGCGCCTGTCCAGGAGTGGCAGGGAGTCTTGGGGACGGAGGACTCCTCGAACCCCGGTGCCCCGCAGCGGGCGGACCCGGCTCGGGAGCGGGATCAGCTCGCAGCGCTGCTGCGTGACTGGCAGCGAGTCCTTGGCCCCGACCACCCGGACACCCTGGATACCCGGCTCCGGCTGGCCACCTCCACCGCCGGGGCCGGAGACCCGGCCGCTGCACGCGAGCAGCTCGCCGCCCTGCTGCCTGACATGGAGCGGGTACTCGGCGTGGAC
The DNA here is from genome assembly GCA_035631375.1 of Streptosporangiaceae bacterium. Taxonomy (GTDB): domain Bacteria; phylum Actinomycetota; class Actinomycetes; order Streptosporangiales; family Streptosporangiaceae; genus JAJYUU01. Next base: position 4,842 of record DASQIW010000240.1, read on the forward strand.
CACCAACAGACCCTGGATACCCGGCTGCGGCTCGCGAGATCAACCGCGCAGGCAGGCGATCCGGCCGCGGCGCGGGACATGCTCGTCCCCCTGCTGCCTGACGTGGCGCGGGTGCTCAGTCCTGACCACCACGGCACCCTGACCACCCGGCACGAGCTCGCCATCAATACGGGGCGGGCCGGAGATCCGGCCGCGGCGCGGGACATGCTCGCCGCGCAGCTGCTGGACATGGAGCGGGTGCTCGGCGCGGACGCCCGGTCAACCCTGACCACCCGGCACTGGCTGGCCAGGTTTACCGGGGAGGCCGGCGATCAGGTCGCGGCGCGCGACCTGTTCGGCGCGCTGCTGCCCGACATGGAGCGGACTCTCGGCCCAGACAACCCATCGACCCTGACCACCCGGCACTGGCTCGCCGTCAGCATCGGGAAGGCCGGGGACCCGGCCGCCGCGCAGGACCAGTTCGCTGTGCTGCTGCGCGACAGCGAGCGGGTGCTCGGGCGAGAGCACCCGTCCACCCTGGCCAGGCGCAAACATCTGGATGACTGGGCGCGCCAGGCAGAATGACCTCGGGGCAGCCAGCCAGCGCGTGCCATAGCGAGGTGTGCCGGCGGCCGGGACGCCTTACCTGACCCCGTACAGGTGCTCCAGCGCGAGCTGGTCGAGCCGCTCGAAGGCCATGCCGCGCTCGGCCAGCGCGGCGATGTCCGGCGTGAACCCGGCCACGTCGCGCCAGGTTTCCCCGTCACCCAAGGTCGGCAGCGCAAGCTGGTCCACCCGCGCATCGCGCAGCGCCTGCCGCACCTCGGGGTCGGCACGGAACGCGCGCACCTTCTCCCGCAGGATCAGATAGTTGCGCATGCACGCGGCGGCCGACTCCCACACCCCGTTGTCGTCCTCGGTGCGCGGCGGTTTGTAGTCGAAGTGCACGACGCCGTCGTAGCCTCCGGCCTCGAGCGCGTCGACCACCCAGAACGCGCCGCGCGCGTTGCCGGCCCCGAACCGGAGGTCCTGGTCGTACCGCGGGCCGTTCTGGCCGTTGAGGTCGATGTGGAACAGCTTGCCGTGCCACAGCGCCTGGCTGATCGCGTGCGCGTAGTTGAGCCCGGCCATCTCCTCGTGGCCGACCTCAGGGTTGATGCCGACCAGCTCGGGATGTTCCAGCTCGTTGATGAACGCCAGCGCGTGCCCGGCGGTCGGCAGCAGGATGTCGCCGCGCGGCTCGTTCGGCTTGGGCTCGATCGCGAACCGCAGCGAGTACCCCTGGTCGATGACGTACTGGCCGAGCACGTCGAAGGCTTCCTTGTACCGTGCCAACGCCGCGCGCACGTCCTTGCTGGCCCCTGATTCCGCGCCTTCCCGGCCTCCCCAGCACACGTAGATGCTGGCGCCGAGCTCGGCGGCCAGGTCGAGGTTGCGCATCACCTTCGCCAGGGCGAACCGCCGGACGTCGCGGTCGTTGGCGGTGAACGCGCCCTCCTTGAAGATCGGGTGGCTGAACAGGTTCGTGGTAGCGGTCGTCACCACCAGCCCGGTATCGGCCAGCGCCTGCCGGAACTCGCCGATCCGCTTGTCCCGGTCGGCCTCGGTCGCGTCGAAATCGAAGACGTCATTGTCGTGGAAGTTGACGCCGTAGGCACCGAGCTCGGCCAGCTTGCGGACGGCCCGGTCGGCGGGCATCGGCGGGCGCACCGCGGGCCCGAACACGTCCACTCCCTGCCAGCCGACGGTCCAGATGCCGAACGAGAAACGGTCGGCGCGCGCCGGCGCGTACCGGTCTGCGGTCATGAGCGTGGTTCCTTTCTCTCATCAGAAGGCGGCACGCCCCCGGCCCACGACGACGTGCCCGCGCGCAGCGCGGCATAGCGCTCCCGCACCTCCACCTGCGGCGCGCCGGTGTAGCGGCGGGACAGCGGGCGCGGCCAGGCGGGCGGCTCTGGCGTGCCAGCCAGCGCCCACGCCGCCTGTCGTGCCGCCCCGAGCGCGACGTACTCCTCTGGCGCCGGCACCTCTACGTCCGCGCCGAAGATGCCGGGTGCGAGCGCGCACACGGCGGGCGACCGGGCGCCGCCACCGATCAGCAACACCCGGCGCTGCTCACCGCCGAGCAGCGCGACGGCCTCCGCCAGTGAGCAGAGCACGCCCTCGATCGCGGCCCTGGCAAGGTTGGCGGCCGTCCCGTTCGTCGTCGTCAAACCCGAGAGGACGCCGGTGGCCAGGGGAAGGTTGGGTGTCCGCTCCCCGTCGAAGAAGGGCAGGAGGGTAACGCCAGACGCTCCGGACACGGCCGCCAGCGCGCGCGCCGCCAGCCCGGCCAGATCAGTGCCCGTCATGGCGGCCGCCGCCGACAGCACGAGCCCCGCGTTGATGGTGCACACCAGCGGGAGAAACCGCCCCGTCGCGTCGGCGAAGCCGGCCACCGCGCCCGACGGGTCAGCGGCTGGGATGGGCGTGACGGCGAACGCCGTGCCGGAGGTTCCGATAGAGACGGCCACCTCGCCGGGCTCCAGGCCGAGACCTAGCGCCGCCGCCATGTTGTCGCCGGTGCCCGGACCGAGCACCGCGCCGCCTCGGGTTTGCCCGACCGCCTCGCCTGGCGCCGCGACCCGCGGCAGGACTGGCTCGTGGCCCAGCGCCGCGGCAGCAACCTCGGGTAGCCACTGGCCCTTCGCCGTCGCGAAGTAGCCGGTCCCCGACGAGTCGCCCCGGTCGGTCACGGGCTCTGCCGCACCTAGCTTCGACGTCAGCCAGTCGTGCGGCAGGAGCACGCGCGCGACGCGCGCCGCGTTGGCCGGCTCGTGGGTGGCCAGCCAGCGCAGCTTGGTGACCGTGAATGAGGCAGTGGGCACGCTGCCAGTGACCTCGGCCCACCAGCTCGGCCCACCAAGCTCGGCCACCAGGTCTGCTGCGGCCGAGGCCGAGCGCATGTCGTTCCACAGCAGGGCAGGCCGGATGACCTTCCCGCTGTCATCGAGCACAACCGATCCGTGCTGCTGGCCGGCGATCGCGATCGCTGAGGCCCGCTCCAGCAGCCGGTCGCCAGCCTGCTGCAGGGCGTCCCACCATGCCTGCGGATCGACCTCGGTGCCCGGCGGGTGCGGCGCGCTGCCAGTCCCGACGACCGTGCCGTCGGCTGCATCGCACAGCACCACCTTGGTGGACTGTGTCGAGGAATCTATCCCTGCAACAAGCGTCATCGGTCGAGCACCGCGACGGGGGTGGACAGCACCCGGCCGACCCCGACGACGCGTTCCGGGCCGATCAGTTCGATCTCGCCGTGCAGCCGGAGGTCTGCCGAGGACGATCCGATGTCGACCTCAATCAGCCCGGCCTCCACGACACGCTCCCCCGAGAGCCCGCAGAACGTGGTGCGGTCGGCGTGCAGCCGAAACGCCACCCGCCGGGACTGGCCCGGCCGAAGCGTTACCCGGGCGAAGCCGGCCAGCTCGCGAACCGGCCTGACCACCTGCGCGACCGGGTCCGCCAGGTACAGCTGGACGACCTCGGTGCCGACACACTCACCGGTATTGCGCACCGTGCAGGCAATCTCGGCCATGCCGTCAGTGCCGATGCTGATCCGCGCCGTGCCGGCGTCGGCACTGCCGGCCGGACACAGGGACAGGTCCGTGAACTCGAACGTGGTGTACGACAGGCCGTGCCCGAACGGATACAAGGGTGTGACGCCCGCCGAACTCACCTCGCTGTCAGTGCCGAGCTTGGGCGCACGATACGCGTTCTGCGTTGTGCACGCGAGCCGTGGCAGCTCGATCGGCAGCTTTCCGCTGGGCACGACCCGGCCCGCCAGCACGCCGGCAATCGCACCGCCGCCTTCCTGGCCGGGAAAGAACGCCTGGACCACCGCGGCGAGCTGCCCGGCGACCGGCCCGATAGCGTACGGCCGGCCCGTGATGAGGACGAGAACGACGGGCTTGCCGGTCGCCGCGAGCGCGTCGAGCAGCTCGCCCTGCACGCCGGGCAGCCCCAGGTCACTGGCGTCGCAGCCCTCCCCCGAGCTGCCGCGGCCGAAGAGCCCTGCCTCGTCGCCGAGGACGGCGATAACAGTGTCCGCCGCGGCCGCGCGCTCGATCGCCGCCGCGAATCCGGACCGGTCGCTACCCCGCACGTCGCACCCTGCCGCGTGCTCGATCGAAGCCTCCGGCAGCTCCCGCCGCAACGCGTCGAGAAGCGGCTCGACGGGCACGCCGATGCTCGTGCCCGGGTGCGCGTGCCCGACGTGCCGGGGAAAGGTGTAGCAGCCGAAGTACGCGAGCGGGTCAGCGGCGAGCGGGCCGACTACGGCGAGCCGGACGGTGCCCGGCAGCGGCAGGGTCCCGGCGCCGTTCGCCAGCAGCACGACCGACTCCTCGGCCAGCTGCCTGGCCAGCGCACGGTGCTCAGGCGGATTCAGGTCGATGTCCGCGGCGGCCGCGTCCGTGCGGACGCGACCGGCCGCGAGCGCCCCCGTTACCCCGTTCCGGGCTGTGTCACCGTCCCCAGCGTGATCGAGCAGCCCCAGCTCAACCTTCTGCCGCAGCACCCGCGCGACGGCCTGGTCGACGAGATGCTCGGGCACGTCGCCGGCGCTGACCGCGGCCGCCAGCGGCTCGCCGTAACAGCGCACCGTGGGCAGCTCCATGTCGACGCCGGCCAGCAGCGCCAGCCCCGCCGCCTGGGCAGGCGTGCCGGCCACCCCGTGCAGCATCTCCAGGAACGAGATGCCGTAGTAGTCGGCCACGACAAAGCCGTCGAAGCCGAGCTCGTCGCGCAGCAGCCCGGTCAGCAGCCGCCGGTCAGCGGCCGGCGGCACGCCGTCGAGCGCGGCGTAGGAGTGCATGACAGAGCGGGCGCCGCCCTCCCTGATCGCCATCTCGAACGGCGGCAGGAACACGTCGGCGAACTCGCGGCGGCCGATGGCGACTGGCGCCATGTTCCGCCCGGCGCCCGAGCCCGAGTAGCCCGCGAAGTGCTTCAGGGTCGCGATGATCCCGGCTGACTCCAGCCCGCGTACATACGCAGTCCCGACCATGCCCACGAGGTAGGGGTCGGCGCCGATGGTCTCCTCCACCCGGCCCCAGCGCGGATCGCGGGCCACGTCGAGCACGGGCGCCAGGCCCTGGTGCACGCCAACGGCACGCAGGCTGCCGCCGATCGCCGCGGCCATCTGGCGCACGAGCAAAGGGTCGAAGGAGGCGCCCCAGGCCAGCGGCGTGGGGAAGATGGTCGCGGTCCACGTGGCGAAGCCGGTCAGGCACTCCTCGTGCGCGATCGCGGGAATGCCGAACCTGCTCTGGGCCACGATCTGTGCCTGCAGGTCGGCGAGCTCGGCGACGCCCTCAGCCGGATGCAGCGGACGGGTGCCGAACACCCGGGTCAGCTGTCCGAGTCCGCTGCGGATCAGATCGGCGAACGGGGGCAGGCCGGTGGTGAAATCACCGTGCAGCGGCGCGACGCCGTTCCCATCCGCCGGGCCGCTCAGCCAGACGCTGTACAGCTGGGCGAGCTTCTCTGCCGTGGTCATGCGCGAGAGCAGGTCGGCTACTCGCTCAGGAACCGGCACGGCCGGGTCACGCCACGGTTCGGTTGTCGTCGCGCCCGCTGTGACCGGAGTCAGGTCCTCGCTGGCCGGCCTCACGCGCTCAGCCTGGCGGTCGACTCACGGACGATAAGCTCCGTCGCCAGCTCGACCCGCTGGCTGCGCAGCGGGACGCCCTCAATCAGATCGCCCAGCATTTCCGCGGCCATCCGGCCCATGTCCGCGAGCGGCTGACGGACCGTCGTCAGCGGCGGCGACACCCACCGAGCGGTCGGCAGGTCGTCGAATCCGACCACGGACAGGTCCTCCGGGATCCTCAGGCCGCGCTGGCGGGCCGCCTCGTAGACGCCGAGCGCCTGCTGGTCGCTGCCGGCGAAGATCGCCGTCGGCCGCACGGGCAGGTCGAGCAGCTCGCCGCCGAACTGGAAGCCGCCCTCGTGATGGAAATCGCCGTTGCGGACCAGGGTCTCATCGAAGCTCGCGCCCGCCCGCTCGAGCGCAGACCGGTAGCCGTCGACGCGAGCCCGGCTGCACAGGTACTCGGCCGGCCCGGTGATGGCTGCGATCCGGTGGTGTCCGAGGCTGAGCAGATGGTCGGTGGCAGCGAGGCCGCCCGCCCAGTTGGTGGCGCCGACGCTCGGCACGTCCGGGTCTGGCATGTTGGCGGGATCGACCACCACCAGCGGGATGGACTCCTCCCGGACCTGGCGCAGTTCCGGCGACGTCAGCTCAGACGTCACGAGGATCACGCCGTCGGTGTCGTGGCTCGCCAGCGCGCTCGTCCAGCTGGCCGGGCGGGCACTGCCGTGGCGGACGGCGGAGACCGCCGCGCCCATGGCATGCGCCGAGCACCAGTCCTCGACGCCACGCAGGATCTCGACCGCCCAGGGGCTGTCGAGGCCGTTAAAGATCACGTCGACCAGACCCGCGCGGCGGCCGCGGCGGCCGCCAGGCCGCTGGTACCTCAGCTCACCGAGCAGGCGCTCCACCCGGGCACGGGTATCCGGTGCAACGTCCGGCCGCCCGTTGACCACCTTCGACACGGTCGGCAACGAGACGCCCGCCTCGGCGGCGATGGCTGCCAGCGTGGGCCGGCGCCGTGGGGCAACGTCCCGTCCATCCGCACTGCTAACCGGCTCAGTCGGCACGGCACCATCAACCCCTCTCGACGCTGAGCCTGGGGCGCTTCCATCCTGGCCCTCCCGATCGCGACCGGCTTGTCTCCTGCCGCATTCCGTGTCTGGGCGTGTCGCAGTAATGAGCCCAAGCCTGACTTTCGAAACTAATCGACCAAGTTATCGTAGCGCAATCCATGGCGACCTTGAGCCCCTCAAACGCCCAAATCGGACCAACCTCGCCGCGAATCATCTGCGAATGCGGGGCTGACGCTGATGGCGCCGCGACCGATCGGCAAGGACGCCGGAACGGCCGACCGACGCGGGTAATCGGAGGCCTGTGAGGGAGCATCGCCGAAATGTTCCTGAAACTCTGCGCCGATTCTTTCGGCACGACGCGTCGTGGTCGGCCGAAATCTGATCGCGGCGCTTGGCCCGCCCTGCGCACGTCAGTGTGCGAGCTCATCGGGCCGGCCTGTCGCCGATGTCATCCGTCGTCACGCCGGCCGCCGGAGCGAACCGGGAGACGACGGCGCAGAGCTCTTTCTGCTCGCGGCAGTGCGCGAACGCGAAGCACTCGCCGAGGGCGACCAGTTCCTCGTCTGACGCGTCGGCGAAGCACGCGGCGAACTGGTCGGCGAGCGGTTCGGCGAACAGGATGTTCAGGACGAGCTCCTCGACGTGCCTTCGTGCGCCGAACGGATAGGGGTCGAAATCTCCGAACTCGCGGGTGAAGCGGGCCATCAGTGGTTCGAGGACGTCTCGCATGCTGTCGGTCGTCATGCCCCAGTGATCTGCGGCCACCGATGCCTTCTTGGCCCGTGCTGGAGATGTGCGCGACATCCACGGGGACTGGGGATCGACGGTGACGAGACCCTGGACGCCGATGTCCTTGTACGTCCAGAGCGACCAGCCGGCGCCCGCGGCCTCGTAGATGTCGAGCTGGTCGGCGAGCAGCTGGCGGCGCTGTTCGTCGCGGGCGGCGCCCGCGCCATAGACAGGCCCGAACTCGCCGATCCAGACCGGGAGGCCGTGCGCCCGCATGTAATTGGTCATCGACCGGAACGACTGGGCCACCCAGTCGCGGTCGTAATGCCGGCCGGCGGTCACCCCCGGGTAAGGGCCGCCATCGGCCGCTCCTGGCTCGGGGTACTGATGCACCGCATAGACGGCGTTCTCAAACGGCTCGCCGAATGCGGGGAATTCGCGCGCATAGCGATTGCCGTCCAGGAACACCATGTGGTCGGCATCCTCGGCTCGGATCGCCGCGACCGCGCGCCGGTAGAAGTCCACGAGGCGGGTGTTCTCCTCGTCGGCGGGCTCGTTGAGGACGTTGTAGCCAGCGACCTCGGGCCGGCCGGCATACCGGGACGCGATCGCCTCCCACAGCCCGATGGCCCGGTCCTGGAACGACCGGTGCTGCCAGAACAGCGGCTGATGAAACGGGTTGTCGGAATGCCAGTGGTGGTTCTGCCCGCCAGGTGCCGCGTGCAGGTCGATGACCGTATAGAGGCCGGCGGCCGCGCACGCGTCCACCGCGCGGTCCAGGTGCGCGAACCCGCCCGGGTTGATCTCCCCCGGCCTTGTGTTGTCCTCCCAGTGCCGGTAGTTCACTGGGATCCGGACGCAGTTGAAGCCGAGCGAGGCCAGGAATTGCGCGTCGTCGGGTCCGAAAAAGTTTGTCAGCAGGGAATCGAACAGCAGCGCATACCGATCCGGTCCGAGCACCCGGCGCAACGCCTGGCGGTGTGCGGACTCGGTCCCCGGGTACCCGGTGATGAAGTTCTCCATATTGAGCCAGCCGCCGACGCCGCACCCGCGCAACTGCACCGGCTCATAGTCCGGGCCGACGATCCGGTGGCCCGCGGTCCGCAGCCACTTCATCGGGCCACCACCCCCCCGAGGCTGGTCATGACCTGGCGGCGCATGAGCACGAAGAGCACGAGCAGCGGGAGCACCGATACCAGCACGCCGGCCATGACCGCAGGAACGTTGATCGAGTACATCCCCTCGAGCTTGGTCATCCCGAGCGGCAGCACGGAGACGTTAGGGCTCTGCGTCAGTACGAGCGGCAGGAGGAAGTTGTTCCACACGTTCAGGCCGTTGTAGATGGCCAGCGTGGCGAGCACCGGCCGCGACAGCGGCCAGATGAGCTGCCGGAACACCGTCCACTCGGTGCCGCCGTCGACGAGCATCGCGCTGATCAGCTCTCGCGGGATGTCCCGGACGAAGCTCACCATGATCAGTACCGACACCGGGATGGCCGCCGCGCTCAGCGTGAGCACCAGCGCGATCAGCGTGTCGTACAGGTGCATCTTGTAGATGAGCACGTAGATCGGCACGATGATGGCCTGAATAGGGATGGCCAGTCCGAACAGCATGACCACGAACGAGGCGCTCGCGGCGCGCGAGGTTCGCCGGACGATCCGGAACGCCGCGCCCAGCGAGATCGTCACCGTGAGCACGATGCAGGCCACCGTGAGGATCACGCTGTTGACGAGGTAGCGGCCGAGCCCGGCGCTGAAGACGGTGCCGTAGGAACTCGTGGACAGACCGCCGGACGGCACCCACGGGTTGGACGTCAGGTAGGTGCCCTGCGTGCGGAAGCTGGCCAGGATCATGTAATACAGCGGGGCGAGCACGATGACCAGCCACACCGTGGCCAGCAGCACGGCCAGCAGTCGCCCAGCCCTTGACCCCCTCACGCCGCGCCCTCCTGTTGGCTCCCCATGGAGGTGAACCCGGAGAACCGGACCAGGCCGACGGCCACGGCGATGCCGATCACGCCCAGCAGGACCGCGAGCACGCTCGCGTAGCCGTACTGGTCCTGCTGGAACGCCGCGTTGTACATGTCGAGGGACAGCACGCGCGTGGTCAGCCCTGGACCCCCGTTCGTCATGATGTAGATGATGTCGAAATAGGTCAGCGAGCCGACGACCATCAGGATGCCGGACGTGACCACGGTGTAGCGCAGCTGCGGCAGCGTTATCCGCAAGAACGTCGCCATGCGTCCCGCACCGTCGAGCGTCGCCGCCTCGTACAGCACCTGCGGGATCTGCCGCCGGCCAACTTGGTAGAGCAGGGTGTGGAACGGGATGAACTGCCACGCGATGATCGCGATCACCACGTAAAGCGTGAGACTCGGGTCACCCAGCCAGTTCTGCTGGAGGAACGCCGCGTGCCAGGACTTCGCCAGCGAGGTCAACGCGCCGAAGTTGGGGTCAAGCAGCGATTCCCACATCAGCGAGATGCCCGCGGTGGACATGAGCAGCGGCAGCACGAACAGCGCGGCGTACACGGCCCGGTAGCGCTGCCGGCCGGCCGTGAACAGGCCGAGCGCCAGGGAGATCGGCGTCTGAACGACGTAACTCAGCACGACCACTTTCAGGGTGACGACCAGCGATGTGTGGGCGACCGGGTCGCGGAAGAACTGCGCCCAGTTCGATGCCCCTGCCCACTGCGGGGCGCCGAGCCCGTTCCACCGCACGAAGCTCAGCGCGACGGCGACGATCATCGGCACGACAATGAACAGGCAGAACAACACCATCGGCGGTCCGACACCCGCGAGGTCGGCGAGGCGGTGGCCGCGGCGACGGGCCCGGCCGCCGCCCCGCCCGAAGGGCTGGGCGGCGGCCGGGGTGGTGCGGACGCCCTGAACGGAGGGCGCTGTCATCGCGTGGTTGACCTCCCGGTCATGACTCGCTCGCGGCCGCCGCATTGAGCGCGGACGAGAACTGAGCCGGGGTTTGGGTGAGATCGAAGACCTGCGCGAGGTTGCTCAGCAGGATGTTGGCCACCTTCGGGGTCATCGCCTGGTCCCAGGAGTACTGGAAGCTGGGCGCGGTCTGCACCGAGTTGTAGATCGACGTGTCGTAGGACTGGAGTTGCTGGCCGCTGAACAGCGGGACCGCACCGCTGGTCACCGGCACCTCACCGGCAGCCACCTGGGCCTTGGCATAGTCCGTCGAGGTCAGGGCGTCCTTGAAGAAGTCCTCGGCGACCTTCTTCTGCGCGGCGGTCGCCTTGCTCGAGATCGCCACGTAGCTCGCGGTGTTGCCGGCCAGGTCGGCCGCGTTGCCGGTGCCGCCAGAAATGGTCGGGAACGAGGCCATGCCCAGGTTGCCGTCCGTCACAAACGACTTGTCCGAGCCGAGGATGCTCGAGATGTCCCAGTCACCCATGAGCTGCATGGCGGCCTTGCCGCTGAACACCAGGGCGTCCGAGCCGCTGCCGCTGTACTTCGTGGAGTTGTAGCCGGTCTGGAAGGCGCCGGCCCTCACCAGGGTCTGAATGTCGGTCAGCGCCTGTGTCACGGCGGGGTTGGACCATGCGTTCGGCTTGTTGGCCTGAAGGTCCTGCGCGACGGTCGGCCCGCCGATCCGGTCGGTGAGGTACTCGAGGTACATCAGCTCCGGCCACTGGTCACCGCCGGCCAGCGAGATCGGCGCCACACCGTGCGACTTCAGCGTGGAGATTGTGGTCTGGAGCTCGCTCCAGGTCGTCGGGAACGTCAGGTGGTACTGGCTGAAGATCTTCTTGTTGTAGAAGAAGTAGACCGGCTGGGTGCCTTGCACAGGAACGCCGTAGAGCTGGCCGTTGTAGGTAACCGCGCCGAGCGAAGACGGCAGGAAGTTTGAGGCCCAGCTCGGGTTGGTGCCGAGGGACTGCACGTCACCCGCCTTAATGTACTGCTGCAGGATGCCGCCACCCCAGGTGAAGAAGATCGTCGGCGCGTTCCCGGCGCCCATGGCCAGCTGGATCTTCTGCTTGAAGGACTGGTTCTCGACGAAGTCGAGGGTGATCTTTTCGCCCGGGTGGCTCGTCTCAAATGACTTGACCAGATTCTGAACTGCGGTGTTGGCGGGACTCGGGCCGGTCGTGACCAGCCACATCGTCGCCGTACCGCTGGAGCTGGCGTTCTTTCCGCTGCCGGCCGAGGAACCGCAGGCGGCGAGTGCCAGAGCCGCCGCCGCTGCCGCCCCTACCGCCAGCCATCGACGGTGGGCGACACCTGTGTGACCCATGTACCCTCCTGACAGATTTCCGATATTTCTAGGGCTGGTTACTAAGAAACCTTTTAGAAACTTTTCGAAACGCCTGTCATACTAGAGACGCCCAGGAGGGCGGTCAACCCCCCGAAAGCTCCGTTAAGGTAACAAACAGACTACGTAGTCTGACCGCATTGTCAGTGAGCTTCCGCTGACAGGGCGGCTCGCCCGTTGTCTTGCTGCCGAGACATCGTGGCCCGGACCCGCGTCGGCTGCCGACCGTATCGAGAAAAGTGATCAACCACGCGCCGATGCCGCTGTCCTGTACCTGGACGGCTGGCGCGGATAGCTCGGCGAAGGCATCGCGAGCCTGCCCAGCACGCTGTCCCGGCTCTGGCTATCCGGCCAGGTAGGCGCGGTAATCACCGGCGCGGACCGGCTGCGGTGGGTGGAAACTCGAGGTCGAACGTCCGCCGAAATGTTTCAGCGGAGTCTGTTGCCAACCGACGCGCCTGACTGGTCGACCAGGCCAAGCCGAGGGACGACGCTGCCCGGCGGCAGCAGGGTTCCCGGGCTGGTCACGGCGTTGGCACCGATGCGGCTACCGTCGCCGATCAGCGCACCGAACTTGACCAGGCCGGTATTGATCGCCTCGCCATCGACGCGTACCCAGATCTGCTTGTCCGCGCGCTCGTTGAAGTGATTGGCCAGCACCGCGCCTGCCTCAAGGTTGACGTCGTGGCCAACTATCGAGTCGCCGACATAGTTGCGGTGCGCGGCGGCTGACCGGGCGAACATCAGCGAACCCTTGATCTCTGAGTACGGGCCGATCGTGACGTCCTCGTCCGCCCAGACCCCGCCCCGCAGCACCGCGCCGTGGCCCACCCGGCAGCCTGCCGACACGATGACCGGCCCGGTCAGCACTGCCGACGGCGCGACGTCCGCTGACTCGTGCACGGCTACCTCAGCAAAGACCCGCACGAATCCTGGCGGCAGCGAGCCAAGCATGCCGCGAACCAGCTCAGCGACCCGCCCGATGACTTCCCACGGGGCATCGGCGGGCAGGGCAGCCGGCAGCGCGTCAGCACCGCGGATGAACCGGGACAGCACATCAGCCACGGCGCCCATACTGGCGCACCGGACTAGACGGCGGGGAGGCGCTCCAGGGCGATCCCGAAGTGCTCGCGGTAGGCGGCGAGGATGGCGTCGTCGGTTTCCAGTGACTGCTCGGTGCGCGCGCCGCCACGGGTCGTGATGAGTGTCCGGCCGCTCAGGGTGATGCGGCCGTCCGTGGTGAGCCGTGAGCAGACCGTGTTCTGCGTGAAATGCGACTGCGGTGAGGTCTGCTGCCACCAGCAGGTCGGGATGAAGTCCGCCAGCGCGCGCCCGCGCGGCTCGATCCGGTACTGCGGCTGCCCGTCCCTGAGCACGTCGAGGTCCCCGTCCGCTGCGTCGGTGACCAGGAACCGGCCGCCTGGGTCGTCCTGCTCGTGCCGGCTGTCGTAGCGCAGCGGGTAGGTGCTGTGGCTGCCGAAGCCAACGTCGGCCATCCACCGATCGCCTCCCACGGGCAGCCGCACGATGAGGGCCAGATGGTCGAACGGCGGGCCCAGCCGTCCATCGCCGTACACCCGCGCGGCAACACGCACCACGTCAGCGCCCAGCGCCTGCAGCAGCAGGGCGAACGCGCCGTTGAGCTCGTAGCAGAAGCCACCACGCCGCCTCGTGACGATCTTGCTCATCAGGTCAGTGTCCGTCAGGGAAATGGCCTCGCCGAGGTGGATGCTCAGGTTCTCGAACGGCACCGTCATCAGGTGCGCGCGGTGCAGTCCGGCCAGCGCTGACTCATCGAGGTGCCGCGGTCGCCTCGCGCCGATCCGCTCCAGGTAAGCGTCAAGGATCTGCTCGTCCATCACGCTCAGCGCGATGCGACCCGCCTCATCCTGGGTGACCATCGGCGCTCCCTCGCACGTGCCGGCATCCGTTCCGTCCCGATGCTAGCCGGGCCTCGGCAGGCCATCGGTCCGGAGTAATCCAGGGAGCCATTCGCCACGCTGTTGCGTCAAAGGACCATGAGACCAGGCCATGCAGTGGGATTCGCCTGCATCCTCGCCGTCGTCATGGTGACCAGCGCATGCGGTTCGCGGCACGATGGCGGGCATCGGACGGCAGCGGCCGCCTCCACCCCCGCATCGGGAGCTAGCCGGGTCTGCGCAGGCGGAACTGGATTCGCGCTCTCACTGGTGTCCGACCGAGGCGGCCAGCCGACACCAGTTCTCGCTGCCCAGTGGCTCGCGCTCCACGGCGGCGTTCCGGGAATCCCTCATACGGGATGGCGCGAGATCAGCCGCCAGGACGGCGGCGCGCTGGTGGCATCCGGTCCGGTGACGCTGCACGCAATCCAGGGCCCGGATCGGACGTGGCAGGTCGACAGCGGCGAGCGGTGCGGCACGTAGCACATCAAGGGGCCGGCTGAGGCTGGCCCAGAAGACCCCGTTCCGTGAGAAACGGTTTTGATCATTTCCGCGAGCTCACTAGCGTCTGGTGCTAGCCGTGGCTTCCGCGGCTATCGGCTTGGTGGCGGAGGGCGAAGATCGCAGCCTGGACGCGGTCTTGCAGGCCGAGTTTGGTGAGGATACTGCGGACGTGCGTCTTGACGGTCTCTTCGCCGATCGCCAGGTCCCTGGCGATTTCCCGGTTGCTGTGACCGCAGGCGATCAGCTGGAGTACGTCGCGTTCGCGCGGCGACAGGGGCTGTAGCGGGTCCGGTGCTGTTGGCCGGCGGAGCGCGTGGGTGAGCCGCGTCAGCAGCTCGGGACTGAGGGTGGAAGTACCTGCGGCGGCAGCACGGATCGCTGCGACGACGTGCTCAGCCGGGGCGGTCTTCAGTATGTAGGAGGTCGCGCCGGCCTGCATGGCGCGGACGAGGTTCTCGTCGTCGGTGGCGGAGGTGAGTACGACGACAGCAGGCCGGACCGGCCTGTCGCGCAGCGCGGCGATCACGGAATGCCCGTCAGGTCCTGGCATGTACAGGTCAAGGAGAAGGACGTCCGGGCGGGTCGCTGCGGTCACGTCGACCGCCTGCTGGCCGTCTCCGGCTTCGCCGACAACTTCGACATCTGGCTCCTGGCCGAGCAGGAAGCACAGTCCGTCCCGGACGACGCGATGGTCGTCGGCGATCACCACCCGGATCGTCATGGCACCGGTACCCGCACGGTGAGCGCGGCGCCCCGACCCGGTGCGCTGTCGATGTCGACAGTGCCGCCGAGTTCGGCGACGCGCTCACGGATGTGGATCAGCCCGGAGCCGGCCTGCGGGACAGCCGGGTCGAAGCCCGTGCCTGTGTCGCGGACGGCAAGCTCCACGTAGCCGTCCTGGCGGGCCATCGACACGGTCAGCTGACGAGCGTTCCCGTGCCGGACGGCGTTCGCGCACGCCTCCTGGGTGATGCGCAGCAGCGCATGCTCGACAGGAGCGGGAACGGTCAGGTCCTCGACGCTCGTATCGACCGAGATGCCGAGCCGATCCTGATAGGCCGCGCAGATCTCCTGCACTGCCGCCGTCAGCCCAGCACCGTTGAGGCTGGCCGGACGCAGCTCGATCAGCAGCGCCTGCATGTCGCGGACTGCCTCCTCGCTGATCTGCTCGATCGCCTGCGCCTCCTGATTGGCCGGGTCTGCCCGGCGCATTCCCGCGGCGATCATCCGCAGGGCGAACAGGTGCTGAGAGATCGCGTCGTGGAACTCCCGCGCGATCCGGGCACGCTCCTGGTCGCGCGCGTCGCCGGTGGCACGCGCCCGCTCGGCGGATAGCGCCGAGCCGAGCTGGCGGGTCATGGTGGCGAAGTTGGCCTCCAGCCGCCCGATCTCATCCCGGCCTGATACCGGCAAGGCGACGCTGTAGTCGCCATCAGCGACCGAGACGGCGGCCTGGTCCAGGCGGCGGACGCGGCGGACGATGCCGCGTGAGGCCAGCAAGCTGAACAGCACCCCGACTGGCACTATGGCGATGAGCAGCGCGAACGGGACCGTTTCCAGCAGCGGAGCCGACTCGCCGAGCTGGCCCAGCTCGCTCCAGGCGTGGAGTGGGTTGATGAACCCAGGCGACCACGGCGCCTGGACATAGACAAACGCGGCCCCTCCAGGCTCACTGCTGGTGCCGGTGCGATCCACGGGCCAGACCGAGAAGAGCACGGTCCCGTACGGCGTGGTGTAAGGCGAGCCCTGAGTCGCGCTGCCTTTGACGCGAAGCGGGTCGCGAGCGTCTTGGTATCTCAGCATGGCCGCGGCCGCGGGAGCGGGGAGTTCGCTCGCCGCTGACCGGCCTGGCGGGTAGCGGGATGGCGCCGAAGACGCGACCACTGTGCCGTCGGCCGCCACTGCCACGACCGCGGTAACCGCCATGCGGCTGCGGATCGGGCCAGTGACAGCGGGAACGACCAGTGTCCCGGCTGATGTCGGCGAAGCCACACCCGGCCGCGCGGGCTGGCGAGGGTCGCCGAGCACAGTTGCCGTGCGCTGGGAGAGCTGCTGCGCGTACAACCTGGCGGTGGCGAACACCTGGGCCTGCAAGTGGGCTCCGTTCACCAGCGCCGGTACCTGGAAGCCGAGCACGAGCCCCTCGACCAGCACCACCACCGCGATCGTGACGAGGATGTAGGCCGCGATCAGCCGGCCCGATATCCCCCATGCTCTGCGTCGCGCCCGGTCCAGCACACCTGCACGCTACCTCCGCGCACGCACCAGGCGTATCCCTCCAGCGAGGGACCGGCGCTCCCCCCGGCGCGTGATGTCCCCGCCGCCGCCGACCGCGACGCTGGCTGCCATGAACGCAGCGCGACACCTGTTCAGCCGCGAGGAGGCACTCATGAACACCAGTCCCGACCACCGACATCGACCGCGCTCGTACCGGCTCCGCCGGACGCGAACCGCAGCCATCATCACCGCCCTAGGAGGCGCCGGTTTGCTAGTGGCAGCGTGCGGCGGCAGCCCGTCGTCCGCAGGAGGCTCCCACCATGGCGGCGGGTCAGCGAGCTCCGCCTCGGGGATCGCCTACTCCCAGTGCATGCGCGCCCACGGCGTGCCGAACTTCCCCGACCTTGGCAGCGGCAGGCAGATCCCCAAGGCTGTAATCGTGGCCGCGCTACGCCAGGTCAGTGATTCCGTGGCGCGGCGAGCTTCCGATGCCTGCGCGAGTTTGTACCCGCGCCAGCAAACAAGCCAGCCTCTCACGGCTCAGCAGCAGCAGGACTACCTGAGGGCCGCAGCGTGCATTCGCTCGCACGGCTTTCCCGGCTTCCCTGACCCGACCTTCTCCGGCGGAAGCGTCCACTTCAACGTCCCACCCGGCATGAACACGACCTCGCCCCAGGCCGTCCAGGCGGTTCAGGCCTGCAGGCACTTCATCCCGGCCGGGCTCCCGTACAGCGGTTCAGGTGGCTGACGACGATGGCGGTCACCGAAGAAGGACGACGGCAGCGTCAACAAGGAAGGCGGAGGGCCGTGAACGGGACGGTTACCGGCAGCGCGGATGCGGGCCGGCTGCAGGCGGCCGAGCGGGCCGCTAGTGATGTGGCGCCGCGCCGCCATCGCCGGCGTGCGGCTGCCGGGGCGGCTGTGGCGCTGGCGCTCGGTGCTGGCGCCGTCGGCGCATGGCAGGCGGGGGCGTTTTCCGCGGCGGCGTTGCCGACGGCAGGGCGGCAGCGGGCGACGGCGACCGCAGCGGTCGTGCGGGAAGATCTGTCGGCGTCTACGCCGGAGGCAGCGACCCTGGGGTACGCGGGCAGCTACACCGTGACCGGACAGGCTGGCGGGACGCTCACCTGGCTGCCGGCACCGGGCCAGGTCATCCGCCAGGGCCAGGCGCTGTATCAGACCGGGAACGGGTCGCCGGTGGCACTGCTGTACGGCAGCTTCCCGGACTGGCAGCCGATGGCGGAAGGAACCGCCGGCGCGGACGTCAGCGAGCTCAACCACGACCTGGTGACCCTGGGGGATGCATCAGGGTCGGAGGTCGCGGCGGCGGGCTGGGATTACTACTCGGCAGCGACGTATTACGGGGTGCAGCGGCTAGAGGAGCACCTGGGGGTAACCAGCCCGTCCGGGAGCCTGTCGCTGGGGCAGGTGGTGTTCGAGCCGACGGCGCTGCGGGTCACCCAGGTCACCGGCAACCTCGGCGGCCCGGCCGCCGGGCCGGTGCTGCAGGCCACCTCCGATGAGCAGGTCGTGACGATCGCACTGGACGTCTCTCAAGAATCGCAGGTGGCGGCTGGAAACAAGGTGACGATCACGCTGCCGGACGGCACAACCACGACGGGCGTGGTGTCCTCGGTCGGCACCGTAGCGACCACCGCGCCGGCGTCGCAGACGGGGCAGAGCCCGGCCACAACAATCCCGGTGACGGTGACGCTGACCGACCCGGCCGCGGCCGGCACCCTGGACCAGGCGCCAGTGACGGTGTACATCACCACTGCCAGCGTGAAGAACGCGCTGGCGGTACCGGTGACGGCGCTGCTGGCTCGGCCGGGCGGGACCTACGACGTAGAGGTCGCCGGGCCTGGCGGGGCGCGGCGTTACGTGCCGGTGACCGTCGGGCCGGTGTTCGATGACAGCTCGGGCCTCGTGCAGGTGACCGGGGCCCTGAATCCCGGCGAGCGCGTCGTGGTGGCCTCGTCATGACCGCCGCGGCAACCACCAACGACCTCGTCGGGCTGCCAGCGCCGGACGTACCAGTACTGGAACTGGAGAACGTGGCCAAGGAATACCCGGGGCAGCCGCCGGTACGAGCGCTGGACCGGGTGAACCTGGCGGTTACCGCGGGCGAGCTGGTGGCAGTGACCGGACCATCTGGGTCGGGCAAGACCACGCTGCTGCACCTGATGGGCACCCTGGACCGGCCAAGCAGCGGCACCGTACGGGTCACCGGCCTGGATGCAGCGGCAATGACCGACCGCCAGCTGTCGGCGCTCCGGGCCGCCCGGATTGGATTCGTGTTCCAGCAGTTCTTCCTCGCCGAGCACCAGTCCGTGCTGGGCAACGTCGCCGACGGGCTGCTCTATGCAGGCGTCCCGCGCGCCGAGCGGCGGCGGCTGGCGGCGGACGCGCTGGACCGCGTTGGGCTGGCCCACCGCGCGGCGGCACGGCCCACCCAGCTGTCCGGCGGGGAACGGCAGCGGGTGGCCATCGCGCGTGCCGTCAGCGGCTCTCCGCCGGTCGTGCTCGCCGACGAGCCAACCGGAAACCTCGACTCCGGCACCGGCGCAGCCATCCTGGCCCTGCTGGATGAGCTGAATTCTCAGGGCACCACCGTCGTCATCATCACCCATGACCACGCAGTCGCCGCTCGAACCCGACGACGCATCGAGATGCTCGACGGGCGTATCACCGGCGACACCGGAAACGCCGCCCTGGGGCAAGGAGAGTCATGATCACCACACTGCCGCCTTCGGCGGCGCCGCGCGCGGCCCGGCTGCACTTGGGCGACCTGGCCACGCTGGCCGCCATCGGCCTGCGGACCCGCAAAGTGCGCGCCTCGCTCTCGGCGCTGGGCATAGCGATCGGTGTCGCGGCGATCGTCGCTGTCCTGGGGCTAGCCGCCTCCTCGACCGCAACGTTGCTGGACGAGATCGGCCGACTGGGCACCAACCTGCTCACCATCACCAACGGGGAGACCCTCGGTGGCGACACCGCCGAACTGCCGGTAGCGGCACCGGGCATGATCGCCCGGCTGCCAGGCGTCACCGGGGTGCAAGACATCGGCAGCGTCGGCAACGCCAGCGCTTACAGATCCCCGCTCATCCCCTCCATCCAAACGAATGGCCTCAGTGTCGACGCGACCACTCTCGGGCTGCCCGCGGTGGCCGGCGCCGACCTGGCGCAGGGCCGTTACCTCAACGCCGCCACTGCCCGCGAGCCGGTCGCCGTTCTCGGCGCACAAGCCGCGCAACGGCTGGGCATCGACCGCATCTTGCCGGGCTTGCGGATCTGGGTCGGCGGCCAGTGGTTCTACGTGACCGGCATTCTCGGCAAGGACACCTACGCACCCGAGATTGACTCGGCGGTCCTGGTCGGCTTCCCCGCCGCCGAGACGTACCTAGGCTTCGACGGGCACCCCTCACAGATCTACGTCCGTACCACCCAGGGAAATGAGGCCGTCACCGCCACGGTCGACCGGCTGCTCGCCACCCAGGCCAGCCCAGAGAACCCCGGCCAGGTCGACGTCTCCCAGCCCTCGGCGGCACTCACTGCCCAGGCCGACGCCAAGGGCGCCCTCGACACCCTGTTCCTCGGCCTCGGCGCGGTCGCGCTGCTCGTCGGCGCGATCGGCGTGGCGAACATCATGATCATCTCCGTACTGGAACGCCGCCAGGAGATCGGCCTGCGCCGCGCCCTCGGCGCGACAAGGGGCCAGATCCGCGTCCAGTTCCTGGCCGAGGCCGTCCTGCTGTCGCTCGTCGGCGGGGCGATCGGCGTCGTGGCCGGTGCCGTCGCCACCGCCGCCTACGCCCGCGCCCATGGAGAGCCAGCCACGATTCCGGTGCAGGCCTGGGCAGGCGGGCTCGCCGCCGCCCTGCTCATCGGCGCCCTCGCCGGACTGCTGCCCGCCATCCGCGCCGCACGCCTGTCACCCACCGAGGCGCTCTGGCGCATCTGACCGGGGGCCATGGGGGCGGGTCTGCACTCCCTATTACCAGACCCGCCTCCATGCGTTACGCGGGCTGCCGCGAGCCGGCAGCGTGGCTAGCCCGGACGACCCCGTTACGGTTAGAAAGGGTGTTCATCTTCCGCGACCGAAGGAGCCGCGATGGGCCGGCTGGACAGCAAGGTCGCCGTCATTACCGGCGGCGAGAGCGGCATCGGGCTGGCGACTGCCCGGCTTTTCGTGCGCGAGGGCGCACGAGTGCACCTGGCCGGGCTGCGCAGGGAACTGCTCGTGGCCGCCACCGACGAACTCGGCTCGGAAAACGTCGGCTGGAGCGTCACTGACGTCACCGAGGAGGACCAGGTGATCGGCGCGCTGGCGCAGGCGACTGACCGGTTCGGCCCGCTGGACGTGCTGTTCAGCAACGCCGGCATCAGCGGGCCGATCATGCCGATCACCGAGTTCCCGACCGACGAGTTCCGGCGCGTGCTCGACGTGCACATCCTGGGCGCTTTCCTCATGCTCAAGCACGGCCTGCCGGTCATGCGGGACGGCGGCAGCATCATTATCACCTCGAGCATCGTGGGCCTGACGTCCGCGAACGGGATCGCCGGCTACGCCACGGCCAAGCACGGCCAGGTCGGCCTCATGCGCACCGTGGCCAGGGAGTCTGTGTCGCGCGGCATCCGCGTGAACACGATCCACCCGGGCCCGACGGACACCCTGTTCCAGCAGGACATCGAGGTCCGGGCGACCGGTGCCCCGGCCGAGGACGCCGCCCGGATATTCGACGGAATGATCCCGATGGGCCGGCACGCCACCCCGGAGGAGATCGCCCGCTCGGTGCTCTACCTCGCCAGCGACGACAGCTCGTTCGTCACCGGCACGACGCTGTCCGTCGACGGGGGGATGATCATCTAGCGCCGCCGGTTGGCATTGCTTCTGCGGCACGACGACAGCGTTCACGAGTGCGCAGATAGTTGCCAGACGGCAGGTACTTCAGACATCGGGCCGATACCGTGCTGTCATGACCATCGAGACACGACAGCTCGGACGGACCGGATCAGACGTCACCATCCTCGGCTACGGCGCCATGGAGCTGCGCGGCCAGCCGCGCGGGCCCGCGATCGCCGACGAGGACGCCGGTCAGGTGCTCAACGCGGTGCTGGATGCCGGCATCAGCCTCATCGACACCTCGGTGGACTACGGCCGCAGCGAGGAGCTGATCGGACGCTATGTCGGCCACCGGCGCGAGGAGTACTTCCTGGCGTCCAAGTGCGGCTGTCCGCTGCGGCAGCCTGCCGACGCCCCGCCGCCCTACCCGCACGACTACTCCCCCGCCAACGTGCGCGCCGACGTCGAGCAGAGCCTGCGCCGGCTCGGCACCGACCGGCTCGACCTCGTTCAGGTGCACATGTCGCCGAGCCAGGAACAGCTCACAGCCGACGACACCGTCGCTACCCTGCAGGCGCTGCGGGACGAGGGGAAACTGCGTTTCATCGGGATGTCCGGCACCCTCCCGAACCTGCCCGACCACATCGCCATGGGCGTGTTCGACGTGTTCCAGATCCCGTACTCGGCGATCCAGCGCGAGCACGAGGAGCTTATTAGCAGGGCGGCCGGCGCAGGGGCGGGCACGCTCATCCGCGGCGGCGTTGCCCGCGGCGCCCCGGCCGAGGACAAGAACTGGGGAATGGGCCCGATCGGCCTGGCAGCAGGCGAGGGCCGGCGGCGCTGGGAGAGCTCGGACGTGGCCGACCTGCTCGACGGTATGAGCCGGATGGAGTTCATGCTGCGCTTCACGCTCAGCCATCCCGGCCTGTCCACCACGATCGTCGGCACCGCGAACCTAGACCACCTGAAGGCCAACGTGGCCGTGGCCGAGAAAGGTCCGCTGCCCGCTGACGTGTACGAAAGAGCGAAGGACCGCCTTCAGCACTGAGAGGGGAACGTGGTGACCATCGCCGCGTCATGCTCGCCGGGCCGCGGCAGTCGCTGGTGACCGGGCCGCTGCGGGTCGGGCTCGTCGGCGCCACGCCGGCCAGGGGCTGGGGCACTCTCGCGCACCTGCCCGCGCTGGCGGCACTGCCCGAGTACGAAGTGACCGCCGTCGCTACCACCCGTGCTGAAACCGCGCGGGCCACGGCGGATGCCTTCGGCGTGCCACTGGCCTTTGACAACGCGGCCAGCCTGATCGCCAGCCCGGAGGTGGACGTCGTCGCCGTTACCGTGAAGGTGACCGAGCACGACGCCGTGGTCCGGGCGGCGCTCGACATGGGCAAGCACGTGTTCTGCGAATGGCCGCTCGGAACCGATCTCGGGCAGGCGACCGCGCTCGCTGAGCTTGCGGCGGCCACGGGCCGCCAGCACATCGTCGGCCTGCAGGGCTACCACAGCCCTGGCGCCCGTTACGTCGCCGAGCTCATCGGTCAGGGCTACATCGGCCGGCTGCTCGCGGTCAGCGCGGTCGCGGTCGGCCGGCAGGGCGGCGGCCGCATCCCCGCGGCCAGCGCCTACGCCGCCGACCGCGCGGCCGGCGCGAGCGTGCTGAGCATCACCGCCGCCCACCTGCTGGCGACACTCGGCCAGGCCGTCGGCCCGCCCCGGACGGTGGCGTCGGTCGTCGCCGCCCTGCACTCGGCCGCCACCGTGATCGAGACGGGTGAAACAGTCCCGGTCACCGCGCCGGATCAGGTCGTGCTCGCCGGCGAACTCGGCGGCGGCGGCGCACTGTCCGTCGCCGTCCAGGGCGGCGCGGCACCGGGCGCTCATTTCGAGGTGCGCATCGTCGGCACGCACGGCACGCTGCTCGTCCGGCCCGACGAAAGCGGCGCCAGCATCCACGTCGCCGACTGGTCCATCACCGCGCTCCGCGGCGACGCCCCGGCGGAGGATCTGCCGATACCGGCCCGGTTCTCGCCGCTGCCGGCCGGCGTGCCACCCGGGCCGGCCAGGCACGTCGCCCTTCTCTATACCGAACTGGCCCGGGCTATTGCCGAAAACCGGCCTGCCGAGCCCGGCTTCGGGACCGCAGTCCGCTACCACGAGCTGGTGGACTCGATCGAGCGTGCAGCGGCCAGCGGGGTCAGGCAGGAGGTCATGGGCTGACCGTCCGGATCGGTGACCCGGCCAGGAACGCCGCAATGTTCTCGACGACCTGGCCGTACATCTGGCGGAATCCGGCCTCGCTCACATAGCCGAGGTGCGGCAGCAGCACCACGTTGTCCAGCGTCGTGAGCGGGTGAGCAGGCGGCAGGGGCTCGATGTCGTAGACGTCGAGGCCAGCGGCGGCGATCGTGCCCGTCCGCAGCGCCGCGATGAGCCCATGCTCGTCGACGATCGGGCCGCGCGAGGTGTTGACGAGCACGGCGGTTCGCTTCATCGCGGCAAGGTCGGCGGCCTGGAACAGGCCGCGGGTCCGGTCGCTCAGCACGAGGTGGATGGACAAGACGTCCGATCCGGCGAGCAGTTCCCCCTTGCTGACCCGGCGCGCGCCGACCGACGCGGCGCGCTCGTCGGTCAGATTCTGGCTCCACGCGATGACGTCCATGCCGAATGCCCTGGCCGGACCGATCATCGCCGAGCCGAGGTGACCGAGGCCAGCCAGGCCCAGCGTCGCGCCGGCCAGGTTGACCGGGAGGTCCAGCTGCCAGCGCCCAGCGCGGATGGCCCGGTCCTCGGCCACCACGCGCTTGCAGGTGGCGAGTATCAGCGCCCAGGCGACCTCAGCGGTGCTGGGCACGCCCGGAGTGGGCCCGCCGTCGGGGCGGCCCGTGCCGCAATAGACGACGCCCGCATCGCGCAGGTACTGGTCATCGACGGAAGCGTTCCTGGTGCCCGTGGTGACGAGCAGCTTCAGTCGCGCCAGATGCTCAAGCACCGGGCGGCGAAATGCCGTCCGCTCGCGCATGAGCACGAGCACGTCGAAGCCAGCCAGGGTGGCGGCGAGTTCGGCCTGGGCTATCGGCTCGTGGAAGAACACGACCTCTACGTCGGGCCCGAGCCGGGACCAATCGGCGTATTCGCTCGCCCTGCCCTGGTAATCGTCGAGTACCGCAACCCTGGTTGGCACGGCATGAGACCCTACCGGTGCTCATGCCGTGCCAGCCAGATGCCGCGTCAGCCAGACCCCCGGGTGCTGGCCGATAACACGGTGCTGGCCGATAACACGGTGCTGGCCGATAACACGGTGCCCGCGAGCTTGCGTGCTGGCCGCGCCGTGCGGGCCGCCGGACCCATCTCGCGCTTGATCCAGCTCTCGATGACCTTGTCGGTCTCCCACGAGGTGATGAGCGCGTACCGCGGCATCGGGCCGGGGTGCCAGACCACGTGCCACATGCGCTCGGTGTCGATCACCACCTGCATACCCGGGTGCAGCGGGATGCGCGTCTCGGTGGCCGGGTCCGACTTGTCCTCGCGGAGGATGAACACCGACTCACCAGGGGTGTCGTCGAGTTCCAGCCAGGACCGGACAACCCAGCCGGTGCCTTCCGGGTTCAGCCGGTTGTTGTCGTCGAGGTGCAGCTGGCGCAGCGCCGTCGCCTCGTCGCTGGGGTTGAGCTTGATGACGCGAACGCGGCCATAGTTGCCGCCGATGTTCTCGACATAGGTGGCCAGGCTGGGCGCGATGGCCCGGTTGGCTGTCCAGATCCCGTACTTATCCGCCTTGCCGTGATCCCAGAATCCGCGGCAGTCCATCTCTCCGGTCGCCGACGCGAGCGGGGCGAAGTTGGTGTCACCGCCGCTCTTCCAGTCGAGGTACTCCAGCTGTTCCCATTCCGCGGGTGAGATCGGCGAACCGCCGAAGTCGCCGAGAACGACGTAGCCCTTGTCGGCCAGGATGTCGAGCTTGTGATGCATGCGATGCCCCCCGTCGCGCTTGCAGTACCGACCCGGTGGTGCGGGCCGATTCGCTGTTCTTTCCTCGCCGGCGGGCGGCTGACGCCGGCGGCAGGCGCACCGAACCAAGCCGTGACGTGGTTATTGGCCGTGGGTTACTTACGGGCGCGCTAAGGCTCCATTCCGCGCTCACGAAACCGCCGCCCCGTCCCGCGCTTCACTACGCCGCGCCCGTCGCCCGCGCGCGCCAGCGGCGACGACGAAAGACGTGTAGTTGAATACTCAACTTGTGTTGGTATGCTGACGGCGTGACGGACTTCGGGCATGAATTGCTGTTCGGGACGTTCCTGACTCCGGCCGCTGAGCGGTCCGACCAGGTCGTCGAGCTGGCGCGGCGATCCGAGCAGGCGGGCCTCGACCTGGTTTCCTTCCAGGACCATCCGTATCAGCCGGCGTTCCTCGACACGTGGACGCTCATGTCGTACGTAGCGGCGGCCACCAGCAGGATCCGGCTGACGGCCAACGTCCTGAACCTGCCGCTGCGCCAGCCCGTCGTGATCGCGCGCAGCGCGGCCAGCCTCGATCTGCTCAGCGGCGGCCGGGTGGAGCTAGGGCTTGGCGCTGGCGGATTCTGGGACGCCATCGAGGCATCTGGCGGCCGCCGCCTGTCCGCGGGCCAAGCCGTCGACGCGCTGGCCGAGGCCGTCGCGATCATCCGGCAGATCTGGGCCGCCGACGAGCGCGGTGGCGTTCGGCTGCCAGGGGACTACTACCGGGTCGCCGGTGCCAAGCGCGGCCCGGCGCCGGCCCACGATATCGGTATCTGGATTGGCGCGTATAAGCCGCGGATGCTGGAGCTGACCGGCAAGCTGGCGGACGGCTGGCTCCCGAGCCTGCCGTACCTGGCCCGCGGCCAGGCCGAGCTACCTGACATGAACACCCGCATTGACGACGCTGCGATTGCGGCCGGCCGCGACCCGGCCGCGGTGCGCCGGCTCCTCAATATCTCCGGGCAGTTCACGAACTCCGGATCAGGCGTCCTGGTAGGTCCGCCTGATCAATGGGCAGAGGAACTCGCGGGGATGGCGCTTGACCACGGCATCTCCGGCTTCATCCTGATGACCGACGACCCGTTGACCATCGAGGTCTTCGGCGCCGAGGTCGCACCGGCCACCCGAGAGCTGGTGGCGGCCGAGCGCATAAGCCCCGGCGTTGCCGCGAAGTCAACAAGGGCGGTTCTGTTGGCTCGTGCCGACGACGGGCCGACAGGCTTCGCCGCCACCCCCACGCCCGATCCCGGCGTCCGGCTCAGCAGCCGGCGCGTGTGGGACGAGTCGACGCGCCCGGTCGCGCCGCCAGCCCCCGCCGGCCACGTCTACACGCCCAGGGCGCAGGCGATCGGGCGGCATCTGCTCGACGTCCACGACCACCTGCGCGCCGAACTGGCCCAGCTCCGTGACGTGCTCGAGCAGGTGCGGCGGGGTGCCGGGTCTGCGGGCCGGGCCCGGGCGCTGCTCAACGACATGGCCATGCGACAGAACAACTGGACGCTCGGCGCGTACTGCGCCGCCTACTGCACGCTGGTCAGCCAGCACCACGCGCTCGAGGACACGTCGATCTTTCCGCACCTGCGCAAGGCAGACGCCGGGCTCGCGCCCGTCATCGACCGCCTGGAAGTCGAACACGTCGCCATCCACTCGGTGGTCGACGGACTGGACCGCGCCCTCGTGGACCACATTCGCACCCCCGGCGACTTCGGCCCGGTCAAGGAGGCCCTTGACCTGCTCACCGACACGTTGCTGTCGCACCTCGCCTACGAAGAGCAGCAGATCATGGAGCCGATCTCGCGGCTCGGGTTCTACGCCGGCCAGCTCTAGGCCGGCTGCTCAGCGCAGTACCAGGAACACCAGGCTGCCGAGGCCGGCCACCAGGCAGTAGATCCCAAACGGAGTGAGCGGGCGGTCCTGCCGGAAATACCGGACCAGGAACCGCACCGACAGGTACGCGCCGACGCCAGACAGCAGGCTGCCGACGAGGATCTGAGGGCGGATGCCGTTGCCAAGGTTGCCCATCAGGTCTGGCACCTTCAGCACTCCCGCCGCGAGGATCACCGGTGCAGACAGCAGGAAAGAGAAGCGGACCGCGTCCTCGCGGCTTAGGCCACGGGCCATGCCGGTGACGGTGACCATGCCGTCCCGGCTGATGCCAGGGAGCAGAGCGAGGATCTGCGCCGATCCGATGAGCACTGCCCGGACGTAGCTCATGAGCGACAGCCGCGAATCGGCGGCTACCGCGGCTGCCACCTCCTCCTGGCGGGCTGCCCGCTGGCCGGACGCATGCCGGCCACCCGTAACACCCTGCCCTCCGGCTGCGCGGACGCCAGCGGCCCGGGGCGCGGCCGCGCCGCGGTCGGGGGCGGCGGCCGGCCCGGCTGGCCCCATGCCGGTGACCCCGGCCACAGCAGCCCCGAGCGCCGGCGCGCCGACGACTGTTGGTCCCTGGGTGTGCCCGGCCGCCCAGGCTTGGTGAGCTGACTCGGTTGCCTGACTCGCCGCCTGCCGCGACCGCCGCAGCCGCTCCCCGCCGAGCAGGATCAGCCCGTTGACAGCCAGGAAGATCGCGGTCGGGATCGGCTTGCTGAAGGCCACCCGGAACAGGTGTTCCAGCGCCACGCCCGCGATCCCGACCGGGATGGTCGCCAGAATGATCATCCAGGCGAGCTTCTGGTCGGGTGTCTGCACACGGCGCTGCGTTACCGAGCTGACAAAGCCAGTGATGATCCGCAACCAGTCCCGCCAGAAGTACGCGATCAACGCCAGCGCGGTCGCCACGTGCAGGCCGACGATGAAGGCCAGGTAGGGAGACTCGGGACTCGAGACGTTCAGGTCGTGCGCCCAGCTGCCGCCGATGAGGGCCGGGATCAGCACGTTGTGGCCCAGGCTGGACACCGGGAACAGTTCGGTGACGCCCTGGACCAGGCCGACCACCATGGCCTCTAGGTAGGTCAGATGCGACATCTGCCCCGCTTTCTCGTGACGGCCGCGCGGCACGGCTTCTACATGCGTGTAGATGATAGCGGGCGCTCCCAGCCTGCAGGCGGCGGCTACTAGACTCACGGGCAGCATCTGACAGGCCAGCGAGGAGCAGGAAGCCGCACCGATCTCATGCGCGACCACGACGACCAGGCGCCCGGCATCCCGCGGCGGGCTGCGGGTGAACTGGAGGCTGCTGCGCTGGCCGTGCTCCAGGCGTCTGGTTCTGCCCTCACCCCAGGCGAGGTCCTGGACCGGCTCGGCGGGGGGCTGGCGTACACGACCGTCGTGACGATTCTGTCGCGGCTGCATGCCAAGGGCGTGCTGACCCGGCTGCGCTCCGGGCGCGCGTACTCGTATGCCCCGGTTGCTGATGAGCCTGGCCTCGCGGCGCGGCGGATGCGCGGCGTGCTGGATGCCGAGGCCGACCGCGAGACCGTGCTCGCCCGCTTTGTGTCCGAGCTGTCACCCGAGGACGAGCACCTGCTCCGGCGCGTGCTCGCCGACCCGGACTCGGGCAGCTGACGACACTGCCATGGACGTCTTCGTCTGGCTGCCCCTGGTGATTTCTGCTATCGCGGCGCTGGCCGCCCGTCCGCTGGCAGACCGGCTGCCGCCGCGAACGGCGACGTGGCTGCTCGCGGCCAGCGCGGTAGTACTCGCGGGGGCGAGCTGTGGCGTGCTCGGCTTGCTCGCCCTCGCCGCGGCCATGCGCATCCCGTTCGTCGACGCGGCGGCAGGCATGTCGATTCGCGCCGTCAATTCGCGTGACCCTGCCTCCGTGCCGCTGGGAATCCTGGCCGGCGCGCTGCTTGCCGCCGCGGCGATCGCGGCAGTCCGGGCCGCCTGGCTGCGGACCACCGCGCTCGTGGCCGCGCACCAGCACTCCCGCCGCCTGCCGATGGCCAGCCAGCTGACGGGCGCCGCCGAGGCAGTCGTCGTTCAGGACGACGGCGTCGACGCGTACACCGTGCCAGGCTGGCCCAGCCGGATCGTGGTGACGTCGGGGATGCTGGCCGCCCTGGCCCCGGACGAGCGCGCGGTGCTGCTGGCGCACGAGCGCGCCCACGCGGGCTCCTGCCACTATCTGTTCACCGCTGTCGCGCGGCTGGCCGCTGCGGCCAATCCGCTGCTCAGCCCCCTTGCAACGGCCATCGGATACAGCGTCGAGCGCTGGGCCGATGAGCGGGCGGCCGCCGCGGCGGGCAGCCGTCCCCTGGTCGCACGTGCCATTGCCAAGGCGGCGCTCGCGGCCACCGTGGCTCCCGCGCTCCGGGCGCAGTCCGCGGTCCTGCTCGGCGCGCTGCCCCGGCCGTCGACTGCCCGAGGGCCTGGCCTGGTGCCCCGCCGCGTCGCCGCGCTGCTCGGCCCGCCGCCCAAGCTCAGAATCGTCCCGCTGGTGCTGGCCGTCGCGCTGGTGGCGATCGCCGGGCTGTCCGCGTTCGATGCCGCCCGTGACCTGCACGCGATGATCGAGCTGGCCCAGTCAGCTGCCTAGCCCGTTCGGGTCCGCCGTCAGCACCAGTCAGGGTCGGGGTGCCCGGTCGGCCCCCGGCTCGGCGACGGCGGCCGCGGCGGCCTCCTGCCGGATCGCGCGCAGCCGGATGATCACGAACGCCACGATGGCCACAACGGCGACCGCGGCCACGACATAGCCGGCCACCGACAGGTCGCGGGAAACGGTCTGCCAGGCCGAGCCGACGCCGTATCCGATGCAGGCGATGACCGTGCCGTAGACCAGGGTCCCAACGAGGCTGAGCACGCCAAAGCGGAGCGCGGGCACCCCCGCGAATCCGGCGACCACCGAAGTGAACGACCGCACGACGGGCAGCGCCCGGCCGACCGGTATTGCCCAGGCGCCGCGGCCGGCCAGGAACCGCTCGGCCCGGTCAAGGTCCGCCTTGGTGATCAGCAGGTAGCGGCCGAACCGCTCGATCACCGGCCGTTCGGCCACGCGGCCGACTCCGTAGGAGACGTAGGAGCCAGCCAGCTCCGCGAGCGTGCCAGCAACGATCACGAGCGCGAGGTTCAGGTGCCCCTGGTAGGCCAGCACGCCCGCAAACCCGAAGGTGACCTCCGAGGGAATCGGCACG
>DASQIW010000241.1:0-28813 GCA_035631375.1 Streptosporangiaceae bacterium
GAACCCGGCAACCACCCGCCGGGCCGCCCCGGTATCCACACCGGCAAGCTCCGGCACCACCCCCCGCGGCGCATCCCGCCACTCCCGGTAACCCGCCGCATGCGCCAGCGCCCGCGCCGCGCTCTCCGGATAGCCATAGACGGGTATTCGGGCGTCGCCCGCACCGGCCGGCAGCATGCTCACGGACTCCGGCTGGCCGAGCAGCACTGCGGCGATCGGCTTGGTCACCTGCGCTGTCGTGATGGCCGGCGTCACGTCCGCGACCGCCGTCGGTACCCCCAGGGCCAGCACGGCATCGACGCCGCTATCGGCCGCGACCATCTCCAGGGTGCGCCGGAATGTGGCCATGCTGACGGCCGCGCCGGTGTCGACCGGCCCGGCCAGCGCCGATCCCGGCGGCAGCAGGACGGCAAGGCGGCGCTGCGTCGTGCGATCGAGTGTCGCGACCACCAGCCCGCAGTCGCCACATGCATCGGCGGCCAGCACGCCCGCGCCGCCTGCGTTGGACACGATCGCCACCCGCCGGCCAGCAGGCAGCGGCTGCGCGGCCAGGTACGCCGCCGCGTCCACCAGCTCACCCAGGCTGTGCGTCGCGATGATGCCCGCCTGGCCGAACAGCGCCTCCTGGGTCACGACGGACGTGGCGGCCGCGGCCGTGTGCGACGCCGCCGCCCGCTGCCCGGCCGCCGAGCGACCGCCGATCACGGTGAGCACTGGCAGCTTGCGGCCGACCCGGCGGGCGGTCCGGGCGAAGGCGCGCGGGTTGCCGAACGACTCCACGTACAAGATCCCCAGCTCAGTCTGCTCGTCCTGCTCCCACCAGGTGAGGATGTCGTTGCTCGACACGTCGTACTTGTCGCCGACCGAGGCGAACGACGAGACGCCGATGCCCAGCCTGCCGAGATGCTCGAGAACCGCGATGCCGACGCCGCCGGACTGGACCACCAGGCCCGCGGCGCCGCCCAGCGGCATGTCGGCTGCGAACGTGGCGTTCACCAGCGGCTTGCTCGTCGCGAGGCCGAAGCAGTTCGGTCCGACCAGCCGCATGCCGTACCGGCGGCAGATCGCGAGCAGGTCGGCCCCGGCGGGACCGATGCCCGCGGTGATAACGACGAGCGCGCGCACGCCCCGCTGGCCGCACTGCGCGGCGACCGCTGGCACTTCGGCCGGCGGGACGGCGAGCACCGCCAGGTCGGTGCCGGCCGGTAGCTCATCGGCACGCGCAAGGCAGGGCAGGCCTTCCATGGAATGGGCGCGCGGGTTGACCGCGTACACCGGACCCGCGAAGCCGCCCTTGACGATGTTGTGCAGGATCTCGCGGCCGACCGAGCCGCGCCGTCGGCTTGCGCCGATGACGGCGATCGAGGCCGGGCGCAGCAGGTGCGCCAGGCTGGCCACGTCGGCCCGGCTGAATCGCCCGGCGACTGCGTCCAGGTAGTGGTCCAGCTGCGCGCCGTCGTGGCTGGGCAGCGGGATGGTGACCTCGATGGCGCCGTCGGCGTAGTGGCGCTCGACGGGAAGCCCCGCGTCCGCGAACACCCTCTGCATCCCGGTGTTCTCCAGTAGCGTCTCGCCGGCAAAGGCAGTCAGGCCGCGCTGCCGGGCCAGCGAGACCAGGTGCTCGAGCAGGAGCGTGGCGACCCCTCGGCCGTGCATGTCGTCGCGCACCGCGAAGGCGATCTCCCCTACGCCCGGTCGCGAGGTCGGCTCGTAGCTCGCGACTCCGACCAGCTCGCCCTCCAGCCTGGCGAGCAGCGCCGCGTGATCGGATCCCGCCGGCCGGCACAGCCGCTCCGCCTCGCGCTCCGGCGCCACCGCGCTCAGGCTGAAGAACCGCAGGTAGGAGTTGTCCGGCGACATCCGCGCGTGCATCTCGCGGACGTCCGCGCTGTCGTCAGGCGCGGCGTCGCGGATCTCGACCGTGCTGCCGTCGGCGAGAAGTGCGTAGCTCGGCGCTGCAGTGATCGTCATGATGCCAGCGTGAGCGTCCCGGCCCGGCATGCGACAGCGGCCAACGCACCCGGTCGGGGGGACCAATGTCCCCTACGGCGTGACCACGACCTTCAGCGCGCCGGTGTCGGCGGGCTTGGCGAAGACGTCGTACGCCCGCTCGAACTCCGCCACCGCGAACCGGTGGGTGACGAGCCTGCGCACGTCGAGCTGCCCGCTGGCCAGCAGCCGCAGCAGCGCGGGAACGGAGGAGGTGTCCACCAGGCCGGTCGTAATCGTGATGTCTCTCAGCCAGAGGTCTTCCAGGTGCAGCGCCGCGGGCTTTCCGTGGATGCCGATGTTCGCGATCCGCGCTCCCGGCCGGCCAAGCCCCGCCGCCAGCTCAAAGGCATCCGGCTGGCCGACGGCCTCGATCACCACGTCCGCGCCGATTCCGTCGGTCACCGACCGGACGGTGGCGAGCGCGTCGCCGGTGGCGTTGTTGACGACTAGGTCCGCACCGAATCGCCGGGCCGCGTCCAGCCGGGTGTCCGTGTGGTCGACCGCCACGATGTGGCTGGGGCTGAACAGCCGCGCGCCCATGATCGCGGCCAGCCCAACCGGACCCGTTCCCACCACAGCCACGGCATCCCCCGGGCAGACGCCTGCCCGCAGCACCCCCACCTCGTAGCCGGTCGGCAGGATGTCGGCCAGCATGAGCGCCTCCTCGTCGCCCACGCCGGCGGGAAGCCGGTACGTCGAGGTGTCCGCAAACGGAACGCGCACGTACTCCGCCTGCGTGCCGTCGTAGCTGCGGCCAAGGATCCATCCCCCGCCGCCCAGGCACTGGCCGTAGTGACCCTCCCGGCAGAACCGGCAGGCACCGCACGCGGAGATGCACGGGACCAGCACCCGGTCGCCCTCACCCATCGTGCGAACGGCGCTGCCAGCGTCGGCAACAGTGCCGACCGCCTCGTGACCGAGGATCCGCCCCGCCGCTACCGACGGCACATCGCCGGCCAGGATGCGCAGGTCGGTGCCGCAGATCGTGGTCGCATCGACCCGGACGATCACGTCCTCGTCGTCGGTGATCTCCGGATCCGGCACGTCCGACAGGGCCGCATGCCCGGGCCCGTGGTACACCATCGCTCGCATCGGCCAGCTCCTGCCGTGCTCGTTGTGGCTATGCCGCCGGCGTGCGGCGGATGCGCCGGCCGGTTATCCGGGCCGGGGTGATTCTGATGTAGTGCTCGCGGCCTCCGTCGGGCCATGGGTCGACGCCCGCCGCCTCCGCGTCCGCGCGCTCAGACTCGGAGTCGATGTGATGCGCCGGTCCCTGCACCAGGACGCTCCAGCCCGTGCGCGCCCCGGTGTCGAACTCGTCGACCTCGAATGCCACCCGGTATTCCGCGTGCGCGATCCCGGTGCGCAGGTCCTCATCGGTTGAGCTATTGGGGGTAGTCCGGAACAGGATCGCGCCCTTGTGCAGCTTGTAGTTCACCGGCAGCACCGTCAGGTCGTAACGCCCGGCGAAGGCCAGCCTGCCGATGCCGCCAGGCGCGATGAGCCGCAGGCATTCGCCCTCGTCCAGTTCCTCGAGTACCACATCGGACACGGCGAGTCCCCTCTCGTCACCGTCACCGTGAAGCCAG
This sequence comes from Streptosporangiaceae bacterium, assembly GCA_035631375.1. Taxonomy (GTDB): domain Bacteria; phylum Actinomycetota; class Actinomycetes; order Streptosporangiales; family Streptosporangiaceae; genus JAJYUU01. The sequence continues at coordinate 3,582 of DASQIW010000241.1, forward strand.
GTTACCGAGCACCATCGCGGCGATAGCGACCAGCACCCGCACGGCGGTCACCCGGCCAGGCGGAATCAGCTGCTGCGGTGGCTGGCCGACCACAGCATTGAGCGGGAGGGACCCGCCCGCTTCTCGCGGATCCGGATCTCGCGGTGTGCTGGCCTGGCCGGGCTGCCAGTATCTCCGCGACCGTGTGTTTCGGTCCCTCCCGCCAGCTGAGATGACACCCGCCCTGGCCGGCTAGCCCGTAGGGCCGAAGGTCGATAACCACCGGGACCTTCTGCCCGGCGCGCACCTCACAGTCGCGGCCGCCCGCCTCGGCGCGCATCGCCGGGAGTCCCGTCAGCTGATGACGGAAGTCCCCGGCACGCGGGCCGCACGGCCCTGCGCCGGCGCCCGTGGCCGGGGCGATGCTCAGCTCAGCAAAACGCACTGGCCGGGCAGTCCGAGCCCGGAGGATGGCAAGGAGGAACCAGAAATGCGCAGAAGGACTTTCGACGCGCTGGTGTCCGGGGCTGGACTGCTCCTGGTCGCTGTGCTGCTCGTCGCGGGTGCCCTGCTCACATGGGGCCACAGCTTCGCGAACAGCCAGGTGCACGACCAGCTCGCTGCTCAGAAGATCGTGTTCCCCACCACGAACAACGCCGAGTTCAAGGCCCTGCCCAAGGCAGACCAGGCCGCGATGGCGCCGTACGCCGGGCAGCTGATGACCACCGGCCCCCAGGCGGCTACCTACGCCGACCACTTCATCGGAGTCCACCTGCGCGAGATCGGTGGCGGCAAGACATACTCGCAGCTGTCCGCTGAGGCGATGGCGCAGCCGACCAACACCAAGCTGGCAGGCACCGTTGCGACCATCTTCAAGGGCACCACGCTCCGCAGCATGCTGCTCGAGGCCTACGGCTTCGGGACCTTTGCTCAGATCGCCTGGATCGCCGCTATCGCGTCCTACCTCGCGGCCGGCGTGATGCTGGTCCTGTCCGTCCTCGGGTTCGTGCATCTGCGGCGCACCGGTCCCGAGACCGAGATCCTGCCGAACGTCGCGACCCACGCGCACGCGACCGCGTGAGCCAGCCGCGCTGACAGCGCAACCAGCGACCGCCCGGGACCAGGTCCGGGGCGGTCGCCGTTTTCTGCGCGCCAGGATGCCGGTGCGGAGGCGGGGGCGGGGGCGGGCCAAGGTCCCACGGAAGGGGGCCGTATGCCTGCTGCCTGGCGGTGCCCTGACCGGGCAGCCTCTCTAGGAGAACCAACAGACGCGGAAGGAGGTGAGCCAGGATGTACGCGCAGGTCGGCGACAGGCTCATCGTCGAGGGCGACCCGGCGCGGGCCGGCCTCATCATTGGCGTGCCGCACGAAGACGGCTCGCCGCCTTACATCGTCAAGTGGCTCGCCAACGGTCACATCGCGATGGTTTCGCCAGGGCAGTTTGCCCGCATCATCCCGGCCGGGTACCAGAGCGGACCGGGTGTCGGCCGGTTGTCACCCACCGGCGCCTGACCGGCCGCCCATCAACTCCGCTGCGTGGTCGGGCACAAAGGTCTGCGATTCGCGCGGAGCGCGCACGTATCCCGTCGACTTGGGCAGCGGCGGCAGCTTCAGCTGCGGGGGCTTCACCTCGTGGTAGCTGACCGTGCTGAGCAGGTGAGCAATCATGTTGAGCCGGGCTCGTCGCTTGTCCACGCTGTCGACGACGTACCACGGCGCATCGGGGATGTCGGTGTGCAGGAACATCTGGTCCTTGGCCCGCGAGTAGTCCTCCCACCGGGTGACAGAATCCAGGTCCATGGGCGACAGCTTCCACCGCCGCCTCGGGTCGTCGAGCCGGGACCGGAACCTGCGTTCCTGCTCCTCGTCGCTCACCGAGAACCAGTACTTGCGCAGCAGGATGCCGTCCTCGATGAGCAGCCGCTCGAAGATCGGGCACTGGTGCAGGAACCGGCTGTACTCCTCCTTGGTGCAGAACCCCATCACATGCTCCACACCCGCCCGGTTGTACCAGCTGCGGTCGAACAGCACGATCTCGCCCGCGGACGGCAGGTGCGCGACGTAACGCTGGAAGTACCAGCTCCCGCGCTCGCGGTCGGTCGGAGCGGGCAGCGCGGTGATCCTGGCGACCCGCGGGTTGAGGTACTGCGTGACGCGCTTGATCGTGCTGCCCTTCCCGGCCCCGTCCCGGCCCTCGAAGACGATGACTAGCCGCGCTCCCTCGGCTCGCACCCACTCCTGCATCTTCGCCAGCTCGGCCTGCAGCCGCAGCAGCTCGCGCTCGTAGATCTTGCGCGGTACCCGCTTGGGTGGCGCTTCTGCCCGCCCCCTGCCGCCCTTGCCACGATGGTCAGTCGCCATCCCCTGATCCTCTCCCACCGCCCAAGGTCCCGAGCAGTCGGGCAGCTTCGGCTGAAGCGAATCCAGGACATGGCGGGACCCCTGCGGCCCATAGAAGGGCAGCAAGGGTCCAATCACGCCCCGGTAACTCCGCTAGCCGGACTGCGATGGCGGTGCCTGGCTTTACGGTGCCTGCTGCTCCCAGCGTCCGGCGATTTGCTCGGCCTGATCGGCAAAGGCGCGCCACCGTTTGATCTCGGTTGCGTAGTCCAGCCGTAGTGGCTCGCTGCTGAGGGTGGACTGTTGCTCCAGCAGCGCAGCGACGCCCGCCGCCGACAGCTGCAAAGACCGCGCCGTTTGCGCCATCCGCCGCTGCCGGCCGGCGTGGTCGGCTGGCCCCTCCTGGCCATCCAGCGGGGGCCCCCCGGCCAGGCCGGAAGTTGCTCGCTCGCCGTCCATGTGATCGCGGATAACCTGCGCCATCTCGTCGATGCTGCGCCCCGCTTCGAGGAGATCCTGGCCGACGGTGCCTGGTGGCTGGCCAGCCGCCGCCTGCAGGGCCACTCCGATGCCGAGCATGCTGTTCATCACCCAGTCCAGCAACTCCGCAGTACCACCGCGCCGTCTCTCGGGCAGCGGCGGCCAGCGCTCCGGTATGTAATTCTCGGCATCCGCGGCGAGGCTGAATATGACCGTGCGGATGTCGTGGATCACCCGGTCAATCTCACCGGTAGCGCTCGCTATGTGTTCCCCCGCAGGGCCGTCTCCGACGATGCTTCGCGCACTCTCGAGGCTCACTTCCACAGAAGACAGCTGGCCCACGATATTGTTCGCAAATTGCGACATCACATCCTCGGGCAGGGCGGACCAGGGCGCCGGGTGGCTGTCACGGGCGTGCCCGTCATCAGCTGGCTCGGGCACGCTGGCTAGGTGCTGGGTCCCGCCGCCGTCTTCTCGGTCGAGCATGGCGGTGAAGAGCGCCTGGCCGACTGGATCGTCCCCCTCGCCACCAGCGGCTACGCCTAGCCGACGGGCAACGACCTCGCCGGCAACATCGCCGTACAGCTCCATCATCCGCAGCTGCCGCGCCGCGGGGAGGTACTGCCGGGTGAAGTAGGCCGAGACAACGCCGACCAGACGGCCTGAATAGTCGGCCAGCGGCGTCGACTGGACCGCGCGGAAACCGGCGGCGGCGGCGATGGCGCGGTGCGGAGCGAAGGCCGCGTCCGTGTTGACGTCAGCGATAACCGCCTGGGCGCACCCCTCTGCCGCCCTGCCGGGTGCCGACTCGCGGTCGCCGTGCTGGACCACGGCGAAATAGTCGAGGAACTCCTGGCCGAACCCCGACTGGGTAACCAGCCACAGCGAGCCAGTGACAGGGTCGCGGAGATGCAGGGTCCCAAAGTCGGCCTCGGTCAGGGACAGGGCACCGTCCAGAACATGCAGCAACAGCGAGTCCAGCCCGGCGGCATCGTGCAGATCTCCGGTCAGGACACGTATGTCCCGTAGCGCATCCGGCTCATCAAGGGCGAAACGGATACGTGCAGATAGCCGGGCGGCTCGCTGTGCGAGCCTGTCCCGGCCTGGCGGAGGCGACTGGCTGACCGGGCCGCGGAATACCGCCTCGGCCATCTCCAGTACCGGCAGCAGATTCTGACTCTCACTTGCCAGCATGATCATCACCCGCTGGGAGTCCCCGATACAGATCGCGCTCTGCACCAGGGAGGGAGCCGTGCCATGAGGCCACTTCGGCTTATTACGACACTATCCCTTACCCAGCTGGTGGCAAGCGTCAGCCCCTCACCCAGCTTGGTGGCAAGCGTCACCCTGGCGGGATCCGCTGCCCCCGCACGACATCAGTCCTGATCGTGATGAATTGGGGGCGGTCACCCGGGGCCCACGACGCCAGCGCGAGCGCGCCGTAGGTCGCGCTGGCATTCTCGTCGGTCACCAGCTCCGCCCACCCCGTTACCGTCACTGACCAGCCCGAACTTGTCGCTTCCTCGAGCGCGTCCGCCTCGAACGCGACGACCGACCCGGCGGCCTTGCGGGCGGCGGCGGTGCCTGGCGCCGTCCGCAGCACGATCAGGTCGCCGGCCAGCATGAAGTTCATGATCTTCACCGTGGGCAGCGCGCCCTCGGTGAAGATCAGGCGTCCCACCGGAACGGTCGCCAGCAACTGCAGGCACTCGGTGCGATCGAGTGCCACGAGCTTCCGACTAGCCCTGGCGGCAACCGTGTCCATCACCTCAGATACTTCCCTGGATGCCGTCCCCTGGTTCAGGGTCGAAGGTCCTTCGCTGGCAAATAGGGCTGCTGGACGTTCTCACCGGGTGTGTACGCTCTGAGTACGCGCTGAGTACGCGCCATGCACGGGAAATCACGTCAGCAGCGGGGGGCGGGCGGATGGACCGCTCGGACGTTACATCGGGCGTGCTGCCACACCTGCAGCTTGACCAGCTACTGGGCGAGCTCCAGGCCAGGCTGCAAGCCGTGCTGTCGACCCGCGACATGATGAACGGGTTGCTGGAAGCCGTCGTCGCCATCGGGTCCGATCTTGACCTCGAGACGATGCTGCACAGAATCGTCGAGGCCGCAGCCAGACTGGCGGACGCGAGGTATGCCGCGCTGGGTGTTATCGGGGAGACTGGGAAGCTTGCCGAGTTTATTCCGGTGGGTCTCGATGATCGGGAGATCCACGCGATCGATCACTGGCCAGAAGGAAAGGGCCTGCTCGGCCTGCTGATCCATGACCCGAGACCGCTGCGGCTCGCGGATATCGGGACACACCCGGAATCGGTTGGCTTCCCGGCGGGGCACCCGCCAATGCAGGGGTTTCTTGGCGTACCGGTGCATGTCCGCGGCGAGGTATTCGGGAACCTGTACCTGACAGGGAAACGCGACGGCGGGCAGTTCACGGCGGACGACGAGGCGGCGGTATCCGCGCTCGGCGCCGCAGCGGGCGTGGCCATCGAGAACGCCCGGCTGTATGACGATTCTCAGCGACAAGAGCGCTGGCTGCGGGCCAGCGGCGAGATCACGACAGAGCTTCTCTCAGGGACCGAGCCCGCATCCGTGCTGGCCGCTCTGGCGGGGCAGGCGCGCGAGCTGTCGGTCGCCGACCTGGCCGTGGTGGCGCTACCCGACCGCGACGGGGACCGGCTCATCATCGAGTACGTGGACGGCGACGGCGCCCACGGCGCGATCGGGCTCGTGCTGCCACTCGGCGAATCCCTCTCAGGACCGGTGTACGAAACGGGGCAGCGGGAGGTGATCGCGGACTTCGCCACCGACAAGCGGGCTGCCGCGGTCGCGCGCCGGGCCATGGGTCACATCGGCCCGGCGGTTCTGTTTCCGCTGGGCGTGCCGGGCAACGTGCGAGGAGTGTTCACTATCGGCCGGCGGCGCGGATCGACGCCCTTCCCACAGGCGGCCGTCGACATGGTCGCGTCGTTCGCGGCTCAGGCCGGGATCGCGCTGGAGCTGGCCGACCGCCGCCGCGACGCTGAGCGGCTCCTGGTGTTCGACGACCGCGAGCGGATCGCTCGCGATCTGCACGACCAGGTCATCCAGCGGCTGTATGCGGCTGGTCTCGCCCTCGAGGGCATGGCGCCCCTGGCTGTCACTCCGGCTGCCAGTACGCGGATTCAGCACGTGGTCGACGAATTGGACAACGCCATCGCCGACATCCGGACCACGATCTTCTCGCTGCACGCGCGTACCAAGGACAACCCACCGAGCCTCCGCGCGCAGATCGCGCATGTCGCCGAGGAGATGACGCCGATCCTCGGCTTCGCGCCGGTGGTGCGGCTCGGCGGCGGGCTCGAGGACAACGTCTCGGCAGAGCAGGGCGAGCACCTGCTCGCAGTCCTCCGAGAAGGGCTGTCCAACGCAGCGCGGCACGCGAGCGCGAGTCAGGTGGAAGTCGGCGCGGAAGCCGAGAGTGAGGTGCGCTTGCGGATCAGCGATAACGGCATCGGCATCGCGAACGACGTCCGCCGCAGCGGGCTCGACAATCTGGCTGAACGCGCTGTGCGCCTGGGCGGAACCCTCGTCGTTGAGGCTGCCGATCCAGCCACGGGGAAGGGCGCGGCCCTCGACTGGCGGGTTCCGCTCACCAGCCGCTAGAGGCGAAAGCCCAGGCCGCGGCCCGACTCGCGCAGCTCGTCCCTCGCGCGCGGGTGAGCGACCCGGTCGATAATTTGCCTGGCCTGGGTGTTGGCATCGTTGCCCCAGATTGTCGCGGTGCCCTGCTCGCTGACGATGAAGCTGTGCTGGAACGAGGTGACCGGGCCGGCCAGCCGCGGCACCACGGTCGAGACGTCCGCTTTCGGGTGCCACGACGGCAGCGCGATGACCGCCTTGCCGCCCCGCGAGTGCAGCGCGCCGACCACAAAGTCGGTCTGCCCGCCGAACCCGGAGTAGATCATGCCGTGCACCCTCGACGCGTTCGCTTGGGCGAACAGGTCGACTTGCAGCGCACCGTTGACCGAGACCATGCCCCCCTGCCGGGCAATCAGGGCCGGATCGTTGGTCTTCTCGGTGCGCAGCATCCGCACCCGCGGGTTGCGGTCGACCCAGTCGTAGAGCTCGGCGCTGCCGAAGGCGAACGACGCCGTGATCGGCCGGACAGGATCAAGCGCACCCGCCCGCTCGAGGGTGAGGACGCCATCGCTGAACATCTCCGACCACACCGCGAGACCGCTGCGGCCATGCAGTGCGGTCAGCACCGCGTCCGGCACCGCGCCGATGCCGAGCTGCAGGGTCGCCGCGTCAGGTATCAGCGCCGCGACCTGCTCGCCGATCGCATCGTGCACTTCGCCGTGCGGCCGGCGCTCCGGTGAGGCCAGCGAGTCATCCGCCTCGATCGCCAGGTCAATCTCATCGGTGGCGAGCACCGCGTCCCCATAGGTGAAGGGCATGCGCCGGTTCAGCTGGGCGATGACCATCCCGCCGCGCGCCCGCACGGCCTCGATCGCCGCGGGCAGCACGTTCACCTCCGTGCCGAGCGACACTGTCCCGCCTGATGGCACCGAGGTGTGGACCAGCACGACGTCCGGTGACAGCGCCGTCGAGAGCAGGCTTGGAACCAGCGAAAGCCGGCACGGCAGGTAGCGCAGCCGGTCGCTGCCCCGCATGCCTGCGCCCACGAACGGGGATTCGAGGATGACGCCGTCCCGGTCAGGGATGCCCGGCTGGGCGTTGAGCGCGAACAGCCGGTAAGAGGCCACAGCCTTATCGAGCGCAAGCAGGGCCAGCCACGGGGTGGCGAAGTTGCCGCTCACCACGACCCGTGGTACGCCGTCCAGGCGGCCGAGCACGGTGGCCAGAGCTGGCTCCGTCACAATGCGCATCAGCTCAGTCTCCCGGTCTGCCGCCAAGGCGCTGACCGCCGGGTAGGACCGGGCGCATGTCCTGGTCCAGGTCATAGACGAGCGGCAGACCGGTCGGGACTTCCAGCCGTCCGCTCGCCTCGTCGCTCACGCGGTCCAGGTGCTTGATGAGCGCACGCAGCGTGTTGCCGTGCGAGACCACGAGCACGCAGGTGCCCGTGAGCAGGTCAGGGACGATCGCGTCGTACCAGTACGGCAGCAGCCGCGCTGTTACGTCGCGGAGCGACTCGGTCCGCGGCCTCGCCTCCGCCGGGATGACCGCATAGCGCGGGTCGGCGAACTGCGAATAGGGAGCGCCGTCGGGCATCGGCGGCGGCGCGCAGTCGTACTGCCGGTGCCAGGCCTGGTATTGGCGGTCCCCGTACTGCGCCCGCACGTCGTCCTTGTTCTGGCCCTGCAACAGGCCGTAGTGGTTGGAGTTCAGCCGCCACGAGCGGCGCACCGGGATCCAGTCCAGGTCGCACGCGGCCAGAGCCAGGTCAGCGGTCTGGATAGCGCGCCGCTGCACCGATGTGTGCACGAGCGCCGGCCTCAGGCCGTGTTCGGTGAGTAGCCGCCCGGCGCGCATCGCCTCCTGCTCGCCAGCCGCGCTCAGCGGGACGTTTACCCAGCCGGTGAACAGGTTCCTGGCGTTCCATGCGCTCTCACCGTGCCGCACCAGCACGAGACGCATGACCTTCTCGATCTAGTCGTAGGGATACGCACCGGCCCTGCCCGGTCCCATCTGCACCAGCCAGGGCCAGACCAGGCTAGCCGGAGCCTCGATGCCGATCAGCCGGGTGGTGACGACATCGGGGCGGGCTGGGATGAGCGGGTAGAACGCAGCTGTGATGCGACGGCTGGCGATGCTCCGCGGTTACCAGCGGTCCTGGCTGCGCGGCGACCTGATTGGCGGTGTCACCGTCGCGGCTTACCTGGTTCCGCAAGTGATGGCATACGCCACAGTCGCGGGCCTGCACCCGGTGGCCGGACTGTGGGCTGCACTGCCTGCTCTGGTGATCTACGCACTGCTCGGGTCCTCGCCGTCGCTATCGATGGGCCCGGAGGCGACGACGGCCTTGATGACCGCGATCGCAATCGGACCGCTGGCGGCAGCCGATTCGGCGCGGTATGCGGAGCTGGCGGCGACGCTAGCGCTGCTCGTCGGGGTGATGGGGATCGCTGCCTGGCTGCTGCGGCTCGGCTTCGTCGCCGACCTGCTGTCCAGGCCGGTGCTGATTGGCTATATGGCGGGCGTGGCCCTCATCATGATCGCCGGCCAGCTCGGCCGGGTCACTGGCGTGCAGGTGAGCGGCGAGGAGTTCATCAGCCAGCTTCGCTCATTTGCCCGCGGCGTCAGCACCGCGCAGCCCGCCGTCATCGTCGTCGCGGCGGCCGTGCTGGCCTTCCTCGTGCTGTTGCGCTGGCAGTGGCGGAACCTGCCAGGGCCGCTGCTCGCGGTCCTGCTGGCGACCGCGGTGGTGGCCGCGTTCAGCCTGCATCGACACGGTGTCGCGGTCGTCGGCCCGATCCCAGCTGGTTTCCCTGCACCGCATCTGCCCGCGCTGCACCCGGCGGTGCTGAGGATGCTGCTGCTGCCGGCCTTCTCGGTGCTGATCGTCGGCTTCAGCGACGACGTCCTCACTGGCCGGTCATTTGCCCGGCGCGGCGAGATCATCAATGCCAACCGGGAATTGCTGGCGCTCGGCGTAGGCAATGTCGGCGCCGGGCTTGTCCGCGGCTTCCCGGTCAGCAGCAGCGCCACCCGCACGGCAATCGCCGTCACCAGCGGCAGCCGCAGTCAGGTGTACTCGATCGCGACCGCCGTCACGGTCGTCGTCGTGCTGCTGGCCGCCCGGCCGGTGCTCGCCCGCTTCCCGACGGCGGCGCTCGGTGCCATCGTCATCTACGCGGCCCTGCGGCTCGTCGATATCACTGCGTTTCAGCGGTTGTTCCGATTCCGTCGCGCCGAGCTCGCTATCGCGATCGCGGCCTGCGCCGGGGTGCTGGTGTTCAACATCTTGTACGGAGTGCTCGTCGCCATCGGGCTGTCGGTGGCCGACCTGCTCGTGCGCGTCGCCCGCCCGCACGACGCGATCCAGGGCCTTGTGCCCGGCCTGGCTGGCATGCACGACGTCGACGACTACCCGGAGGCTCGCACAGTTCCGGGCCTGGTCGTCTACCGGTATGACGCCCCGTTGTTCTTCGCCAACGCCGAGGATTTTCGCCGTCGAGCGCTGGCCGCCGCAGACCAGCAGAGGGCACCTCTGCGCTGGTTCGTCCTCAACGTCGAGGCCAACGTCGAAGTCGACTTCACGGCGCTCGAGGCGATGGACGCCATCCGCGACGAGATCACCCGTCGGGGCGCGGTGTTTGCTCTCGCCCGGGTCAAGCATGATCTGCTGGCCAGGCTGCAGGCCTTCGGAATCGCCGACAAGATCGGCGCTGACCGGCTGTATCCCACCCTTCCCACCGCCGTGGACGCCTTCCATCAGTGGGCACGTCAACACCCAGCCGACAACAGCCCGCCGGCCACGGGAGATCCGTAGGGTTCAGGAGCGCTTCTTGCCCGGCGTTGCGCGGGATGCCGCGCCGATCGCTGGCGCGACGGTCAGCCACAGCCCGATCGTGACAACCATCGCGGTGAGGTAACCAAACGGAGCAATGCCGACGTCGGAATGCGTGATCCCGGCGAAGATCATGAGCAGCCACGCGCTCACGAAGAACAGCGGACCTGCTGCAATAAGCTTGAAGAACGCATCCATGACAACATCCCTCCAGATGCGGTCACCTGATCCACAACGGCTCTACCGTGCCCGGGTCGCATATCGCGTCCTTGGGCCCCTCCACTATCAGGCTTCGTGCGCTCTCGGCCGAGCAGTAGGGTCATTCGTCCCGCTGCCGCACCGCGATTCTGGAAGCGTGGGCTCGGTGCCGTCACTCTTGCTGCGCCAGGTTCGGGTTGTTCCGCTCGATGGGTCAGCCGCCCCAGAGCCGGCCGATGTACTCCTCGCGAACGGGGTGATCGCCGGTATCGGCGCGGTCGCCAAGCCGCAGGGCGTGCCAGAAGTCGACGGGGCCGGCCGCTGGCTGATCCCTGGGTTGTGGGACGCGCACGTGCACCTCGGACAGTGGGCGCTCGCCAGGCGGCGTTTCGATCTGTCAGGAACATCCACTCCGGAGGAGGTGCTCGCCCTCGTCGCGCAAGCCGGGCGGTCCGGGCAGCCGGTCATAGGGATGGGGCACCGGGCCGGCACATGGATGCGGGAGGTGACGGTGGCGGAGCTCGACGCTGTCTGCGCCGATGTTCCCGTCGTTCTGGTCAACGGCGATGTCCACCATGGCTGGCTGAACACGGCGGCGCTCGATGCGCTGGGTCTGGCCCGTCGGGACGGCGTCGTGGCCGAGGCCGAATGGTTCGCGGCCTACCCGCGGGTGGCCGCCCTGGAGGGACCTGCAGCGCCGGACGACTATCGTCGCGTGCTCTGCGACGCCGCAGCACGAGGAGTCACCGGGCTGGTTGATTTCGAACTCGAGGCGCCGTGGAGAGACTGGGCGCAACGCTGGCATGAGGGCTGTGACCTGATCCGGATCCGGTGGTCCCCGTATGCAGGGCAGCTCAGCAGCGTCACGGCAGCAGGACTGCGCGGCGGCACCCGGCTGCCAGCGGCGGACGACCGCCTGACGGTTGGCTCGCTCAAGATCATCAGCGACGGGTCGCTCGGCACGCGTTCCGCCTGGTGCTGCGAGCCGTACGCGGACACGGGCGGCTGTGGTGCGCCGAACCTGTCACCCGCCGAACTGTCAGCCCTGCTGAGCGAGGGACATCAGGCGAGATTGCGAGTCGCGACGCACGCCATCGGCGACCGGGCGCTGCAGGTAGCCCTCGCCGCGTACGCTGCGACGGGCGCGTCCGGTTCGATCGAGCACGCGCAGCTGACGACGGACAGCGCAATAGGGGACCTAGCGCGCCTGGGCCTGACGGCCAGCGTCCAGCCCGCGCACCTTTTGGACGACCACGAAACGACCGACCGGGTGTGGGCCGACCGGGCGGAACGCTGCTTCACGTTCCGGTCCATGCTCGACCACGGCGTCCGCCTTGCCTTCGGCTCGGACGCACCGGTGGCCCCGCTCGATCCGTGGCTGGCGATCGCCACTGCGGTGCATCGCGGCCGGCCTGGCGACGAGCCCTGGCATCCCGAGCAGATCATTACTGCCGCCGAGGCGATCGCCGCCTCGGTCGACGGCCGCCAGATCGCCGTCGGCCAGCCCGGTGACATCGCGCTCCTGGACGCCAACCCGCTCACGGCTGACGCCGCCGGGCTGACCAGCATGCGCTCTGCGCTGACGTGCGTCGGCGGGCGGGTCGTGCACGACGAGATGGGCGTCGCCTGCTGAGTGCGCCTCGTTATCCGGCGCGCGACTGGATAGCCGTCAGCGCCATGGTGTAGATGATGTCCTCCACGAGGGCGCCACGGCTGAGGTCGTTGACCGGCTTCGCCAATCCCTGCAGCATCGGGCCGATGCTGATCACGTTGGCGCTGCGCTGCACGGCTTTGTAGGTGGTGTTGCCGGTGTCAAGGTCAGGGAAGATGAACACGTTCGCCTTGCCGGCGACGGCGCTGCCTGGCCGCTTGGCCAGCCCAACGGAGGCGATAGCAGCGGCGTCGTACTGCAGCGGGCCGTCGATAGCTAGGTCCGGCTCCGCCTCGTGCGCGATCCTGGTGGCCTCAGCGACCTTGTCCACGTCGCTGCCCGCCGCCGATGCGCCGGTACTGAAGCTGATCATCGCGACTCGCGGCTCGATGCCGAAAGCGCGCGCCGAGACGGCGCTCTGAATGGCTATGTCCGCGAGATCTCGGGCATCAGGCTGCGGATTGATGGCGCAGTCGCCGTAGATGACCACCTCGTCCGGCAGGCACATGAAGAAAATCGACGAAACCAGGCGGCTGCCCGGCTTGGTGCCGATGATCTGCAGTGCTGGCCGCACGGTCGAGGCCGTGGTGTGCGCGGCGCCGGACACCAGGCCAGCTACCTCGCCGTTCCACAGCATCATGGTGCCGACGGTCATCGGGTCGGCGAGCTGCTCTCGCGCGACGTCCTGCGTCCAGCCGCGATGCTCTCTGATCTTGGCGAGCGGTGCGACGTACCGTTCCGCGATCTCACCTGGGTCGGTTACGCAGACGCCGCCGGGCAGCTGAAGTCCGAGGTTGCGGGCAAGGCTCTCCACCTCCGCTGGCGGGCCGAGCAGGATGCTGCGCGCGATCCCCCGGTTTGCGCACGCGACGGCGGCGCGTACCGTGCGCGGCTCGGTTCCCTCGGGGAGAACCAGCCAAGCGTCTGCGGCGCGGGCCAGCTCGACCAGGCCGAAACGAAACGCGGCCGGGCTGAGCCGCCGTGGCCTTGCCGGGCCGAGCGCCGAGTCGAGCCACGACGGATCGATCGCATCGGCGACCGAGCTGGTCACGGCCTCGATGCGCTCGGAATCGTCGACGGGCAGCCCCGGGTCCAGTGCCCCGACTTCAGCAGCGGTCTCGTAGCTGTCGGTGTCCAGCACCAGGATGGGCAGGCCCGCCGCCGAGGTTGCCCTGGTCAGCTCCGTGATCCGCGAGTCGGGTTCGATCCCGGCGGACAGCAGCAGCGCGGCAAGCTGGGTTCCGTTCAAGGTCGCCAGGCACGCGGCCATAATCACGTCGTGCCGGTCGCCGGGAACCACGATCAGCCTGCCGTCGGTCAGCACTCGCAAGCCACCGGGCACCCCCTGGGCAAACACAGCCACGTCTTTGATGCGGCGGGACAGATCCCCCTCGCTGACGATCCGGGGGCGCAACTCCCGGACGAGATCTCGCACCCGGAACCAGCTCAGCTCGGGGCGATCGGACACCCCCGCGAGCAGCCGCAGCTCACGACGCGCGAGGGCTGCCCGCAATTCCGGCTCAGCGGTCGGGTCGTCCGCCGGCAGGTTGTGCACTACGCAGCCCACGACTCGCTCGCCCTCGCCCAGGGAGTACCCGGCGGCAGCAATGGCCAGTGCCTCGGCGAGGCCGACGGCCGCCGCTGCCGGGGATTCTTCGAGTGATCCGGCGGCCGCAGGCCAGCGCGCCACCAGCAGCACATCGGCATCCAGCGTCCTGCCGAGCGCCAGGTTGAACTCGGTCGCGTACAGCCTGGGCGGGTCCGGGCTGAGCCCCTCCACGACCACAATGTCACCGGAGTCGTGGAGGGGCTGCCACGCAGCTACGACCTTCTCGAGCGCCAGGTCGAGCCCGCCGGCTCCGAGTAGCTGCTCGAGGTCGGCGACCGACAGCGGGTCCGGCGGGTGCAGGTCAGCCACGACCCGGACCAACGCGGCGGACTGGTCAGGCCTGTCGCCGGGTCTGATGTCGGCGACAGGCTTGACGAAAGCAACATTCGCACCACGCCGGTCGAGGGCGCGGACTATGCCAAGGCACGTCCGCACCAGGTCAGCGCCGCTCCCCGTGGGCGCAATCAGCAGACTCCGGGCCATGGCGCCACCAGGGCGAGGTCAGGAGTTCCGCTCGACTCTGATGCGGCGGCCCGACGTGGCGTGCTCAGGAACCGGAACGCTGACCTCGAGGATGCCGTTGTCATATCTTGCGGTGATATTGCCTGCGTCAGCGCCCTCGGGCAGCGCAACTGACCGGGTCAGCTCCCCGTACCGGAACTCCGAATGACGCTCCGCCTTGGTTTCCTGACGGCGTTCTGCGTGAATCGTGAGCAACCCGGCGTGCACGGAAACTTCCACGTCCTTCTCCGGGTCCACGCCGGGTAGCTCGGCCCGGATCACGTAATCCCCGTCTTCTTTGTAGTCCTCGACGCGGAATGTCTCACCGGACCGGAAGGGCAGCAGCGCCGACCAGGGCGCGTCGAGCCAGTCGAGAACGTCCGGGAAGCGGGCGGGCACCGGAAGACGGCGGGCAGGTACGGACATCGCGGCTCCTCCTGTCTGGCTGCTGGCTGAGTCTTCATCCGTCCTATGCCCCGCTTCCGCACGGGCAACAGTCTCCTCACACCGCGGCGAGGTCACGCTCGCCGGTCCGCACTCTCAGTGCCTTCTCGACCGGACTGATCCAGATTTTGCCGTCACCAACCGTGCCGGCGCCGACTGCCTTGGCAATCGCCTCGACGACGGGCCAGGCCAGTTCGTCTCCGATCAGGACCTCGATCCGCAGCTTGTGCACCAGCATGACCGTAGCGTCGCCAGGCCGGTCGCCGGCGTGCTGCCCATACTGCTGGCCGAAACCGCGAACCTCCGTCGCTGTCATCCCCCGGGCGCCGGCCGCAGCCACCGCGTGCGCCACCTCATCGAGCTTCTCCAGCTTCACAACAGCAGTCACGAGCTTCATGGGCCGCCCCCCTCCCGATTTCATCTTTCCCGCCCGGCTTGTACCGACACCATCCAGCACCGGCCCTGCTGCGTGCGGCTCAGCCAGCCAGCATGGCGAGGACGCCAGGCAGCACAAGCATCCCGGCGAGCAGCCCGACCAGCGCCAGGCTGTACCAGGCCTGCCGGGCCGGACCGGCGGGCGCGACCATCCGCTCCAGCCGCGCCGGGACGGCGTAGCCGGCCGCCCCGATGGCGGCGCGCGGCACCGCGGCGGGAGCGCGAGCGATGCTGTCGTCCCGGACAGCGGCGCCGGTGCCGATCGCTATGAGCGCGGTTATGACCGCGGTCCGTCCGCTGACGCGGATGGCCGCGTCGTCGGCTGACATCTCGGCGAGCCGGGCGACCTCAGCTCTCGCCCAGGCGAATAGCGGTACCACCGGAACCGCGGCTGCCAGTCCCCTGGTGAGCGAGACCAGCACAGGGTGACGGCGGGCCAGGTGCGCCCGCTCATGCGCCAGCACCGCGTCGAGCTGCGCTGGCTCGAGCACCTCGAGCACTCCGCTCGTCAGGACGATGGCAGCGGGCCGGCCAGGCACGCAGTAGGCAATGGGCCGGGGGTCGGTGAGGACGAGCGCTTCGGTACCGGGCAGAGCCTTTCCTATCAGACGGGCCGCCTCGGCATGTGCCCTGGTGTGCCGGCGTGCCCGCTGGGCGCGCCGCCCGCAGCGCCATGCGACGACGAGAGCCACGGCAGTCGCCGCCATCGCGATCGCGCCGACGCCCAGCTCGAACGCGGCGCTGCCGTATACGGCCCTGGTACACGCGGAGCCGGCCACCGACCGGCAGACGACCTCACTCAGCCGCGGCCACCCGGCGATTGCGGTACGGATGAGGAACTGCAGCCCGATGACCGCCGATACGGCCGCGCTGAGAAGCGCGCTGAGCCAGGCTGCCAGGCCGGGCCGCACGCTGGCGCCCTGCCCTGTCAGCCGGGCTAGCGGGCGGGGCAGGAACCACGCCACCACCAGGGCGTAACCGGCCAGGACGAGCGCGGCCCTCATTGTGCGTTCTCCCCCGTCTTTCTGGTCAGCCTGAGCAGCACAGCGCGGAGGGCGTCCGACTCCGCGCTGTCCATGTGCGCGAGGAAGTGGCTCAGCACTGCCTCGGTATCGTCGGCCTCGGCCATGGCTTCGCGCATGAGCCGCGCACTGTATTCCTCCCGGCTCGCCACCGCCGAGTAGCGGTAGGCCTTGCCGTCCTTGACCCGGCTGAGCCAGCCCTTGCGGTGCAGGTTGTCCATCGTGGACATCACGGTCGTGTACGCGATCGCACGGTCCTGCCGCAGCTCTTCGAAGACCTCGCGGACCGTCACCGGGCCGTCGTGATCCCAGAGCCGGCGCATTACCACGGCCTCCAGGTCACCGAAGCCGCGTAGGCCCATACTGCGGCAGCTCCTTCGCCCTAGCTTCCCTTGCACTGGCGGCGCATGGCCGGTTAGCTCGCCGTGCTGTTCGCGTGCCACCCTAGCACTTGCTACGATCTACGTACGTAGATCGTAGATCATCCGGGAGCGGCGGTGTCCAGGGAGAGCAGGAAGCGCGCGGTCGAGCGCATCAGAGCAGAGGAAGCACGACGCAAGCGGCGCAACCAGCTCCTGATCGGGGCCGCCGGGCTGCTCGTGGCGGGGGGGATTGCGGGCGCGATCGTGGCCACCACCGGCGGCTCCGCAGCCGGCCGCCCCCCGGCGGCGAAGCTCGCGTCGCTGAGCACCCTCGGGCCGCTGCAGCCAGCACCCGCGGCGGGCGCGAGCGGACCAGAGGGCGTTCCGGTACCGAGCGCCCCGGCGCTGACGGGCACCGCGACCAAGGCCACCGGGCAGTCAGTCGACGGCATCAGCTGCAGTCGCAGTGAGCAGACGCTCTTCCACATTCACGCCCACGTCACCGTGTTCGTGAACGGCTTGCCGCGGCAGATTCCGGCCGGCATCGGGATCCCGGGCGCGATCGCCACGCAAACTCAGGCCGGGCCGTTTATCAGCAGTGGCACCTGCTTCTACTGGCTGCACACCCACGCACCCGACGGCATCATTCACATCGAGTCCCCCGTGCACCGCACGTACACCCTCGGCGAGTTCTTCGACGAGTGGGGCCAGCCGCTCGGCCCGGATCGGATCGGACCCGCCTCAGGGCACGTCACGGCCATCGACAACGGCATGGTCTACCAGGGCAATCCGCGCAACATCCCGCTGACCGCGCACGCCCAGATCCAGCTCGAGGTCGGAACACCGCTCGTCGCACCCGAGTCGATCACTTTCCCGAACGGGCTGTGACGTGGTGGCGAGCCGATGAGGCCGCGCGGTAAGTTCGGCACCGGCCCGGCCATCGACACGATAGTCAGGAGGGAGGGCGGTCATGGCGACCGTCAGCGTCCGGTACTTCGTCGATGACGTCGACACGGCGATCCGGTTCTACTGCGAGCGGCTCGGCTTCAGCGAGCTCATGCATCCGGCGCCAACCTTCGCCATGCTGTCGCGGGGGGACCTGCGCCTCGTGCTGAGCGCTCCTGGCGGCGGACCCGGCGGCGGCCAGGCGATGCCCGACGGCACGCTGCCGTCGCCCGGCGGCTGGAACCGGTTCATGCTCGAGGTAGCTGACCTGGACGGCCTCGTCGAGACGCTGCGACAGCAGGGCACTGTGTTCCGCAACGACATCGTCTCCGGTGTCGGCGGCAGGCAGATCCTGCTCGAGGACCCGTCCGGCAACCCGGTCGAGCTGTTCGAGCCCATGCTGCCGGAGGCGAGGCTGTCTCAGCGCGAGTCGTGACCACCACGGCGTGACAACACCGGCGGGCCGGCGACGCCAGACAGCGACACGATTACGCATTGCTGTCATTTGACTGCACTCAGTGAGAGAGTAAGGCTTGACGATCATGTAAGCGCCGAGAGTGGACGGGAACCGGGGAGGCGTGCTGTGGGCAATGGCGGTGCAGGAACGGCCGCCAGTGGCAGCGCAATCCGGCACTTCCTGTCTGCTGTGCATGAGGCCCTTGACCTGCCCGCGCCGCTCCGTGCGCATGACCGGCTGCCCTATCTCAGCCTGCTCGAGCAGCGGGCAGGCGTCGCGAAGGCCAGTATCGGCCGCCTGGCGGCGAGCGCCCACAGCGACGAACTGGACTACACCTCAGAAGGCGACCACATCTTGCATCAGATCGCTGACCTGCCGCCGGACACCTACCGGCATGGGTCCGTCGGCAGGTGTCCGGGCAAGTCTCGCTAGAGCAGCTCGAGGATAGTGGCGTTGGCTTGGCCGCCGCCCTCGCACATCGTCTGCAGCCCGTACCGGATTCCGGCGTCACGCATGTGGTGGACGAGCGTGGTCATGAGCCGGGCGCCGCTGCCGCCGAGAGGGTGGCCGAGCGCGATCGCGCCGCCGTTGGGGTTCAGCCGCGCCGGGTCGGCCCCGGTTTCGGCGAGCCACGCCAGCGGCACGGGCGCGAACGCCTCGTTGACCTCGAAGGCGCCAAAGTCGCCGATCGACAAGCCGCTGCGCTTGAGGGCCAGGGCGGTGGCGGGGATCGGGCCGGTCAGCATGATGATCGGGTCGTCGCCGGTGACAACCGCGGTGTGAATCCTGGCCAGCGGCGTCAGGCCAAGCTCAGCTGCCTTCTCGCTGGTGGTGATCAGCAGCGCGGCAGCGCCGTCGGAGATCTGCGAGCTGTTGGCGGCGGTGATCGTGCCGCCCTCAGGCTTGAAAGCCGTCTTGAGCCCGGCCAGGGCCTCCAGGGTGCTGCCCCGGCGAACGCCCTCGTCGGCCTCGACCTTGACCCCGGACGGGTTGGTGATCGGGGCGATCTGCCCGGCAAACCGGCCGTCGTCCTGGGCGGCGGCTGCCTTGGCGTGCGAGCCGAGGCTGTACTCATCGAGTTGCGTGCGGCTGAAGCCCCACCGCTCCACGATCATCTCCGCGCCCAGACCCTGGTTCGGCGCGATGCCGTTGTACCGGGCGCGGAAGCCGTCGCCAAACGGCCACTTGCCGCCCGTCGAGGCCCCCATCGGCACCCGGCTCATGGACTCCACGCCGCCGGCCACGACAACGTCATAGTGCCCGGCGATCACGCTCGCTGCCGCGAAGCTGACCGCCTGCTGGGAAGACCCGCACTGCCGGTCCACGGTGACTCCCGGCACCGACTCGGGCCATCCGGCGCTCAGCACGGCGGTGCGGGCAATGTCGAGCGCCTGCTCCCCGACCTGGCTGACGCAGCCCCAGACGACGTCCTCCACGACCGCAGGGTCGATGCCCGAGCGCTCGGCGAGCGCCTTCAGCACGTGGGCGGACAGGTCGGTGGGCTGAATCTCGGACAGGCCGCCGTTCCGCTTGCCGACCGGCGTACGCACTGCCTCGACGATGACTGCGTCGCGCATGCGGTGAACCTCCTGGGTGACTGCCGCCGGTTCTGCTGGCGGGTTCAACGGTTGGTCGAGATAGTTAACTACGATAGCTAACTTGGCGCCAGCTCACGAGCTAACTTGGCGCCAGCTCACGAGCCCGCGCGGCAGCGATCAATTCGGTCAAGACCTGCTCGGCGTTCCGGGACGGCGCGGTATGACCCTGGCCGTGCCAGATGGTCAGGCGAGCGCCCGGTACCGCGTCGACGAGGCGCCGCGTGGCGCTGATCGGGCAGTTGGCGTCGTCGTCGCTGTGCCAGAAGTGCGTGGGGCAGGAAATCGCGGCCAGGTCGAAACCCCAGGGCTGGGCTTCCATGGACATGGCGTCGTCGACCCAGCCCTCCAGGCCGGGGGTGAGCGCGTCGGTCAGCGACTCCGCATGGACCCGCTGGACATCAGGCCTGGCCAGCCAGTCGTGGTCCTGGGGTGGCGCGTCGGCCATGGCGGCGTCGAGGCCAGCGACGGGGTCGGCCAGCATCTGCTCCCGCCACGGGGCCAGGAATTCCGTCAGGCCCGCCCGGCCCTGCTCGGTCATGATGCGATACGACTCCTGGTTGATTTCCAGCATTGCGGCGACTTCATCGGGCTCGAGTGGCGCCCCCGAGCAGACGGCGGCGCAAGCCAGGACCCGGTCACCCAGCAGGGCCGCGATCGCGAGCGCGTGCGGGCCGCCGCCGGAACCGCCCTGCACGGCGAACCGTCCGAGGCCGAGGTGATCGGCGACAGCCGCGACGTCGGCCGCGACATGCGCCACGGCCCGGCCCGGCAGCGGAGTGGAAAGACCGAAGCCAGGCCGGTCCACGGTGATGACACGAAGGCCCAGCCGCTCCCATAGCGACACGTCCGGGTAGCGGTTCAGCCGCCCGCCCGGCGTGCCGTGGATGGAGAACAGCGGCAGTCCGGCTGTGTCGCCCCACTGCTCGTACCCGTACACCCGGCCATCGGGCAGGATCAGCGTGCTCATGATTGATTCTCCTTCGGCCGGGCCGGGGCAGATCGTCAGCTGAAGATATCGAGGACGGTGGCCGACTTGAGCTGGTCTGCCAGCAGGGACCGGGCGGCGACGTCCATATGCGTCCGCCAGTGCGCTTCCGCCCCGGCCGCGTCCCCCGCGGCGACGAGGGCGATGAGCTTGCGGTAGGACCGGACCACGCGGGCAAAGGCCGAGGCGGGCAGCGCCACCATGCCCGGCTGGCGGCTGGCCAGCAGCAAGTGGGTGTCCACGACCTCGCGCAGCACCAGCGACTGCAGTGCCAGAGTCTTATTGCCCGCTCGCTCCATGAGCAGGTCGTGGAACCGCTGGGAGCGCCGGATCCATGCGGCGACATCGGCGGGCGGCTCCCCCGACTCGAGCAGCTGCTCCAGGTCATCCGCGCAGGCCGACAGGTCGGCCAGGTCCTCCGGCGCGCTGCGAGTGGCCAGCAGCCCGGCCGCGACCGGCTCAAGCAACGACCTGGCCTCGTAGACATCGCTGACGGTCGTACCGGATGTCTGCATGAGCAGACCTACGTACCGGGCCGCGACCTCGACACGGGGCGCGATAATCCGGGCACCGCGTGCCCCGCGTCTGAGCTCGATCAGCGACTCTGTCTCCAGGATGCGGAACGCCTCCCGCAGCGTCGGCCGGGACACATCGAACTGCCGCATCAGCTCGACCTCGGATGGCAGGCAGTCCCCCTCGGCCAGCTCGCCGCGGACGATCTTGCCGCGCAGGTACGAGGCGATCATCTCGCCGGTCTTGAGCGGGCGGATGTTGTGCCCGATCTGCCGGCCCGCCCCGTCGGTGCTGCGCACCAGGCCGTTGTCGTCCGCGACCGGCGCGGGTGAGGCTGACATGCTGGCAAACCTTCCGTAGGCAGAACGCGAAGTACTCTACCTTCGGAAGTCAGGCTGACCGGGAGGTTCATGATGGAGAGCCGATTCGGGATGACCGAGCTCGACGACCTCCCCGAGGACCTGCGCGAGCGGATCGGCGAGGTCGCGCGCAAGTCGGGCTTCGTGCCGAACATATTCCGTGCCCTCGGCCACCGCCCGGCCGAGCTGCGGGCCTTCCTGGATTACCACGACGCCCTCATGGATTCCTCCGACGGGCTGACCAAGGCCGAGCGCGAGCTGGTCGTCGTCGCTACGTCGGCGGCCAACCACTGCACGTACTGCATCGTCGCGCACGGTGCCGTCCTGCGGATCCGTTCCAAGGACCCGCAGATCGCCGACAAGGTCAGCAGCAATCCCTGGCAAGCCCCGCTGGACAAGCGAGGCCGGGCGATCACCGACCTTGCCCTCGCGCTGGCCCGTACCCCCGAGCACTTCGGTGAATCCGATATCGCCGCGGCCCGTGCGGCCGGGCTGACCGACGACGAGATCTGGGACGTCGGCGCGATCACCGCGCTGTTTGCCGCATCGAACCGGCTAGCGCACCTGATGGCGCTCCAGCCCAACCCAGAGTTCTACCTCATGGGGCGTACGCCAAAGTCCGGCTGAGAAAAACCCAGGCGCGCAGCGGGCCGCGCGCGTGGTTTACTTCGGGAGTCCAGTTCCGATCTTCGAGGGAGGGTAGATGCGCGAGGCGTTCATGTCCGTCGTGATGTCCATTGAGACCTATGCGAAGGGTGTGACGCGTGCCTCGCACGACACTCAACCTCGGGATCCTCGCGCATGTAGACGCCGGTAAGACAACGCTGACGGAGCGGCTGCTGTACGCCGCGAACGTCATCTCCGAACTCGGCAGCGTCGACGCCGGGACGACCCAGACCGATTCGCTCGCGCTGGAGCGGCAGCGCGGGATCACCATCAAGTCTGCCGTTGCCTCGTTCGGCATGGGCGACGTCACCGTCAACTTGATTGACACACCCGGTCACCCGGACTTCATTGCCGAGGTGGAGCGCGTGCTGAGCGTGCTCGACGGCGCGGTGCTGGTGGTCTCAGCCGTCGAGGGCGTACAGCCGCAGACCCGGATCCTGATGCGCTCGCTCCAGCGGCTCGGCATCCCGGTGCTGTTGTTCGTGAACAAGGTCGATCGCGCAGGCGCCGACCCGCCGCGCGTACTACGCGAACTTCGCACCCGCCTGCGCCTGGCCGTCATCGCCATGAACTCGGTGCGCGCGGCGGGGGCGCGCACGGCCGACGTCACGCCGGAAGACCCGGCCGATCACGGCTTCCGGCTCAGCCTGACCGAGCTGCTGACCGAGCGGGACGACCGGCTGCTCACTGCCTACCTCAGCAGTCAGGACGGCATTCCCTACCGCCGGCTCCGCGCCGAGCTCACCGCTCAGACGGCCCGCGGGCACGTATACCCGGTCTTCTTCGGCTCTGCGATGACCGGAACCGGCGTCGCTGAGCTCACTGCGGGAATCACCGAGCTCCTGCCGGCGAGCGCCGGCGATCCCGCCGGGCCGGTTGCCGGAAGCATCTTCAAGATCGAGCGCGGCGGCAGCGGCGAGAAGATCGCCTACGTCCGGATGTTCTCGGGGACGCTGCGGGTTCGGGACCGGCTGAGGTTCGGAGCAGGCCTGCAGTCAAAGGTCACCGCCCTCGCCGTCTACGATCGCGGGCCCGCCGTCCCGCGGGAATCCGTGTCGGCCGGCCAGATCGCGAAGGTCTGGGGCCTGAGCCAGGTGCGGATCGGCGACCGCGCCGGCGATCGGGAACAAGGAGGCACCGTCAGCCAGTTCCCGCCGCCCACGCTGGAATCTGTCGTCGTCGCGAGCGATCCGGCCGACCGGGCGAAGCTTCGGGTCGCCCTCGGCCTGCTCGCCGAGCAGGATCCGCTGATCAACCTCCGCCAGCGCGACGACCTACAGGAGATCTCCGTCTCGCTCTACGGAGAGGTCCAGAAGGAAGTCATCCAGGCCACCCTCCTGAGTGACTACGGGGTCGAGGCGACGTTCTGCGAGACGACGACGATCCACATCGAACGACCGGCAGGAACCGGTAGCGCGGTCGAGGTGCTGCAGTCGGACGACCATCCTTACTCAGCCACGATCGGGCTGAGAATTGAGCCCGCTGATCCAGGCTCGGGTGTGCGCTTCCGCCTCGACCTCCCGGATCCCCGCAGCATCCCGCTGTACATCTATAAGACTCCCGGCAGGTTTGTCGACGCGATGGCGTCGTATGTCGAGCAAAGCCTGCACACAGGCCCGTACGGCTGGGAGGTCACGGACTGCCTCGTGACGATGACCCAGTGCGGGTATTACGTCGGGGACGGCCCGGCGAAGCAGATCCTGGCCACGCCTAAGTCCACAGCAGCCGACTTCAGGAAACTGACCCCGCTCGTGATGTCGCAGGCCCTCGACCGCGCCGGAACAGTCGTGTGCGAGCCGATGGCCCGCACCAGACTGGACATCCCTGCCGACCGGCTCGGGGCCGTGCTGTCGAGCCTGGCCCGGATCGGCGCCGAGGTCAGCGCTCCCGAGACCCACGGCGATCAGGCAGTCGTCGAGGCTGTCCTGCCGTCAGCCGCCGTGCATACGATTCAGCGTCAATTGCCCGGCCTGACCGGCGGCGAGGGCGTAGCCGACACGAGCTTCGTCGGCTACCGCCGCGTCCGGGACAGCTCGCCCGTTCGCTAACTGGGCCCCGCCACGCCCCTGCAGATCAGGCGGGTGCGAGCCGTCTGGCAACCTCGCGCATCAACCCCGAGTCGATCGACTCCTGCACGGCGCGGGCGAACAGCCACAGCCGCACCCGGCCGGCGTCGAGCCCGGCGAGGCCCGCCATCCGCTCGGCCAGCGCGGCCGGATCGGCCGCGAGCCGGTCCTCGCAGTTCAGCATGTGCTGCAGCACGTCGTAGGCAGGGTCACCGACGTAGGGCTTAGGGTCGATAACCAGCCAGGGCTCTCGCTGCGAAGCGAGGATGTTCTCTGCGTGCAGGTCGGTGCAGAGCAGCACCTGACTGCCCGCGCTCGCCGGCAGCTCGCGGAACAGCCCGATGCCGGCCCGAGCCAAGCCAGGATCGAGCCGGTCGGCCACACCGGCAAGGCTGGCGTACCCGGCCTCGAATTCATCCGCCCACGCTGCGCACATGTGTGCCAGCGGCCGGAACGGGTATCCGGAGTGCGGCTGCGCCCACAGCCGGCCAAGCAGGCTCGCAACCACCGCGTCCTGCTGAGGCTCGGGCAGCACCTGGCCGAGAGGCGTGCCAGACAGGCACCGTTCCATGAGCAGCACGTACTCCGACTCGCCTGCGGAAGCGGCATGCAGCCGGACGACCCCGTTCCCATCCCAGCACCGGAGCCCGGCCGCCTCGTCTCGTTCCTCTTCGCCGCCGAACCTGAACGCCACCTTGAGCACCAGGTCCTCGCCGCCAGCCCCGGCAGCGGGCGCTGTCCACGAGCACTGGCCGCCAGGCTCGAACGGCTCGCCAACTCGCAGCGTCCATCGGTCTGCGACGTCGGCCACGACCTGCGGCAGGCTTGCGAGCCACTGCGCCAGCGCGGGCTCACGGGCCGCGGTCTCGGTCAGGTACCTGGGCACCCGGAGCGCGGACATGAGCGAACCCTGCCCCGGCCTGCCGCGCCGGGTCAACCGCTGACGGCCCGGCGGTCAGGCGCGTGCTGGCGAGCGTCCCTCGTGCTCCAGGTACTGATTCATCTGGGTGGCGGCGATTGAGCCCTCACCGACGGCGGAGGCAACGCGCTTGACCGAGCCATTGCGAATGTCGCCGGCGGCGAAGACGCCTGGAAGGCTGGTCTCCAGTGAGCGGGGCGGACCTGACCGCGTCGACAAGGCAGCCGGGTTCCGGCTATCGGCC
>DASQIW010000242.1:0-4735 GCA_035631375.1 Streptosporangiaceae bacterium
CCGCACACTTTCTGGGACGGGCAAACGAACTGGGACACACGCGCACAGGTGCGCCAGCACCTGCAGATCAGAGTCGGCGGGGTCAGCGTCGATCTGGACAGGTCTCAAGCTGCGGACTACGGCCAGTGGCCGAGGCCGTCAGTGGCTATCCAGGCCAAACCGGCACCAGCGCCCCCGCAGAAGCGCGCCGCGCCAGGCGGGGTGAGCCTGCGGCACGCAGCGAACGCCGAGTCCACGTCGGTGCCCCGAGCGCTGTTCCTGATGGCGCAGGACCCGAACTCTGTGCAGCGCGGCGAGTTCGGCGACCTGCAGCGCAGCTATATCGGCGGCGAGGACTGGGATGCGCCGATGCGGGCCGGCATGACGTACTGGGTGGGATGACATAGCCTCCCCGCGCGGCAGGGGCGCGACCGCCGACGCCGCAGCATGGCTGCGGGCACCAGATGGCCGCCGCGGCCATCGTGAGGCGATCGTGCCCGAACCAGGTTGCACGCCACTAGCGAGGGCCGGGCGCTGACGGCACGGCCACCCGCGTCGCGCTGGCCGCCCGGACGTCATCGGCCCCGGCGTCATCGGCCCCGGCAGCACCAACGAGCGCGGTGCGGGTGTCGACGCGTGGCATCCGCAGCTTCATCCACGTGATCAGCAGCACCAGCGGCACGGCCAGGCCGCAGACGCCGAAGACCAGGAAAGCGAGGCGGCTCTCGATGTGGTCGGTCATCCACTTGAAGTTCTGGCCGAAGAAGCCGGTGATGAACGTCAGCGGCAGGAAGATCGTCGCCAGGATCGTGAGCTGCTGCATGGTGCGGTTCTGCTGGACGTTGACCCTGGTCTGCTCGACCGAGATCACCGCCATGTTGGCCTCCAGCACCTGCCGCAGCAGCTCGCGCTGGTCGGCGATCCCCTCGTCGACGCGGATCAGGTGGTCATGGACGTCGCGCAGGTACGGCCGCAGTTTCTTGGGCGCGGTGCGCTCGACCGTGGTGATGACGGCGAGCAGCGGGTGGACGGCGCGGTAGAAGCGGGTGGCCTCGCCGCGCAGCGAGTAGATCCGCTCGGTCGGCGCGATCGCGCCGGAGAACACGGTGGCCTCGATGTCGTCGACGTCGCGCTCGACCTCGAGGACGACGGGGGCGTACCCATCCACGACCGCGTCCAGGACCGCCCAGAGCACCGACATGCTGCCCGCGGCCAGCAGTTCCGGCCGCTGCTCCAGCCGCTGCCGGACGCCGGCCAGATCGGTCGCGACCCCCTGCCGCACCGTGATCACGAAGGTCGGTGCGACAAAGACGCTGATCTCGCCGAAGTCGACCTCCTCCTCGTCGTCGTAGTAGCGCGCGGTTCGCACGATGACCAGCTGCACGTCCGGGTCATAGCTGGCGATCTTCGGGTGCCGGTGCAGGATCAGCGCGTCCTCGACCGCCAGTTCGTGCAGCCCGAAGGTCTCGCTCACCTGGGCCAGCTCCTCCTCGCCCGGCTCGAACAGCCCCAGCCACACGAAGCCGCCGGCGGCCAGCCGGGTCGCCGTCTCCTCCAGCGGCACCTGGCCCTCTGCGGTCCTGTGGCCGTCCTTGTAGTGAGCACAGTCGACGATCATCGGAGGCCTCCCGGTCTGCGGCGGACGCGGGTATCCGCTGCTACGCGTGATGAAATAATCCGCACCATAACCGGGCAGTGTTAACGGTTATCGACAAGGTTCGCCCAGCGGCCGGCGCGGAACGACGCCTGTTGTCCCACCGCTGGCCGGGACGGCGCCCTAGCGCTGCCCGGTCCCGGCAGGCCCCCCGACGGCAGCGCCGGGCTCCTCATGTGGCATGCGGCGCCGCAGCCACAGGAACAGCAGCGCCAGCGGCACCAGCAGGCCACCGAGCCCGTAGATGATGAACGCGGTGTCGGTGGAGATGTGCCGGACCAGCCACGCGAAGTTCTGGCCGAAGAAGCCCGTGATGAAGGTCAGCGGCAGGAAGATCGTCGCCAGGATCGTGAGCTGCTCGATGGTGGAGTTCTGCCGGACACCGACCTTGGTCTGCTCGACCGAGATCACCGCCATGTTGGCCTGCAGCACCGTGCCGAGCAGGTCGCGCTGGGCGGCGACCTCCTCATTGACCAGGAGCAGGTGGTCATGGACGTCGCGCAGGTACGGCCGCAATTTCTTGGGCGCGGTGCGCTCGACCGCGGTGATGACGGCGAGCAGCGGGTGGACGGCGCGGTAGAAGCCGGTGGCCTCGTTGCGCAGCGAGTAGATCCGCTCGGTCGGGGCGACCGCGCCGGAGAACACGGTGGCCTCGATCTCGTCGATGTCGCGCTCGAGCCCGGTCACAACGGGCGCGTAGTCGTCCACGACCTCATCCAGGATCGCCCAGAGCGCGGATGAACTGCCCGACGCCAGCAGCTCGGGCCGCTGCTCCAGCCGCTGCCTGGCCTCGCTCAGCCTGCTCGGTGTGCCGCGGCGAACGGTGATCACGAATGTCGGTGCGACGAAGATGGCGATGTTGCCGAACTCCACCTCCTCCTCGACGTCGTCGTAGCGCGCGGTGCGCAAGATGACGAGCCGCACCTCGGCGTCGTAGGTCTCGATCTTCGGCCGCATATGCACGTTCTGCGCGTCCTCCACGGCCAGCTCATGCAGCCCAAAAGTGGCTTGTACCTCAGCCAGTTCCTCCTCATCCGGCTCGAACAATCCCAGCCACACGAAGCCGCCCTCAGCACGCCGGGCCGCCGCCTCCTCCAGCGGCACCGGGCCCTCATCGGTCCTGTGGCCGTCCGCGTAGTAAGCACAGTCGATGATCATCGTGGGCTCCTCGGGTGACGCAGCGAGCAGGCATCCACACCCCAGCATGCCGGAATCTTGACCGCTGGCCAGGCCGTCCATCGCACGCCGCGCCGCCCCATCGTGGGGCATGATGATTGGTTACGACCGTCGAGACCGGCCCTGCGCCCAACGGAAATGAGGCGTGCCATCCATGGCGATGCAGAGCGTGCTCAGGAGCCTGGCGGTGCTCGAGGCGGTCGCCGAGCACCAGCCGGTCCGGGTGGGTGAGCTGACGCCGCTGCTCGGGCTGCCCAAGTCGACCGTGCAGCGGAGCCTGGAGACGCTCGCCGAGGCAGGCTGGCTGCGGCAGGTCGACGGGGATCTCACCCGGTGGGCGCTCACCTCCCGGGCCCAGTCGGTGGTGCTGCGCTCGGGCGGTGAGGTGGACCTGCGCGAGTGCGCGATCGCGCCCATGAGGCGCTTGCGCGACGCCGCCGGCGAGACGACCCATCTGTTCGTGCCGACCGGCTCGTATCAGGTGGTGGTCATCGAGCGGGTCGACTGCCGCCGCAGCATCCGCACCGTCATCCCGCTGGGCACGGTCTTCCCGATGGTGGCCAGCTCGGCGGGTATCGCGATGCTCGCGCGCGGGCCCGACGAGCAGGTGGACGCGGCGATCGAGCAGGCCACGCGGGCGGCCGACGCACCGGCCAGCGAGGATCTGGGCAAGGTCAGGGACCAGGTCGCGGCCGTGCACACGAAGGGGTACAGCTGCCGCCTGGGCTGGGATCGCGATGTGATGGGAATCGGCGCCGCGATCATGGATCACCGGGGCGATGCCACCGCCGGCGTGAGCGTCTCGATCCCGCTGAGCCGCTTCCAGTACAGCAACGAGGCGGAGTGGGGCCGGGAGGTGACGGAGGCGGCGGCCGCCATCAGCCAGGCGCTCGGCTATCCCGGCTGAGCTTTGCCCCGGCTGGGCCGGCCGGCCGTCGCAGGTTCAGCCCTCTCGCGCCTCGGAGGGCTGCTAATTCAGGTGGGCGCGCCAGTCGCGCGGCACCCGGCCGGCCGGGCCGGGGACCGGCTGGTCCGCGGGGTGGCTTTCAGGCGGGGCGAGCGCCGGACCGGAGTCATAAAACTCGTCGGTCGTGTAGCTCCAGAACCAGTCCTCCCCCGGCTCGAAGCTGCGGATGACTGGGTGCCCGGTGGCCGCCGCGTGCGCGGTCGCGTGCTGGGACGGCGAGTTGTCGCAACAGCCGATGTGCCCGCACTGGGTGCACCGGCGCAGGTGCAGCCACCAGCCGCCGACCGCCTCGCACTCGACGCAGCCGGTCCCGCTCGGAGGGACGGCGGGATCGACACCTGGCATCGCGGTCATGCTGGGTCCTCTCGTTCGGCATCAGGGGCGGTGAGCGGCAAACGCACCTGGAAACGCGTATTGCCCGGCTCCGATTCCACCCGCAGATCCCCGTGGTGCTTGTTGACCACGATCCGCCACGAGATGTCCAGCCCGAGGCCGGTGCCCTCGCCCACCTCCTTGGTGGTGAAGAACGGCTCGAAGATCCGGTCCCGGATCTCGGCGGGCACGCCCGGGCCGGTATCGCCGATCTCGACCAGGGCCCGGTCCCCGTCCACGGCGGTCCGCACGGTGAGCGTGCCGGTCCCGCCCATCGCGAATACCGCGTTGTCGATGAGATTCGTCCAGACCTGGTTCAGCTCCGCGGCGTAGACGGGGATCGGCGGCAGGCCGCGGTCGTAGTCCTTCACCACTGTGATGCCATCACCGATCTTGCCTGACAGCATGACGAGGGTGCTGTCGAGCAGCTCGTGCACGTCCACGACCCGGAAGGGCGCGCGGTCGAGCTGGGAGTACTGCCTGGCCGCGCCCACCAGCGTCGAGATCCTGGTGGTCGAGTCCTCGATCTCGTTCATCAGCAGCTCGGTCTCGACGGTGTAGTTCAGCCACCGCACCGCGCCGTCCAG
>DASQIW010000243.1:0-12172 GCA_035631375.1 Streptosporangiaceae bacterium
AGCCTCGGCGGGGCAAGCCGGGTACCAGGCCCTCCCGGCCTGCCGGGCATCGCCGCCTACGGCAGCGGCTTTTCCAGGTTCGCTGTCATCCCGCTGCCCGGCCGCACGGGCGTGGAGGTCCTGCAGGCCGCGACGTCGGCCGGCGTCAGTGTTCAGCTCGGCAACGTACCGGCCGTGGTCATTGAGACCCCCTTGCTGACAGTTCTGGTGGCTCAGCCGGTTGCCGCGCCGGTCTACCTGCTCACCGGAACCGTCACCGCTACGGTGCTCGAACGCGCAGTCGGCCAGCTTCCGGAGTACCGGTGATCACGACAACGCAGCTCACCAAGCGGTACGGCACGCTGCTCGCCGTCGACAGCGTGAACCTCGACGTGCGCGAGGGCGACCGGTACGGGTTCCTCGGCCCCAACGGCTGCGGCAAGACAACCGTGATCCGCATGCTGCTCGGTCTCGTCTATGCCACCAGCGGCACGATCGAAGTGCTCGGCCAGCCGGTCCCGCGGCACGTCGACGCGGTGTTGCCGCAGATCGGCTCGCTGGTCGAGGGGCCCGCCGGTTACTCTCACCTGTCCGGGCGGGCCAACCTCATGCTGATCGACGCGGCTGGCCGCCCGGTGCCCGGCCGCCGGGCCGGCCGCCGGCGCCGCGTCGGCGAGGCGCTCGATCGGGTCGGCCTGGGCGGAATCGACAACCGGCCGGTCAGGAAGTACTCGCTCGGCATGCGGCAGCGGCTCGGGCTCGCCGCGGCGCTGCTGCGCTCTCCGCGGCTGCTGATTCTCGACGAGCCGACCAACGGTCTCGACCCGCGCGGCATCCACGAGATCCGGTCGCTGCTCGCCGAGCTCAACGCGGCCGGGACAACCGTGTTCATGTCGAGCCACCAGCTATCGGAAGTCGAGCAGCTGTGCACGCGAATCGGAGTCGTCGACCGCGGTCGCCTGGTGCTGCAGGAGGACCTGGCAGCGCTGCGCGGGCCGACCGGACGGGTCGTCGTGCACAGCCCCGACGCTGGCCGGGCCGCCGCCATGCTGGGCAGCCGCGTCGCGAGCCACGCCGGCGACCAGCTGATCGTGGCGGGTCCCGACCCAGCGGCGGTGAACGCTGAGCTAGCCGCGGCTGGCCTCCGGGTCACGGAGATCGGACCGGAGCGGCGATCCCTCGAGGAGCTCGTGCTGTCGGTGACTACCGCTGGCTCCGACCGCTTTGACGGCGCGGTCGCGATCGCACCAGCGGAGCGGACGGCGGAACGAGACGCGTCGGCAGCGGAGGCTGGCCGGTGATCGGGGTCGAGCTCGTCAAGCTGGTCCGCCGACCCCGCAGCTGGGTCGCGATCGCGTTGCTCTGCCTCCTGCCTGCCGTCGTCGCGGTGTTCGTGGCCGTGACGCACGTGGTGCCACCGCCGGGGCAAGGCCCGACGCTCCTGTCAACCGTGCTGTCCAACGGGTCGCTGTTCCCGGCGGCAGCACTGGCCATCGTGCTGCCGATCTTCCTGCCGGTCTCGGTCGCTGTCGTCGCGGGGGACGCGGTCGCTGGCGAGGCGAGCTCCGGCATGCTGCGCTACCTCCTCGCCCGGCCGGTCGGCCGGACGCGGCTGCTGGTGGCGAAGCTGATCACCCTCGTGGTGTTCGTGCTGGCTGCCGTCATCGCGGTGGCGCTCACGGCGTACGTCACCGGGCGGATCCTGTTCGGCGACAAGCCGATCTCCGTCGGCAATGGCGGGATCACGGCCGGCGTCATCGCGAACTCGCTCTCGGGCAGCCCGATGACTCCCGCCGAGATTCTCGTTCGAACCCTCGGCGCCATCGCGTTCATCGCCGTGTCGATGCTCGGCGTCGGCGCGATCGCGCTGTTCCTGTCCACGCTGACCGACTCGTCCCTGGCAGCCACGCTCGGCGCGCTGGCCGCGCTAATCACCAGCGGGGTGCTGGTCGCGCTCAACTCCGCGGCGGCCATCAGCCCGTACCTGCCCACGAGGTACTGGCTTGCCTGGGTCGACTTCTTCCGGCAGCCGATTCTCTGGCGGGATATCGACCGTGGATTCGCGATCCAGGGCGTTTACGTGCTGGTGTTCCTGGCCGCAGCGTGGGCGAACTTCGCGACCAAGGACATCACGAGCTGACACCGCAGGCGGCGGGGCTCGGCCGGGTCAGCGGGCCGCGGCCGAGGGCCTGCATGACGATGGCAACGACCACCGGGTTGGTGGGCAGCTGCGAGTGGCTGACGCGCACCGCCGGGCAGACCGACTGCACTCCGATGTCGATGGCTCCGGCGAGCCGCGCCGAATCCGGCGGGG
The DNA here is from genome assembly GCA_035631375.1 of Streptosporangiaceae bacterium. GTDB lineage: Bacteria > Actinomycetota > Actinomycetes > Streptosporangiales > Streptosporangiaceae > JAJYUU01. The sequence continues at coordinate 2,294 of DASQIW010000243.1, forward strand.
TCACCACCTCGTCGTCGCTCGTCCACAGCGATAGCCAGCGTGGCAGGCCTGCTGGATCGGTGACGCCGAGGCCGGCCAGCAGCGGGCTGCCGGGCACCAGCTGCTGACAGGCCACCGGGCACGCGCCGGGTGCGACGGCCTCGGCGGCGGTGGCGAGGCGCGTGCCGTGGAACGGCGAGCCGAGCGTGATGATGCGACGCGCCCTGGCCGCGCCGTCGTCCTGCCGCGCCCAGATCAGCGCGACCACACCGCCGGCCGAGTAGCCGACCACATCGACCGACGGCGCGCCCTGGCGCAGGTAGCGGTCGACGACGGAGTTCAGCAGCGTGGCGTCGGCGAGCAGGCTGCCGGTGCCGGCTCCCGGCAGCTGAAGCACGGTAGCGGCGCGTCCGCTGGCGCGGATCCGGGCCGCGAGCGCGTCGAGCGACGAGGTGCTACCCCCATATCCCGGCACCAGCACGACCGGCCCCGGCCGATCCTGCGCGAGCCCGCCCGGACCGATGGCGCCGCGCGGATGATCTGCACTGCCGGCCACCGCCGCGACCGCGGACGCCGCGGCGGCAGCCAGCACGAGGCCGGCAACGGCCGCCAGCAGCGCCCGCCGCCGGCGTGACAGGCCCGCGAAGCGGGACCCCCGGCGGCCACGTTCCCGTAGGTGGCCTGGCCCGCGCATGCCCTCCACGGTATGAGACGGACGGCACCGCACGCCGACACGCGCCGAACGGACCCGCGCACATCCCGTAGCCTTGGGCGCGTGACGCTTCGCCTGCACGACACCGCTACGCGCTCAGTGCGCGAGTTCACCCCGCTCCAGCCGGGGAGGGCCTCGCTGTACCTGTGCGGAGCTACCGTGCAGGCGCCGCCGCATATCGGCCACATCAGGTCAGGGGTCAGCTTCGACATCCTGGTGCGTTGGCTGCGGGCCTCGCACTACCAGGTCACCTATTGCAGGAACGTGACCGACATCGACGACAAGATCCTCGCAGTGGCCGTAGCCGAGGAAACCCCCTGGTGGGCCGTCGCGGAGCGAAACCAGCGCGCCTTCACGCGCGCCTACGACGCCCTCGGCTGCCTGCCGCCTGACGTGGAGCCGCGGGCGACCGGCCACGTGCCGGAGATGATCGTGCTCATGCAGCGCCTCATCGACACCGGGCACGCCTATCCGGCGGAGGGCGACGTCTATTTCGACGTCCGAACGTTCCCCGAGTACGGCGCGCTCTCCGGTCAGCGCCTGGCGCACATGAAGGCGGCCGCCGACACCGAGGACAACGCGGTCAAGCGCGACCCGCGCGATTTTGCGCTGTGGAAGGGCGCGAAGCCGGGCGAGCCGTCCTGGCCAACCCCGTGGGGCCCCGGCCGGCCTGGCTGGCACCTGGAGTGCTCGGCGATGTCGACGAAGTACCTCGGCCCGGAGTTCGACATCCACGGCGGCGGCCTCGACCTGATCTTCCCGCACCACGAAAACGAGGTGGCGCAGTCGCACGCCGCTGGCGACGGCTTTGCCCGGTACTGGCTGCACAACGGCCTGGTCCGGATCGCAGGCGAGAAGATGAGCAAATCGCTCGGCAACTCGCTGCTTGTCGACGCGATGGTCACGACGGTCCGACCGGTCGAGCTGCGCTACTACCTCGGCCAGGCGCATTACCGCTCGGAGATCGACTACGCGCCCGCCGCGCTCGCCGAGGCCGCGACCGCGTACCGCCGGATCGAGGGCTTCGTCACGAGGGCTGCCGAGCTGGTGGGTGCCGATGCGGTGACCCCGGACAGCGGGTCCGTTCCGGCGGCGTTCGCCGCGGCGATGGACGACGACCTGGGCGTCCCGCAGGCGCTCGCGCTGGTGCACGAGACGATTCGGGAGGGGAACGCCGCGCTCGCCGTGGCTGATGCCGGCGGTACCGCGAAGCGCCTGACCGAAGTCAGGGCCATGCTGGCGGTGCTCGGGCTTGACCCGCTGGGCGTCCCGTGGGCCGGCGGCGAGGCCGGTGGCGACCTGCGGCCGGTCGTGGATGCGCTGGTGAGCGTGGCGCTGGAGCAGCGCGAGGCCGCCCGGGCGCGCAAGGATTTCGCGGCGGCCGACGCGATCAGGGATCAGCTGCTGGCGGCGGGTGTGGTGGTGGAGGACACGGTGCGGGGGCCCCGTTGGGAGCTCCGCCCGTGACGGCCAGGAGTGGTGGTGGCGGGGGCGGCCGGACCAAGTCGGGCAAGCCGCGGCCGGGCACCGGGGGCTACGGCAAGCGCAGGCTCGAGGGCAAGGGCCCGACTCCGCCCGCGGAGCTGCGGCCTGGTCATCCGGCGCAGCGAAGGGCTGCAGCGCAGGCGAGGCGGGCGGCCCAGGGCGGCGCAGGTGCCAGCCAGCGCGGCGCCACCCAGCGCGGCGCCAGCGAGCGCGGCGCCAGCGAGCGCGGCGGCAGCCAGGGCGGTGGCAGCCAGGGCGGTGGTGGCCGGCGCGGTGGCAGCGCGCCGCGGGCGGCCCGCCCGGCAGCGCGAGGCATGGCGGGTGGTACTGCAGCTGAGCTGGTAGCCGGCCGCAACCCTGTCCTCGAGGCGCTGCGCGCGCACGTGCCCGCTTCCGCGCTGCACGTCGGTCCGCGCCTCGACAGCGATGAGCGGATCGGCCAGGCCGTGATGCTAGCCGCCGATGCGGGCATCCCCGTCGTGGAGGCCGGGCGCGCCGAACTGGACCGAATCTCCGGTGGCGCCGTTCATCAGGGTCTGGCGCTGCGGATCAAGCGGTATTCCTACGCCGATCCGGCGGACCTCGTCGATGCCGCCAGGCGGTCAGGAGAGCAGCCGCTGATCGTCGCGCTCGACGGTGTCACCGATCCGCGTAACCTCGGCGCGGTGGCACGCTCCGCCGCGGCGTTTGGCGGGCACGGCGTCCTGGTGCCTGCACGGCGGTCGGCCGGCGTGACGGCGGGCGCCTGGAAGGCGTCGGCGGGCGCGCTCGCTCGGCTGCGGGTAGCCCAGACGGCGAACCTCGCGAGGGCACTGGCCAGCTATGCCGAGGACGGCCTGTTCGTGGTCGGCCTGGACGCGACAGGGTCTGCGGATGTGGGCGACCTGGAGCTTGCGGACTCGCCTCTGGTCCTGGTTGTCGGCTCCGAGGGCAAGGGGTTGTCCCGCCTCGTCGCGGAGCGGTGCGACGAGGTGGCGAGGATTCCGATGACCGGCGCGACTGAGTCACTGAACGCGGGCGTCGCGGCGAGCATCGCCCTGTATGCGGTAGCCCGCCGCCGCGCGCTGCTGGCCTGAGGAGCGCGCGCGCCGTCCCGACTGGGGCGCTCGCACGGCGCCCCGCGCCTATGGTGGATGCCAGGAGGTTGTCGCGCCATGCAATCTCGCGAGCCCACCTGGGCGGGGCAGGCCGATCAGCCTGATTCTTCCGAGCAGCCGTCGGCAGGAGAAGGCGGGGCGGATGCTGCCCGGGCCAGGCTGGCGAGCGATCTGCGCCGTCACGGCCCCCCGCTGAGCGCGCCGGTGCTGGCCGCTTTCGCGCACGTTCCGCGTCACGTCTTCGTGCCGGAGATGGGACCCGCAGCGGCCTACAGGGACGAGGCCTTCGTCATCAAGTGCGGGCCCGACGGACTGCCGGTCAGCTCGTCATCACAGCCAGCCATGATGGCCATCATGCTGGACCAGCTCGGGCTGGAGTCCGGTCACCGGGTGCTGGAGATCGGGACCGGAACCGGCTATAACGCGGCGGTGATGTCGGCGGTGGTCGGCCCCGGCGGCGAGGTAGTCACCGTCGACATCGATCCGGAGCTGGTGGCTCGCGCCAGGTCCAGCCTGCTGGCAGCCGGGTACGACACCGTGACAGTGAAGTGTGCCGACGGGGGCTACGGAGATCCGGCCGGGGCGCCGTTCGACCGCGTCATCGTGACGGCGGGTGCCTGGGATATCGCACCGGCCTGGCTTGGCCAGCTCGCCCCGGGAGGTCGTCTCGTGCTGCCACTGTCGATCCGGGGCCTCCAGCTATCCGTCGGCTTTCAGCGCGCGGGTGACGTCTGGCTGAGCACGTCCGCATGGCGATGCGGTTTCGTGCGAATGCTGGGTGCGTACGCAGGCCCGGAGGAAGCGATTAGCCTTGAGGAGCCGTCCGCCCTCACCTTCCAGGTCTCCGACGGCTGCCCTGTTGATGCCGAGGCGCTGCGGACCGCGCTTGCGGGCGAGGATGCGGTTGACGAGCCGCTGTCTGTCGAGCTTGCCACGGTGGCCCAGGTGGCTGACCTAGACCTGTGGCTGACGATGGCGGCGGGTGACCTTGACCGCCTGACTGTCCTGTCCGCGCCCGGCGGATGGATGCGGCTTGCACCACAGCCGCCGTTTGGCGCCTTGGTCGCGAGTGGGACCGAGGCGGACGAGCTGGGGATCGCGTTGCTCATGCCGGCCGACCCCGGCCAGCCGGAGGCGGATGCTGCGTGGACGGGCGCTGTTGTTCGAGGTTTTGGTCCGGCCGGGCCGGACCTCGCCGTCTATCTCGCGGCGCTGAGCGCGCACTGGGACGAGCTGGGTCGCCCGGGCTCGCACAACCTGGCGATGCTGGCGTGGCCGGGCAACGAGCCGCCGGATGAGCCGCTGGAGGGCTGGCTCGTGCTGGACCGACCGAGCATGACGATCGCGGCGGGCTGGCCGGTTTAGCTCGCGGTGGCGACCGCGGTCAGCCGGCCGGAGCGCTCGCTGCCGTCCCGCAGCAACGGCGCGCGGCCGATCACGAGCGGATCTGGCTTGCTGACCAGTTCATCGTCGCGACCCTCGTAGCGGAACTGGGAGAGCGCGTACCGCATCGATTCAAGCCGGGCGCGCCGCTTGTCGTTACTGCGCACGACCGTCCACGGCGCGTCAGCCACGTCGGTGAAGAAGAACATGGCTTCCCTAGCCTCGGTGTACTCATCCCACTTGTCCAGGGAGGCCAGGTCTACGGGACTGAGCTTCCACCGCTTGACCGGATCGTGCTGGCGGCCGACAAACCGGCGCAGTTGCTCGGCCCTGCTGACCGAGAACCAGAACTTGATCAGCACGATGCCGTCCCTGGACAGCATCCGCTCGAACTCCGGCGTCTCCCGGAGGAATTCCCGGCACTCGTCTGGCTTGCAGAAGCCCATGACCCGCTCGACCCCGGCCCGGTTGTACCAGGATCTGTCGAACAGGACGATCTCACCCGCAGCCGGCAGGTGCGCGATATAGCGCTGCAGATACCACTCTGTCTGCTCACGCTCGCTGGGCCGCTCCAGTGCGACGACCCGCGCGCCCCGCGGATTCAGGTTCTCGGTGAAGCAGCGGATCGTGCCGCCCTTGCCCGCCGCGTCGCGGCCCTCGCAGACGATGACCAGCCGACCGCCGGTGTTCTTGATGTGGCGCTGGAGCTTGAGCAGCTCGATCTGCAGCCCGCGCTTGGCCCGCTCGTACTTCTTCCGGCTGAGGCGCTCGCCATACGGGTAGTCCTCGCGCCAGGTCTCGGCCACCCTGCCGTCGCGCTGGACCAGCACCGGGCCGCGCTTGCCCTGCCTGATGCGGTACCCGAGCTGCGCAGCCAGGTCATCGAGTAGTTCGGCAGTGCGCTTGTCGGCAGGTCGGACGCCGACGTGCTTACCAGCCATAATGGCTGCCCGCTTCCCCCCGCTCCCGCGATCACGCCGCCGTGCGGCACCATCAGCAGTTGCGATCTTGTAGATACCCGTGCCCGATAGCGGCACACCCGGCTGCCGGATCGCCTTCGGTGCGACGCCGGCCAGCGTCACGGACAAAGGGGGCGTATAGCGCCGAGAGTCTGGCGGTGGCTGCTCCGCGCCGCGGCCGCCCGTCGTGGCGCGAGCCAGCGCCAATTGCCGTGGGAGGTTGTCATCAACCTAGGCGGTACTGCGCTGATCAGCGTGACCAACTCCGACCGCGTTCAGGTTCTCGACGTCGGCGGACTGCGATGACCCGCATAGTCGCTCGCCGGCCGGGCAAGTCAGGTCGATGCCCTACCATCAGGCGGATGAGGCGGTCACGATGACACAGATGGCGACGCGCCGAATGCGGGCGGGCAGCTCCGGGTCCGGACGGGGCACTCGGTGGTTGGTCGCCGTAGTTGTCGTGGTCGCGCTCCTGCTTGCGCTCGACTTCGGTGCCAGAGCAGTCGCCCAAAACGTCATGGCCAACAAGATCGAGCAGCAGGGCCTGCACACCAAGCCGTCCGTCAGTATTAAGGGCTTTCCGTTTCTCACCCAGCTGGCGAGCCGGAGTTTCAGTGACGTGACGATCTCGGCTGCCGACGTCGCGGCCGGCCCGGTCACGATCACCACGATCAACGCGGCAGCGACCGGGGTCAGGGTCAATTCGTACGCGTTCTCGAGCGGCACCATCGGGAACGTCTCCGGCACGGCCCTCATCAGCTTTGGCTCCCTCGCCAGCACGCTCTCGACCCAGTTCGGCCCGCTCGGGTCGATCCTTAAGGGAACAGGACTGAACCTCACCTATGCGGGACCGGGCGAGGTCCGCGCGACCCTTAACCTGCTGGTGACAAACGGTTCGGCCGTGTGGCGGGTGACCAGGGTCGGTGGCAACACCTTGAACGTCCACCTGGTCAGTAGCAAGGGCCTGCCCTCGTCGCTACTGGGGTCGATCCAGAATCTGAATCTCCAGATCCCGTCGCTACCGCTGGGGCTGACGATCGACAGCGTCAGCGTGACGCCGAGCGGCGTCGTCGGTCAGGTCAACGGTCACGACGTGCCGTTCGGCAGCTGACCGTAGCGATACTTCCTCAAGGCGACTCATGGCGCACCAGAGCACGGGATCCGGGAAGGGCACTGCGCAGCCGCCCTTCCCGCCGGCACCGCTGCTGGTAACCGCCGGATGGCCGGTGAGCAGCGGCTCCATGCCGCCGTTAGCGGACAAGTACGCGATCAGGCCCGAAACTGGCCCTGACCTTGCGCTGGCGTTCGCCCGTAGCGGTGTGGTCGTACTCACGCCCCGAGCTCGCCGCGCGGACACGGGGTCGGGGCACGACCTGCTGGGTTGCACTGGCAAGACGCAGATTGTCGCGCATTACGCGGTGTCGCAGTGGCAGGCGAGGGGCCTCGACCTGCTGGTGTGGATCGACGCGAGCACGAGGGAGTCGATTCTCTCTGGCTACGCAGACGCGGCAACAGAACTGACCGGGGCGCGGCCCGCTGGCACCGTGGAGGAGACCGCGGCTAGCTTCCTGCACTGGCTTACCCTGACCGATCGCCGCTGGCTCGTCGTCCTCGACGACCTGCCCGACGAGGACGTGGTCGAGGGGTTGTGGCCTCGCGGCACCGCCGGACGGCTGGTCGTGACGACGACCAACTCGCAGGTGCTGACAGACCTTCCGGATGCGGTGGTCCTCGAGATCGGAGCATTCAGCCTCCGGGAAGCCATGAGCTATCTGGTCAGCCGATTGTCGCTGGATCCTGACCAGCGGCGCGGAGCCATCGCGCTCATCGAGGACCTCGGCTGCCAGCCGCTGGCCCTGGCTCAGGCCACGGCAGCCATCGGCAGTTCGTGGCTGACCTGCGCGGAGTACCGCGACCAGTTCTACCAGCGGAGGACTGCACTCGCCGGGCACGGCGTCACGCCGGGAGCCGCAGCCGTGACCTGGACGCTATCTGTCGACCTGGCCAGCGAGATTGTCAGTGCAGAGGCGGTTCAGTCGTGCCTCGCGATGGCCGCGCTGCTGGACGGACACGGGATCCCGGCGGCCGTGTTCGAGACCACGGCGGCGCGCAGGTTCATTGCAGGCGTCGCTGCTCTCGGCCGGTCGGCCGCCGAACTCGCTCGCGGCGCGCTGATCGCGCTCGAGCAGTCAGGCCTGCTTCTTTCTGACCGGCATGCCGATCCGCCGCTGGTCCGGATGAATACTGCGCTCCAGCGCGCTGTCCGGGAGGCAATGTCGCCCGACCTCGCTGAGGAGGCAGGCCTGACGGTCGCCGCCGCGCTGCTGGAAGCGTGGCCGGCGCAGGCCGGAGACTCGCGGGCTGCACACGCGCTGCGCGCCAGCGCCGCTTCCCTGCATCGGGGGTCAGGGGACCTGCTGTGGTCCGACGGCTGTCACCCGGTTCTGCTGCGGGCTGGCCGAAGCCTCGACGAAGCCCGGCTGTCTGGCCCGGCGCTGGACTACTGGTCCGACCTTGCTGCCATCGGCAATGAGGTATTCGGACCCGCGCACCCGGACTCGATGGTGATCGTGGAGCGCCTGGCCAGCGCGTACGTTGCGGCTGGACGGGTCCCTGAGGCGGTGGCCTTGTACGAGCAGATCACGGCCGACTGGAGCCAGGCGATCGGACTGGACCATCCCCGCACCCTGACAGCGAGGGTGAAACTCGGCCGGATGCTCGTCAGAGCCGCCCGGTACGAAGACGCAGTGAGCGTGCTGTCAGACGCGCTCACCGACGCAGAGCGCGGCTACGGTGCGGGACACCCGGAGTGCTCGGCAATCCGGGCGGAGATCGTGGCCGCGTACCGAGCCGCTGGCCAGCTGAATGAGGCGATTCGGTTGTACCGCCAGCTGCTCGGAGACCGCGAGCGCAGCACCGGCTCGGAGCACGCGGACACCATCAGTACGCGGCAGCTGCTGGCCGAGACTTACCTGGCCGCGGGCCGGTCCAGGGAAGCCCTCGCGCAGTACAAGAAGGTTGTTGCCGACCGGCAGCGCAGCCAGGGCCGCGACCACCCGGATGCACTGCGGTCGGCGGCAGCGCTGGCCGCCGCCTACCAGCAGGCAGGACGGATGCCGCTGGCGGTGCAGCTGTACGAGCAGGTCCATCAGGCCATGGGCCAGGTCCTCGGTGTTAATGACCGGGACACGCTCGCGGCCGCTGTCAATCTCGGCCGGGCCTACTACGCGGTCGGGCGGCCTGGTGATGCCAGCGAGCTGCTCAGGGATACCGTCATCCGGGCTGAACGGGTGCTCGATCCTGGCAGTGCGCTGACGCGGCAGGCGCGGGAGAGCCTCGCGGCCATGGTGGCTGATTGACCATCGGCTAGTCGCCGACGCTGCGGACGCCCGCCGCATGGCGCCGCGCAAGCTGGCGGTAGACCCCGGGGTTGGTGTCGACCCATTCCTTCGCTGAACCGGTAACCTCCCTGACCACCTTGGCCGGAGTCCCGACCGCCAGCATTCCGGGGGGGACGGACATGCCGGGAGCCACTGTCGCGCCCGCCGCGACGAGAGCGTGGTCGCCGATCACCGCCCCGTCCAGCACGGTGGCACCGTTGCCGATCAGCGCCTCGGCGCCGATTACCGCGCCGTGGACCACGCACAGGTGTCCGATCGTCGCGCCCTCACCGACCTCGGTAACGGGAGCCGCACCGCCATGCAGGATCGAGCCGTCCTGGACATTCGCCCCGCGCTTGACCACCACTGGCCCGAAATCGGCGCGCAGCACTGCTCCGTACCAGATAGACGCGTCGTCCTCGACCGTCACATCGCCGACCAGGGTGGCGGTCGGCGCGATCCAGGCGGCGGGGCTGACTTTGGGCGCGCGGCCCTCAAAGGAGAAAAGTGGCATCCCGCCATCATGGCAGCCCGGTGACCTCGGCCGTGGCGATGGACTGCAGCATCACACCGGCGCACGCGTCGGCGGCGTCGGCTACCATCAGCACGTCCCGCCGGTGTAGCTCAGTAGGCAGAGCGGCCGTCTTGTAAACGGCAGGTCAGCGGTTCGATCCCGCTCACCGGCTCCCGGGTGTGGCGCGCTCTGCGCGTGATCGGCAGTCCATGAGGGCATCACAGCTGCGGGAGCGGAGGACGGTGAGCGCCGGAGCGTGCGGATGATCGCGGATTACGGAGTTGGCTCAGAGGTGGGCAGGCTTCGGAAGGTGATCGTGCACCGTCCGGAGCTCAGTCTTATGCGGCTGACGCCTAGCAATATGGACGAA
>DASQIW010000244.1:0-26949 GCA_035631375.1 Streptosporangiaceae bacterium
GCCCGCGGCCAGTCGATGAACCCCGACAGCAGCGCGCCGCTCACCGGCGCCAGCCGGCCCAGCTGATCGGCGACCTCCAGCAGCCGGCCCGCCGACCGGCCGGTCAGCGTCAGCTCGGCCGCCAGCTCATCGCTCACATGCACGGCGGCCCGCGAAGACCCGGCCGCCCGCCGGCCCGCCACCGCCCGCACCGCGACCGCCAGATTCGCCTGATCGTGGGCGGCCTGCCGCTGCCAGGAGCGCAGCACCCCGGCCAGCTCATCGTCGGTCAGCCCGCTATACCCGTCGTCGGTCGCCTCGGCCAGCACCCGGCCCAGCAGCCAGCCCGGCAGCATCGTGTCGCAAGGAGCGCCGTCAGCAAACGAGCGCCGCGCCGCCGCCGGGCCCGCCTCCCACGGCAGCGCTGTCACCGGCGGCCGGGCCTCCACCTCAGCCCGCAGCACCGGCGGCAGCGACCGCAGCCACGCCTCCGCCCCGTCCCCGTCGTCCTCCCACGCATCGGCGTGATCCGACGGATCCCAGCCCGCATCGACCTCCTCATCCCACGGACTACCCGGCGCGCCATCGTCGTCGTCAGCCGGACCGAACAGGCTCAGCTGGCCGTCCTCGCCCGCACCGGTCCCGCCCGCGCCGGACCCGCCGGACTCGAAGTCGTCATCCACCAGCTTCACCTCCCACCGCAGCTAACCGAGCTATTTTGGTCACACTATCGAGGAGGTCTGACAATTCGGAGGTGCGCAGCCTCAGCGAGTCTGCCGACTGTGCCCTGCCTGCTCACACCTGGAAACTGCTTGCGGCAAACGATCCGGGTACCCGATTGTTGCGGCGTGACGATGCATGCGGGCCAGCTCGATGTAACAACCAGCCAGGTACGCGCGCTGATTGCGCACCAGCTCCCGCAGTGGCGGGAACTGCCCGTCAGGAAGGTCACTTCTGCCGGAACTGACAACGCGATCTTCCGCATCGGTGAGCGCTACGCTGCCCGCTTCCCGTTGCAGCCGACGGCGCCCGACGCGGCGCTGCGCTGGCTGCGCGCCGAAGCAGACGCCGCACGTGAACTGGCTGGCCACACCCGGTTCGCCACGCCAGAACCGGTTGCCATCGGCGAGCCCGGCGAGGGCTATCCGTTGCCGTGGGCTGTCCAGACCTGGCTGGCTGGGACCGTCGCTAGCGACGAGGATCTGGGCGACTCGGTTCCGTTCGCGCGCGACCTTGCTGAGTTCATCGGTGGCGTCCGGTCGATCGACACCCGCGGCCGGACTTTCCGGGGTAAGGGCAGAGGTGGTGACCTGCGCAATCACGACGAGTGGATGGCGACCTGCTTCGGGCACAGCGAAGGGCTCCTGGACGTGCCCCGGCTTCGCCGGCTGTGGGCTGCCTTCCGGGAGCTACCGCGGGAGGCGCCGGACGTGATGACCCACGGCGATCTCATGCCAGGCAACCTGCTTGTGGCCGGCGGTCGCCTGACCGGGGTACTGGACGTGGGCGGCCTGGGACCAGCCGACCCGGCTGTGGACCTGGTGTGTGCCTGGCACGCCCTTGAGGCAGCACCCAGGCAGGTGCTGCGTGGCGCGCTAGGGTCTGACGATCTCGAGTGGCAGCGCGGCATCGCGTGGGCCTTCCAGCAGGCGATGGGCCTGGTCTGGTATTACGTCGAATCCAACCCGGTGATGGCCAGCACCGGTCGCCGTACGCTCGAACGCATCCTGGCGGACTCCCGCGTCGAGCCATCGATCAGGTAGGGACGAGACGTGGATTTCAGCGCGGACACTGAGCACGAGGCGATCCGGGCCGCCGTGCGGGAGATCTGCGCGCAGTTCCCTGACGAGTACTGGGCCCAGGCGGACGCCATGCACACCTTCCCGTGGGCCTTTTACCATGCGATGGCGAAGGGCGGCTGGATCGGCATCGCGATCCCGTGCCAGTACGGCGGGGGTGGCGCAGGCATCACCGAGGCGGCGATCGTCCTCGAGGAGGTTGCGGCCTCAGGCGCCTGCATGAACGGAGCCAGCGCGATCCACATGTCGATCTTCGGCATGCACCCAGTCGTCCGGCACGGCAGCAAGGAGCTCCGGCAGCGATTCCTTCCGGCGGTCGCCAGCGGCGACCTGCACGTCGCGTTCGGCGTCACCGAGCCGGACGCTGGACTCGATACCACCGCGATCAGCACCCGCGCCATGCGCGAAGGCCACGGCTACCGGGTAACGGGCCGCAAGGTATGGACGTCCAAGGCGCTGGAGTCCGACCGCGTGCTGCTGCTGACCCGTACCACGCCGGCAGCCGAGTGCGCCCGCCGCACCGACGGCCTGACGCTGTTCGTCGCCAATCTCAAGGACCCGGCGGTCGGTATCCGCGCGATACCCAAGATGGGCCGGAACGCCGTCGCCTCGTGTGAGGTGACCTACGAGGGGCTGTTCGTGCCCGAAGCCGACCGGGTGGGGGAGGAAGGCCAGGGCTTCCGCTACCTGCTCGACGGCCTCAACGCCGAGCGGGTGCTCATCGCCGCAGAGGCGCTCGGCATCGGCAGAGCCGCGCTGCGCCGGGCCGTTGCCTATGCAGCCCGCCGCGTCGTGTTCGGCCGGCCAATCGGCGCGAACCAGGGTGTCGCGTTCCCGCTCGCCGAGGCGCACGCCCGCCTTGCTGCTTCCAGCCTGGCCATTCAGCAGGCCGCATGGCGCATCGACCACGGGCTGTCAGCCGGGGAGTACGCCAACACGGCCAAGTTCCTCGCAGCCGAGGCGGGCTTCGCGGCCGCCGACGCCGCGGTGCAGACGCACGGCGGATTCGGCTATGCCAGCGAATACCACGTCGAGCGGTACTGGCGGGAGGCCAGGCTGATGAAGATCGCACCGGTCCCGCAGGAGATGGTGCTGAACTACCTGGCCGAGCACGTGCTCGGCCTGCCGCGCTCGTACTGAACGCACCCGAGCCAGAGGGGGACCGCACGATGCCAGCTGACCTCGCCGCCCTGCTTGCTGACCTGGAGGCTGAGACCGAAGCGCTCCGCGAGATCCTGGACCCCCTGCACGACAGCGACTGGCAGCGCGCTACGCCGGCACCGGGCTGGAACATCGGCGACCAGATCGCGCACCTGGCCTACTTCGACGACGCCGCGGTCAGCGCGGCGATCCGCCCGGAGGAGTTCGCCGCGATCCGGGCGGGCTTGACCGACGGCGGCGAGAACCCCGATACCCTCGCGGCCCGGTACCGGGACATGACTCCGGCCGAGCTCCGTGACTGGTTCAGCCGGTCCCGGGCCGGCCTGCTCACAGCATTCGCGAGTCTCGAGCCGTCCGCGCGGGTGCCCTGGTTCGGCCCGCCGATGAGCGTGGCGTCGTCGGCCACCGCGCGGCTGATGGAAACCTGGGCGCACGGCCAGGACATCGCCGACACGATCGGGACAGCACGGCAGCCGACCGTCCGGCTCCGGCACGTGGCGCACATTGGCGTGGCCGCGCTGCCGTACAGCTACGCGGCGCATGGCCTGCCGGTGCCGGGTGAGCCGGTCCGCGTGGAGCTGACTGGACCGTCGGGCGAGTCGTGGACCTGGGGATCCGACGGCGCGCGTGATCGCATTACTGGCCCTGCGCTCGACTTCTGCCTGCTGGTAACGCGGCGTCGCCACCGCGCGGACACCGCTATGGTCGCGGCCGGACCGATCGCAGACCAGTGGCTGTCCATCGCGCAGTCGTTTGCCGGGCCGCCCGGAGCCGGTCGGCTGCCAGGGCAGTTCGCCCGTTAAAGTCGGCCCATGAGCCGACTTCCCAACTTGCGCCGCGACCAGCTGACTCCCGCCGGAAAGGCCGTATGGGACTCCATCGTGGCCACCCGCGGAGACCATGTTGTCACCGAAGAAGGTGCGCTGACCGGTCCCTTCAATGCGATGGTGCACGCGCCGGACGCAGGCGGGCCGCTTGGCTCGCTGGGCGCGGCACTGCGCTTCGGCACCTCGCTCGGACGCAGGCTGACTGAGGTGGCCATCCTCGCGGTCGCCAGCCGTTGGCAGGCCGAGTTCGAGTGGTGGGCACACGCAAGGATCGCCCGTGAGGCCGGTGTTCCCGATGCAGTGGTCGACGCGATCGGCGCGGGAAAGGAACCGGAGTTCACCGCGGAGGATGATCGGATCGTGTATGCGACAGCCCGCGAGCTTGTGATCGATGGGCATCTCAGCGCCGCCAGCTATGCCACCGCGCACGGGCTTCTGGGGGACACCGGCGTCGTCGAGCTGGTCGCTCTGTGCGGGTACTACACGACGATCTCTTTCGTGCTCAACGCATTCGAGGTGCCGCTTCCCGCTGGCGTCGAACCGAGCTGGAGCCCGCCCGGTCCGGTAGCTAACTGACCGCCGCTGGGGCAGCCAGTCCGGTTTTGACCCCACTTACATAAGCAGCTAATATAGTTGCGTTATGGATTCTGCCGAGGTGGCGGTTGGCCTGGTGCGGCTGCTTGGCCTGATTCGCTGGCTGAGCCCGCCTGGGCTGTCCTTGACCGCGGCTGCCACCCTGACGACGCTGGAGCGCTCCGGTCCGCGACGGCTGACCGAACTGGCCGCGGATGAGGGCGTGACGCAGCCCGCCATGACACAGCTCGTCGGCCGGCTGGAAGCCGGCGGCCTCGTCGAGCGGTCCGCCGACCCTGGCGACGGCCGGGTCGTGCGCGTGCGGCTCACCGACGCAGGTCGTGAGCTCATAGCCCGGCGCCGGGCGGCGAGGGCCGAACGGCTTTCCGGCCTGCTCGCCGCGCTCAGCCCGGCAGACCAGGAAGCACTGGCTGCCGCACTTCCGGCCATCAACGCGCTCGCGAGCGCGCGCCGGGATTCGGTTACTGACGAGTGGATGGAGCGCTGATGACGGGGACCGCAGCCAGCCCCTTCCGGCAGCCAAAGGCGGTCTTCGCCGTCGCGTTCGCCTGCGTCGTTTCCTTCATGGGCATAGGGCTCGTAGACCCGATCCTGCCAGCGATCTCGCACGAGCTAAACGCCTCGCCGAGCGAGGTGACCCTGCTGTTCACCAGCTACCTCGTCGTCACTGCGCTGGCGATGCTGATCACCAACTGGATATCGAGTCGCATCGGCGCCAAGCGCACCCTCATCGCGGGCCTGGTGCTCATCGTCGCCTTCAGCGCGCTGGCCGGTGCGTCCCCGTCCATCAGCACCATCATCGGCTTCCGGGCCGGCTGGGGCGTCGGCAACGCCCTGTTCATCGCCACCTCGCTGGCCGTCATCGTCGCGTCCGCCAGCGGCGGTTTCGCCGGCGCGATCGTGCTTTACGAGACAGCGCTCGGCCTCGGGATTGCCGTCGGCCCGCTGCTCGGCGGCCTCCTGGGCGAGGTGAGCTGGCGCGGCCCGTTTTACGGCGTCGCGGTGCTGATGGCGATCGCCCTGATTGCCACGATCACGCTGGTCCGGCCGACGCCGCTGCCCGCCAGAAAGACCGGGCTGTCCGCGCCGCTGCGGGCGCTGCGGCACCGCGGGCTGCTCACCATGTCCGTCACGGCCCTCTGCTACAACTGGGGCTTCTTCACGGTCCTCGGGTACGCGCCGTTCCCGATGGAGCTGAGCCCTATCAGGCTCGGCCTGGTGTTCACCGGCTGGGGCGCGCTCGTGGCCATCTTCGCCGTCTTCGGCGCGCCGCGGCTGCAGGCGCGGTTCGGCATCGCCCGGACGATGTACGTCAACCTGTTCCTGTTCGCCATCATCGTCCTCGTGATCGCGATCTGGACCACCGACAGGGCCGTGCTGATCGCTGCGGTCATCGCCTCGGGGATCTTCATCGGCGTCAACAACACGATCACGACGCAGGCCGTCATGACGATCGCGCCGGTCGAGCGTCCCGTCGCCTCCGCTGCCTACAGCTTCGTCCGGTTCATCGGCGGCGGCCTCGCCCCGTACGCCGCCGGCCGGCTCGTGGTGGCCCTCAACATCCACGTCCCGTTCTTCATCGGAGCGGGCGTGGTTGCGGTTGGCATCCTGATACTGACGAGCGTGCACGGTTTGCTGGCCGACGCCGAGCGGACGCAGGCCGAGGAGGTCAGCGGCGGTCAGCCTGCCGCGGCCGGCCCGCCGCGCCAGGCGGAGCAGATCGTCACCGTCTCTTCGACTGACCGAGCTGGTCCGCCTTCGGCCGCCGCGGGCGTCATCGTGGCCGCCGTTGACGACTCACCGATCGCCGGGCTGGTCACCGAGGCCGCTGCCCGGCTTGCCCGCCACGACGGTCGGACCGTCCATGTCGTGCACGCCCCGGAGGCCGCGATAGGCAGCGACGTCGCCGTGGATGGCGAGGAGCTCGAGAGGGCTCGCGCCCTCGTGATCCGGCATCTCGACCAGGTGGGAGCCCATCATGTCGCCGCGGAGGGCCAGCTGCTGCTGCATGCGGCTGATCATGGCGCGGCGGGCCGGATGGTTGCCGGGTATGCGAACGAGGTCGGTGCGCTCGCTATCGTCCTCGGCGCGCCGACTCACGGCGGGCTGCCGGCCGCGCTGGACGCCAGCAGCACGCGTGAGCTGCTGCGAGCAGCCCGGAGCCATGTCGTCATCGTCAATCCGGACGCGCCGGTCGGACCCGTCAGCCTGTCCGGCGACGAGGAGCTTGTGGAGACACGCGCGAACTGATCGGTTCGTCGCAGCAGATCGGTGGCGGCGCGGGCCCACGGGACTAAATCTGTTGCCGGCTGCAGCTCGTGATGCTGGAGTGGCCGCATGGCGACCGTGGCGTCCGACCAGCTGGCTGCGTTCCGCGAGCAGGGGTTCGTAGTGATTCCCGGCGTGCTCGGGGAGCGCGCGCTGGCCTGCGGGCACCGTACCGCCACGGCGATGCTGACCGCGGAACCCCCGCCTCCTGGTCACGCCGGACCGCACTTCCTGTGGCCTCGGTTCGCCCGACCCGAGGCCAGCGGCGTGGAGCATGGCCTGCTCCGGTTCTACCGCGCGTCCGGCATCGGCGACCTGGTGGCGCAGCTTCTGCGCCCTGAGTTCCCGCCGGATGACCCGGATTTCGCTCAGCTTGCGACGACAGTGCCGCCGTGGCCGCACCGGCCCGGCGGACCGCACGTCGACGGCATCAGCCCGCCGCTGCCAACCGGCCAGCCCGCGACGTTCTCGCTGCTGGCCGGCGTGTGGCTGACCGACCATTGCGAGGTCAACCGCGGCAACCTGTGGGTGTGGCCAGGCTCGCACCTGCGGGCTGGCTCGTGGCTCGCCGATCACGGCGCCGACGCGCTGGCCCGGCTGCAGCCTGACCGTTCCTACCCGCCGGTTGACCTCGGCGAGCCGCGGCGGCTAACCGGGCCGGCGGGCAGCGTGCTGCTCGCTCACTACCTGCTCGGCCACAACATCGGCGGAGACGACGGCCCGGCTGGTGGGCCGGCGCGTCAGGTTGTCTACTACCGGCTGCTGGCTCGCGGTCATCGCGACCGGTGGCGCGAGGTCGTGACGAATCCGCTTGCGGAGTTCCGCGAGCCCTGATTCCGGCGCTTATCGTTGCACTGTGGCAATGGACCTCAGCCTTGTTGACCCCGACGTCTACCAGCGCAGCGGCCCTCCGCACGAGCGGTTCGCGTGGCTGCGTGCACACGATCCCGTCCACTGGCACGCCGACGGCGGGGCACCGGGCTGGCCTGGTTTCTGGGCCGTTACCCGCCATCAGGACGTCGAACACGTGTCCCGCCATCCGGAAATCTATTCCTCAGCGCAGCGACTCTCGCTGTTCGGCGAGGTTCCCGAGGAGAACATCCAGCTCCAGCGGCTCATGATGCTCAACATGGATCCGCCTCAGCACACCAGGCAGCGGGCGTTCGTGAATCGCGGATTCACGCCCCGGATGATCGGCCGGCTCGAGAAGCACATCGCCGAGATCTGCGACGACCTGCTGGACAGCGTGGAGGGCGACGGGGCAGCCGACTTCGTCACGCAGATCGCCGCGCCGCTGCCGTTGTGGGTCATCTGCGAGCTCGTGGGCGCGCCGGTCCAGGATCGCGAGCGCATCTTCGAGCTCTCGAACATCCTTATCGGGTCCGCTGACCCCGAGTTTCAGATCGAGCCGAACGCTCAGCAGCGCGCTGCCGCGGAGATCTACGCCTACGGCGCCGCGCTCGCCGAGCGCCGAAGGGCGCAGCCAGCCGACGACATCGTCACCAGGCTGCTGCAGCCCGACGACAATGGCGAGGCTCTGACCAGCGACGAGTTCGACATGTTCTTTCTTCTGCTCACCGTGGCCGGGAATGAGACGACGCGGAACGCGGCGGCAGGCGGGATGCTGGCCCTGTTCGAGCATCCGGACCAGTGGCAGCGGCTGCTGAATGAGCCCGGCCTGATCCCGACCGCGGCGGAAGAGATCGTGCGCTGGGTGAGCCCGGTGAATATGTTCCGTCGGACGGCCCTGTGCGACACGGACCTAGGCGGGCGTCCCGTAGCCGCGGGCGACAAGATCGTTGTCTTCTACGCATCGGCTAACCGCGACGAGGAGGTGTTCGCCTCGCCGCAGCAGTTCGACGTAAGCCGCGATCCCAATCCGCACGCCGGGTTCGGCGGCGGGGGGCCGCATTTCTGCCTCGGCCGGCACCTCGCGGCACTGGAACTCCGGGTGCTGCTGCGGGCGCTAGCTGAGCGGATGCCCGGCATCCGGCTAGACCGTGAGCCCGTCAGGCTCCGCTCGAACTTCGTCAACGGGATCAAGCACATGCCCGTGCGGTTCTAGGGTCCCTCACCGCCACCGAGGCTGTCGCCGGCTGGGAACTCTACGAGCGAGACGATCCTGCTGGCCATGAAGCGCGCCGTCCGGACCGGTGTGCCTGTGCGGGTTACCTCGGTCACCTCGACCAGGCCGCGCCGGGTAGCGACCTCCACCCGGCGGCCGGCCCGCGTCGCCGTTACCTCGTAGGCCCGGGTCCCGTCGCCGACATCGACGATGATCTCGATCCGGTCACCTTTCACACCAGTCACCCCGTCATTCGAACATCAATTCGATACCCCGCCTGAAGTGGGTCCAAACATCGGCACGACTAGGCTGGTGCGCAAGTGGTGGCAGGTAGGGAGGCCGGGATGCCACGCACGGTCCGTTACTGGCTGGCTGCGGCGGCCAGCGTCACCGCCCTCGCGCTGACCGGCTGGCCGGGTCCTGCTCACAACCCGGCAACGCTTATCAGCCGGGTATCGGTGATCGCGGCGGCGGCCCTGATGGCAGGGCTGCCCTGGCTCATCCGGCGCTGGTACGGCGCGCCGGCCGCGGGCTGGTTTCCGGCCATCGTGCGCGTCGCGGGTTTCGGCGTCGTGGTCGCCTTGCTCGCGGTCAAGACCCGGGTAGAACACGTCGAGTTCGCGGCGGCCGCCGGCCACCGGTCGCTGGCCGGCTTGTGGACGGGAGAGGTGATCTTCCTCGCGGTGATCGCCGCGTACGTGGCTGGCCTGCTCATTGCCACCGCAAGCCGGGGACCCGCAAGCCGGACCACTCTCGTCATCGGCACGTGCTCGGGCGTCGGCATCGGAATCGCGGTCTACGGGCTGCGGCCGCTCGCTGGCGAGCTTCACGTCGCCAATGCAGCGCTCGCAGTCCTGTATGAGATAGCCAAGGTGCTAGCGGTGCCGGTCGTGCTCGCGGTCGTGCTCGCGGCCGCGATGGCAGCGGCCCGGCGGGCGTCGAGGCGCAAGGGCGGGCGCACGACGCGGGATATGCCCGCGCGGGCGGTGCCTGCTCGGGATATGCCTGCGCGGCAGGGTCTGGCAGCCGGGGCCTGCGTCGGGTTCACCGCAGCTCTCGTCGTGTCGCTCCTCGGCATCGTCACGATCGCGCTCGTCCCGCACCTCGCGATGGGCCTGCAATGGACGCTGCCCGGCCGCGGGGTCCCGCAGCACTCGATGTACGACTTCGAGGTCGCGCTGACCGAAGCCGGCGCAGGTTATCTGCTGGTGCTGCTCATCTTCCCCATCCTCGGAGCTGGTCTCGGCGCGTGGGCTGGGTTGTTCAGCGCGGACGGCGGCCTCCGGCCCGACGGGGGTGGCGGAGGCGGCGGCCCGGGCAAGGGCGGTCCCAAGCCTGCCCCGTCGGGCGGCGGCGGCCGCGCGGCAGCGCCGCCGGAGCTGGCGCGCGCAGACCTGGCCCGGCTGCTGGCGCTCGCGGACTGGCGGATCATCGCCGGCCCCGCAGGCCAGCCCACCGCGCCAGAGCCCGAGCGAGTCCCGGCAGGAGTTCCCTCTTACCCGCGGTAGGACGGTGGGGTCATGGCATTCGAGCACATCCTGGTCGAGCGGTCCGGCGAGTTCGCCACCATCACCATGAACCGGCCGGAGCGGCGCAACGCGTTGTCGGCCGCGCACATGCGCGAGCTGATAACGGCGTTCGCCGATATCGGCAGCAGCGATGCGCTTGGCATCGTGCTGGCCGGCAACGGGCCGGTGTTCTGCGCGGGCCACGATTTCGCTGACGTGGCCGACGCGGACCTGGCCGGGGTCCGCTCACTGCTGCGGACCTGCACCGATCTCATGAACCTCATGCAGGAGATCCCGCAGCCGGTGGTGGCGCGGGTACATGGCCTCGCTACCGCGGCTGGGTGCCAGCTCGTCGCGTCCGCCGACCTGGCAGTCGCGAGCGATGACGCGGGCTTCGCAGCGCCAGGCGGCAAGGGCGGCTGGTTCTGTCATACCCCGATGGTGGCGATCGCCAGGAACGTGGGCCGCAAGCGCGCCGCGGAGATGGCCCTGTCCGGTGACGTCATCGACGCGCAGACCGCGCTCGACTGGGGTCTGGTCAACCGCGTCGTGCCCGCCAGCCAGCTTTACTCGGCCACGGCTGACCTGCTCGAGCGTGTTACCCGAGGGTCGGCAGAGAGTAAGGGGATCGGGAAGCAGGCGCTGTATGCGCAGATCGACCTCGACCAGCAGAAGGCCTATGCCTACGCCGTCGAGGTGATGGCGGCTACGAGCCAGCTGCCCGACGCTCGCGAAGGCATGCGCGCTTTCCTGGAAAAGCGCAAGCCGGCCTGGCGCCGCGGCCGGTAACCAGCGATCCGGTAACCGGCCGCGGCGCGCGACACATCAGGGGTAGCTCACGACATCAACCGGAGTGTCGGGGTTGGCGACCGTCGACGACCCGCCGACGCCGTTCACCACGTGGTCGATCCCACCGGACCCGTGTACGGCGTCGAGGAAGATCGTCAGCAGGTCATGCAGCTGGACGCCGGGCGTGCCGTCCACCTCGAACGCGCTGGTCGCAAAGATCGGCACCCCCTTGTTGAAGAAGGAGTAACTGCCCATCCCGTAACCGGAGAATCCGGCTGCCTGCTGGGTGATCTGGAATGCCGGATAGCCGTTGGTCGTGGGGTTCTCCATCCAGGCCGCCTGACTTGGCGGGTCGTACGGCATCTCGTTCTGGAAGAAGAAGTCCGTGCCGTCCTTGCCGTTCCAGATCACGTCCGACTGCTCGAAGTGCTCCACGAAGAGGCCGTAGGCCGTCACGTCGGCGCCGTTGACTTCAACGCCGGTGTTGCCCACGTTGTCAGTCCAGCCGACTCCGTTTCCGTGATCTGCCCGCCACGCCCAGATGTCGTCCAGGATCACGTGCGAGCTGTTGACGAGCAGGCTGGTGGCGGCCTGACCTGGAGTGGCCCCGCCGATCCGGAAGAAGACATCCTGCAGAAGTGTCGGGTCGCTCGCGCTACTTCCCTGATTGCCCGATGTCTGGCCAACCTGCAGCAGCACCGGCGAGTTGACCGGGCCGGCGTCGAAGATCATTCCCGACAGCTTGACCCCCGGCACGTTCCCCACGGTCATCGCGGGTGTCCCGGTCTGCGGCACCAGCGTGGCGAAGCCGAGGCCGAGGACGATCGTGTTGGGACGGTTCACCTGGATCGGCTGACTCAGGTTGTAGACGCCAGGCGTGAGGATCAGGTCCTTGCCGTTCGCCAGCGCGGAGTTGATCGTCTGAACCGACGTCGACGGACTGGCGATGAAGAACTTCTCGATCGCTAGGGCCGAGCCCGGCGTCGAGCCGCTGGTCCAGGACGGGCCTGCCGAGTTGTTCTGCAGCGCGGGGACGAACACGCTGTCCTTCCCGCTGCCGTCGACCTGCAGGAACGGCGCCTCCTGCGTCACCGGGCTGGTAGCCAGCGTTGTGGTCTGCCCGCCAGCGCCGAAGTCCTGCGCGGGTGCGCCGACGTCACCGGTGAAGACCTGGTTCCAGACGTCGTTGGTCCAGAGGTCGATGTTGCTGTTTCTGACGAAGAACTGCTGCTGCGATCCGTTGACGACGACGCCGTTGGTGAACTGCGAGTCGGCGATGAATCCGCCGCTGGAAAAGCCGGGACCGCTGCAGTAGTCGAACAGGAACAGATTGCCGTTGACGTCGACACGACGCATCGGCGATGCCTGGGACACGGCCCAGAACTCGGTCGAGTCGGCGCAGGGCACCGAGCCAGGCGGCGCTGAGTAATTGATGGTGAGGTTGGACAGCGACCGCCAGAAGTTGTCCAGCGCCGTACACCCGCCGGTGTCGCACTGGTTGGACGACTGGACACCACCGTTGATGACGACATCACTGGGCGAGGCCCCGAGGCCTGCTACTTCGGTGTAGTAGCCGACCTGGAAGAAGAGCGGGTCGGCTTTCGATCCATAGGTGCCAGGCTCGAAGAGCAGGGCGTAGCGCTGGGTCCCGAACTGGTTGCTGAGCTGCTGGCTGGCGATCGCATTCACATCCTGCTGGATCGCCGCCTGGCTCATGGTGTCGGTGAACACACAGACGTTCGGGCCGAACTCAGCGACGTTCGCGTCCGGGCACAGTGATGATGCATCGGTGGCCGCGGCTGGCGCGCTCACCGCGACGGTCAGCCCGGTGCCGATGGTCAGTGCTGCCGCCGCGACCACGGCGAGGTGACGCCTGAGCAAGCCTGCGACGGGGGATTGAGAGAGGGCACGTCCAGCTGCGCTGGCAACGCGCATGTCGGGTCGCCTTCCTTTCTGGCTCGCCGGTCCCGGGAAATGCCGGGACCGGGACTCGACGCCAGAACGTCCGTGCCGACCCTTCACGGACGATTCCAGGCACGAGTAGGAATTGTCCGGCAAGCACGATCCTGGGCTGTTACGCCCCGCTCGTCAAGTGGCGAGTCAGTCGAGGCCGTGAATGGCCCAGGAATCCGGCGCGCCGTCGGGCGTCATTGCGAGCAGGACGCGACCTTCCGAGCGAAGCCAGGCAAGGAACTCCTCGTCCGAGGGGACTGAGACGCCCATCTTCTCGCGGATGGCGCGGAACCTCGGGAGCTCCGCGGGCAGGTCTTCCCGCACGTCCACGGTGACCGGCACGCGCACGTAGCGCGCTCCGGTGGAGTCGTCGATCAGCAGCACCGCCCGCGGGCTGCGGCGGAAAATCCGGAACTTGGCTCGGGCCCTGGTCGTCGAGACATAGAACTTCTCGCCGTCGAAGTAGAACCAGTTCGGGCTCAGATGGGGCTCTCCGTTGCGCCGGATCCCGGCGACGATGACGTTGCGCGGCTCGTCGAGGAACGCCTTGACCTTCTCGGAAGCTGCCATGGCGCAACCGTATGGGGCGGGACCTCTAGCGGTCCAGACCACCGCGGGCGATGAGTTGCTGAGCGATGACGTTGCGCTGGATTTCGTTGGTGCCCTCGCCGACGATCATCAGCGGTGCGTCGCGGAAGTACCGCTCCACGTCAAATTCGGTCGAGTAGCCGTAGCCGCCGTGGATCCGGACGGCGTTGAGCGCGATCTCCATCGCGGCCTCGGAGGCGAACAGCTTGGCCATGCCCGCCTCCATGTCACACCGCTCGCCTGCGTCGTAGCGCTCCGCCGCGAACCGGATGAGCTGACGGGATGCCGTCAGCTTCGTGGCCATGTCGGCGAGGTAGGCGCTGATCTGCTGGTGCCGCCAGATGGGCTGGCCGAAGCTCTCCCTTTGCTGGGCGTAGGCGAGCGCGTCGTCGAAGGCGGCCTGGCCGACGCCGACCGCGCGGGAGGCCACCTGGATCCGGCCGATCTCCAGGCCCTTCATCATCTGCGCGAAGCCGCGGCCGGGCACGCCGCCGAGCAGCGCGCCGGCCGGCGCGTGATAGCCGTCGAACGACAGCTCGCAGCTCTCGACGCCCTTGTAGCCGAGCTTGGGCAGGTCGCGCGAGACGACCAGGCCGGGTCCGTGCTCGACGAGCAGGATGCTGATCCCCGCGTGCCGCGGCTTAGCGGCTGGGTCGGTCTTGCACAGCAGCGCGATGACCTGCGACCGGCGGGCGTTGGTGATCCACGTTTTAGCGCCGCTGACCACGTACCCGCCATCTGGCGCTGGCCGGGCTACGGTGGTCATTGCCTGCAGATCGGAGCCGCCGCCTGGCTCGGTCAGCGCCATGGTCGCGCGCACCTCACCGGTCGCCATGGGCGGCAGGTAGCGCTGCTTCTGCTCGTCGGTACCGAAAGCCAGCAGCAGCTTGGCCACTACGGTGTGACCGCCCATCGCCCCGGCCAGGCTCATCCAGCCCCTGGCGAGCTCCGCGGTCACCTCCGCATAGCACGGCGTTGACACCGGGGCGTCACCGTACGGCTCGGGGATCGCCAGCCCGTAGATGCCCAGGGCCTTCATCTGCTCGATCAGCGTGCCGGGATACTCGTTGGCATGCTCGAGTTCGCGGACGACCGGCCGGACGTCCCGGTCGACGAAGTCCGCTACCGTGCTGACAACCGCCTGCTCCTCCGCAGAAAGACCTGTCACGTCATCGATGGTAAAGAGCACTGACGCTGTCCCGGCCCCCGACGGGCCGTACTTCGACGACCTGATGGTCGGCCAGGAGTTCACGGGTGCGCCCGCCATGACGCTCACCGAAGGGCTGGCTGCCGCGCACCGGGCGTTCACCGGCGACCGGCTGGCCCTAGCGCTCGACCACGAGCTGTGCCGCGAGGTCACTGGCGGCGGCCCGCTCGCGCCGCCCGCCCTCGTCTGGGACGTGGCGATCGGTCAGTCGACGGTGGTCACCCGCCATGTGAAGGCCAACCTGTTCTATCGCGGGCTGGCGTTCCGGCGCGCTCCGGTGATCGGTGACACGCTGCGCACGCACACCGAAGTGGTGGCGCTGCGGCAGAACAACCCGCGGCCGGGACGCGCGCCGACGGGGCTCGCGGCGCTGCGGATCACCACAACGGACCAGGAGAGCCGGCCAGTGCTGGACTTCTGGCGCTGCGCGATGCTGCCGCTGCGGGACGCGCACGTGCAGACCGGCCACGCGGACAACCTGGACCGAGTCGGCCAAGACGCGCCGGATCAGGTGTTCGGCGCCCCGGTCGCGGGCTGGCGGCTGGACCGGCTCGCCCACCGATTCCCCGGCCCGCACCCTGGCGGGCTGCGTGCGGGGCAGCGGTTCGAGGTAACGGGCGGCGACGTGGTGTCCAGTGCGCCCGAGCTGGCGCGGCTGACGCTTAACGTGGCGGCCGTGCACCACGACGCGGTCGCCGGCGGCGGTGAGCGGCTCGTCTACGGCGGCCACACCATCGCGCTGGCTCTGTCGCAGGCTGCTCGCGCGTTGCCGGCGCTGGTGACGGTGGCGGGCTGGCACGGCTGCGATCACCTGGGCCCTGTCCGGGAGGGTGACACGCTGCGCAGCTCGATCACCGTTGAGCACGTCGATTCACTGCCCGGGGGCGGGGGGCTGGTGCACCTGCGATCGGTGGTCACGGCCGACGGCGACCCGGATCGCACCGTGCTCGACTGGCGGTACGTCGCGGTGCTGGCCTGAGCGCGGTGCCGGGCTGAATGGCGACCGAACTCGGCGATATCGGCGCACTCGACCTCGCCCGTTACATCCGGCCAGGGGACACGGTGGTCTGGGGACAGGCGTGCGCCGAGCCGGTCACCCTGACGACCGCCCTGGCTGCGCAGCGCGACCGTCTCGGTGGCATCCGGTGCTTCACCGGGATAAGCAGCACTGCGGCGGTCCGGCCGGAGTACGCCGATCACCTGTCATTCACCTCCTACACCACGGCAGGGGCGAACCGGGCGCTCGCCGCCGTCGGCGCGCTGAGCATCCTGCCTGCCCACTACTCGCAGCTGCCAGCGATCTTGTCGGCCGGCCCGCTGCGCGCGGACGTCGTCCTGCTTTCGCTGCCGCCGGCCGGACGAGACGGCACGTTCGGCCCCGGTCTGGGAGCCGACTACATCGCGCCGCTCGTCGCGCGGGCCAGGATCGTCATCGCGGAGATCAACGACCAGGTGCCTGATGTCCGCTCGGAGATCCGCTTCAGCCGGGCAGACATCGACGTGGTCGTGCCCACGTCCTGCAGGCCGCCGCGGTATCCCGCGCCGCCAGCGCGCGACGTCGAGGACGCGATCGCGGGTCACATCGCCGACCTGATCCCAGACGGCGCGACCATCCAGCTTGGCATCGGCAGCATGCCGTCAGCGGTGGCTCGCCGCCTGCTGGGTCACCGCGATCTCGGCGTGCACTCCGGGATGATCAGCGACGCCGTGGCGGAGCTCATCGCGGCGGGGGTCGTCACCGGTGCCCGCAAGAGCGTGGACCGGGGTCAGGTCGTAACGGGCTTCTTGATGGGCAGTCAGCCGCTACTGAAGCTCGCGGCCGCTGGCGGCGCCATTTCGCTGCGCGACACCCGGTACACCCACGACCCGGCCGTGCTGGCCGCGCAGCACCAGCTCGTCGCCATCAACTCGGCGATCGAGATAGATCTAACCGGTCAGGCGAACGCGGAGACGGCGGGCGGGCGCTGGGTCGGCGGCGTCGGGGGCGCTGTCGACTTCGCCCGGGGTGCCGCGCGGTCGGCCGGCGGCATCCCTGTTATCGCGCTGCCGTCGACGGCAGTGTCCCCCGCGGGGGACACTGTCAGCCGGATTGTTGGCAGGCTGACCGGTCCGGTCACCCTGGGCCGGGCTGACGCCGGAGTGATTGTGACCGAGTATGGAACTGCCGACCTGCGCGGGCTGACGCTCCCGCAGCGCCGGGAGCGGATGCTCGCGATCGCCCATCCGGACCACAGGCCGGCGCTCGCGGCCGATGATCAGGAGGAGGACCCATGACCATGCGCCGTGCAGCGATTGTGGCGCCGATGCGGACGCCGGTGGGCACGTTCGGCGGAAGCCTGCGAGACGTCCCGGTGGAGAACCTTGCCGCGACCGCCATCAACGCCGTTCTGGCGCAGACGAGGATTGATCCCGAGCTCATCGAGGATGTGACGTTTGCGCAGTCGTACGCCAGCGGGGAGACCCCCTGCGTGGGCCGGTGGGCGGCGCTGCAGGCAGGATTGCCGGTCAGCGTCCCTGGCCTGCAGCTCGACCGGCGCTGCGGCGGGGGGCTGCAGGCCATCGCGACCGCTGCGATGATGGTGCAGACCGGAGCGGCCGATGTCGTGCTCGCAGGCGGGGTGGAGAGCATGAGCCGGGTCGAGCACTACACCACCGCTATGCGGTGGGGCGCGCGGTCAGGCAGCCAGTTCCTGTATGACCGGCTGGACCGCGGCCGGGAGCGGTCGCAGCCGGAATGGCGGTTCGGGAAGATCTCCGGGATGATCGAGACCGCGGAGAATCTGGCCGAGCAGTTCGGCATTACCAGGGAAGAGGCGGACGTCTACGCCGCCCGCAGCCAGCAGCGCGCCGCCGCAGCGTGGGACGCCGGCCGGTTCGAGGACGAGGTCGTCGCCGTGGAGGTCCCGCAGCGGCGCGGTGACCCCGTGACTGTGACCAGGGACGAGGGAATCCGGCCGGACACCACGCCGGAGTCGCTGGGCAAGCTCCGCACGATCATGCCCGGTGGCACCGTCACCGCAGGGAACGCCAGCCAGCAGAACGACGCCGCCGCCGCGTGCCTGGTGGTGGCCGAGGATCGCGTCGAGGCCCTCGGCCTGGAGCCGCTCGGGTTCCTCGTCGGATGGGCCGCGGCGGGCTGCGAGCCCGCCACCATGGGCATCGGCCCGGTGCCCGCCGTGGGCAGACTGTTCGCCCGTACCGGCCTTGGCTTTGACGACATGGACCTGGTGGAGCTCAACGAGGCCTTCGCCGTGCAGGTGCTGGCCGTGCTCGCCGGCTGGGGCTGGAATGACCCGGACAAGCTCAATGTCAACGGCTCGGGCATCTCGCTCGGGCACCCGATCGGCGCTACGGGCGCCCGGATCCTGACAACAGGGCTACGTGAGCTGCGTCGCCGAGGGGGCCGGTACCTGCTCGAGACCATGTGTGTCGGCGGCGGTCAGGGCGTCGCCGCCATCTTCGAGGCCGCCTGATCAGGGCGTTGGTGTCGGCGTTGGTGTCGGTGGCGGAGTTGTCGGCGGAGTCGTGGGGGGAAGAGTTGTCGGTGGACTCGTGGGTGGCGGAGTTGTCGGTGCCGGGCTCGGCGGTCGGGGGCTCGACGATTTAGTGGGCGACGGCTTCGGCCTTGTCGAGGTGGCGACCAGGGGCAACTGGTTCACCATGGTCACCGGCCCGCTCGGCGCCGGGCGGTGCTTCGCCGACGCCGTCGGCCGTGGGCTCGGCGTATTCGCCGGGGACGGGAGTGCAGCTAACGGGCTCGGGTGATGGCTGCTTTCCAGCCCGGTTGTGGTCGGCTGAACGCGGTGTGCGGGCACGACGAGGTAGGCCGTGCCGACGCCGATAACCGCCACCGTGATCGCTGCCCCCGCTGCCAGCCGCGCCCGCCCGGTGACAAATGCCCGCCAGCTGTCGCGGTCGATGCGGCCCTGGGCGGCACGCGTGCTCGCGGAGTCGGGCGGCGTGCGCATCAGTCTTTCGAGGTCCGCCAGGCGCTGACCCCCGAAGGGATCGGTGTCGTCGTCCGCGCGCTCCGCGGTCAGGCCCTCGCGGTCCGCCTCTGCAGCGGCTAGGCGCTCCTCGGCTTCACTGGCGGGGATCCCGAGCACGAGGTGCAGGTCTTGCCGCCGGATGCCGTGCCGGTAGACCAGGTCCAGGATCTCTCCTGGCTGCGGCGAGTCAGCCTGCCCGCCGCCGCCCGGCCTGGCTTCTATGACCTGCCGGCGGGCGAGCGCAAACAGCCAGGCACGGAGCAACGCCGGATCGTTCAGCAGCGAATGAGCCGAGTCCACGACGGAGTTCGCGGTGCTGACAGCGTCGGCCTCCTCGCCGGTCAGGGCGCGGCAATAGGCGACGAGATCAGCCAGCTGGGCTTTGATCACCTCGCCGACCGCGTCGGGGGCATCGCTTGACATTGGTCCCACCCCACTACTCGCAGTGATGGTATGCCTTCAGCGAGTCCAGCGGGAGCTATCTGATCAGGCCGGCGATGTTGATGCGCTCGGGCTCGGCGACGGGCTCGGGCTCGACGACGGGCTCGGGCTCGGCGACGGGCTCGGCTTCGGGGATGGTTTCGGAGACGGCCGCGGCGACGTCGGAGCCGGTGCTGGCGGTGGCGGCACAGCCGTGAAGGGCTGGCTCGGCGACGGACTGCGCGTCGGCGTGGCGGAGGGCGACGGGCTGGGCGAAGCCGAAGGGGAGTGCACGACGGCCGGGTGATGTTTCGTCTGCTGCCCCGCCTGGCTCGGCGGCGGGCTGTCGGACGCAGCCAGGTACCAACCACTGACGCCGATCACGGCCACCACGATCCCTGCCGCCGCTGCGACCCGGACCGGGCCGCGGGAGAATGCGTGCCGCAGGCCGCCACTGCTAGCACCCGGCGCGGCATGCCGCCCCGCTTGCTCGGAAGGCCTGCGGAACGGGCCAGCGATGTTCTGCAGGCCAAGCTTCTTCGGGCCGAAGGTCTCGTCCCAGTCGGGATCTTCCTCCCGGCCGGACTCGCCAGCCCAGCTGGGCTCGCCAGCCCAGGCGGGCTCGTCAGCCCAGGCGGGCTCGCCAGCCCAGAAGGACTCATCATTGCCGCCCTCGTCGCCATGCCAGGCGGCAGCGCGATCGTCCCAGCTCCTATCGTCGTGCAAGTCTTCGCCGTGACGGGGATCGGCCTCGTGGCGCCCGGAACCGAAGGCTCTGCTCGCGTACTCTTCTTCGGCAGCAGCGAGTAGGTCATCCGCCTCGGCCGGCGGGATCCCGAGGACGATGGGCAGATCCTCCGCGCGGATGCCGTGCTGGTGAATCAGGTCAATGATCTCCGGTGAACCCGGTGCCGCGTCGGCCAGCATCTCCCGGCGAGCGAGGGCAAACAGCCAGGCCCGCAGGAGGTCCGGATCGGCCAGCAGAGACCGCGCCGAGCCCAGGACCGAGTGCGCGGTACTGACAGCGTCTTCCTCCTGGCCGGTCAGCGTGCGGCAGTAGGCGACGAGATCGGCGAACTGGGTGTTGAACGCCCCGCCAGGGGACCCGCCACCCGGCAGGCCATCGATCAGATGCGGGTACTCCGCCTCCGCGGCGGCCAGCAGTTCGTCAGCCTCGGCCGGCGAGATGCTGAGCACGACGGGCAGATCCTCTAGCCGGATGCCGTGTACGTGAACCAGGTCAAAGACCTCACGTGCCTGCGGTTGGCTGCCCGCCAGTATCTCCATGCGGGCCAGGGCAAAAAGCCACGCGCGCAACTGGTCCGGACCACTCAGCAGGGACTGCGCCGAGTCCAGTACGGCGCGCGCAGTGCTGACGGCCTCTTCCTCCCGGCCGGTAACGGCGCGGCAGTAGGCGACCAAACCGGCAAGCTGGCTGTCGAGGGCAGCAGGATCAGGCCGGATCTCGTCCTCGGGATCCTGCCAGTCTGGCTCCCTACCCTGTGACATGGCTGCCCACCTCACGGTTCGGACCGATGGTACGACACGCCGCGCTCTACGGCGTCGACTTGCAAGTGTTCAGTTACGAGACGTATTCGTTCTGTATTTGTCGACCCGCGGCCCAGCACCGCATGTTTCCCATTTTTGCCTGGGTCAAACGACGTTACGATATGGGCGATGAGTCCGGCATCGGCTGCTATTCGGCGCTCGGCCATGACGGCGAACGTCGCCGCGTTCCGCCGCATCACCCTGCACCGGCCTGATCTTCGGCCTGCGTCGGTGGCGGTGTGCGTCCTGACCGGGCCTGAGGGCGACACGATGCTGATCACCAGGCGCGCCAGCACTCTGCGGAACCACGCTGGGCAGTGGGCCCTGCCCGGGGGCCGGCGGGACCCTGGTGAGTCGGCTGAAGCCGCTGCGCTCCGGGAGCTGGCGGAGGAGACCGGCGTGCAAGTCGGTCCTGACGCTGTGCTCGGCCTGCTGGACGACTACGTGACGAGGTCGGGATACCTGATCACCCCGACCGTGATCTGGGGCGGCGAGTCACCCGGGAGCCTCGCCGGCCCGCCCGGCGAGGTCAGCCGCATCTATCAGGTACCGCTGGCCGATCTTGACGTCGAGCCTGAGACCGTGACAATCCCCGAGTCGGACGCACCGGTAATCCGGCTACCGCTGCTCGGCCGGTATGTGCACGCACCTACCGCGGCGATCATCTACCAGTTCTGCCAGGTGGCGCTCCACGGTGCCGAGCAGCGGGTTTCTCACTTCGACGCGCCGGTGTTCGCCTGGCGCTAGCTCCGCTGCTACTCCTTCATGTCGATGTACAGGTGGCCGGGGAGCTCGCCGGTCCGGATGCTCACCTGCCCGGGCAGGCCGACGGCTATCGTCACGACACCCTCGTTATCTCCGGCGAGCACCCAGCTGCGCAGGGCCGGATAGCCCGGCTGCTGGATCTGGCTGCTGATCGTGGGCGTGCCAGCGTCGGAGTGGGCCTGCGCCTCGTGGAGCGTTATCAGCAGGAAGTTCTGACCAGGCAGCGCGATGGGCCGGCCGCTGGCGTCCGCGGTCACCTGGGTCGCGGAGCGGATCGAGTAACTCGGCAGTGAGCCGCTCAGATCCAGGACCAGCCGGTCATAGCCGCATTGGGGATCCTGCGCGGTTCGGACGGCGGTGAGAACGGGCACGGGTGGCACGGCAACGGAATGCGTGACGGCGAGCGGCACGGTCTGCCAGGCTCCGGTGGCGCACCCGGCTGTCGATCCGGTGACTGCTGCTGATGTCGCGCTCGTCGGCGCTGCGCTCGGCCCGGCCGACGGCGGTCCAGACGCTGTTTTCGCGGCGCACCCGGCGCCGACAGCGATCATTGCCAGCGCGGCCGCGCTGACGCCAACTGATGTACGAATACGACTGGCCACGGTGCCCTCCCCAAATCCAGGCCTAGACGTACACAGTCGCTCCTGGACAAGCTGGCCGGCAAGGGGAAGTCTCCCCAGAGATCCCCTGCCGCGGAAAGATAGCGCTGTACCCAGACAAGGAAGGCAGAGCGCCCGGTGACAGAACTCAGCAGTGCACAGGAAGCGGCCGTGGCGGCCGCGCTCGAGCGGCTTGATCTCACGGCGAAGGTGGCGATCCTGTCCGGGCAGGATCTGTGGACGCTGCCACCGCTGCCGCAAATCGGGCTTGCGTCCATCGTGATGTCGGACGGGCCGGTCGGCGTGCGCGGTACCACCTGGAGCGCGGCGGATCCTTCTGTTGCGCTGCCTAGCCCGACGGCACTGGCCGCCACCTGGGACGCCGAGCTCGCCCGCCGGGCCGGGCAGCTGCTGGGTCAGGAAGCGCGCCGCAAGGGCGTCCACGTGCTGCTAGCGCCCACGGTCAATCTGCACCGCAGTCCGCTCGGCGGCCGGCACTTCGAGGCGTACTCGGAGGACCCGCTGCTCACCGCCCGGATCGGGACGGGCTATGTGGCGGGCGTGCAGGACCAGGGCGTCGCGACGACCGTCAAGCACTTCGTCGCCAACGACTCCGAGACGGAGCGTTTCACCGTCAGCGTCGAGGTAGCCGAGCGGACCCTGCGCGAGCTGTACCTGGCGCCGTTCGAGGCTATCGTGCGCGAGGGTGGCGCCTGGGGCGTCATGTCCGCCTACAACAGCGTGCACGGCGTGACCATGACCGAGCACGCTGCGCTGCAGCTCGGCGTGCTGAAGGAGGAGTGGGGCTTCGACGGAGTCGTGGTGTCCGACTGGCTGGCGGCCAGGGACACGGTGCGCGCGGCGCTCGGCGGCCTCGACATCGCGATGCCCGCGAGAAGGAACCCGTGGGGCGACAAGCTCGTCGCCGCGGTCCGGGACGGGCTGGTCCCCGCCGAGATCGTTGACGAGCACGCGCGCCGGGTGCTGCGGCTCGCCGCGCGGGTCGGCGCGCTGGCCGGGGCGCCTGAGTCGGTGCCGCCGGCGAGCCGTCCCGCACTCATCGACGCGGGCGCGCTGGCCAGGCAGATCGCGGCGCGTTCGATCGTGCTGGCCGCCAATCCGACGGGTCTGCTGCCGCTCGACGCGGGCGCCGTATCCAGCGTCGCGGTCATCGGCGCGCTGGCGAAGGAAGCGCGGGTACTCGGCGGCGGAAGCGCCACGGTGTTCCCGGAGCGCGTGGTCTCGCCCCTGGAGGGCCTTGCCGCCGCGCTGCCGGAGTCAGTCAAGGTCACCTACGCCATGGGCGCCGACGTGCGCGGCGACAAGCTCACGCCGGCCGCAGCGCCGCACTGGAGCGGCCTGCGCGCCACATTCCGCGACCGCGATGGCGGTGACCTCTACGCGACAGCGCTCGCTACCGGCGCGGGCCGCTGGCTGGAGCTGCCGGACGGTGTCGCTGCCGACGCACTCGAGACCGTCGAGATCTCCGGTCAGCTGACGGCCGACGTCGATGGCGCCCATCAGCTGGGCATCCGTGGCATCGGAGACTTCATTCTCACCGTGGCGGGCCAGCAGGCATTTGACGGCCGCCTCCGGCCAGCGGCAGAGGACGAGGCGACCGCGTTCCTCTCCCCGCCCGAGCACCGGATCGCGGTCGACCTTGCAGCGGGGTCGGTGACGGACGTATCCCTGACGCACCGGGTCACGCTCGCGCCCGGCTTTGCGGTGGTGTCGCTCTCGCTCGGGTACGGGGCCCCGCTCGCGGGCCCCGAGGAATTGCTCGCCGACGCGGAAGGTGCGGCTGCGGCGGCCGACGTCGCGGTGGTGGTGGTCGGCACCACCGAGGAGGTCGAGTCGGAGGGCTTCGACCGGGCAAGTCTGGCGCTGCCCGGTCGCCAGGACGAGCTGGTGCGCCGGGTGGCCGCGGTCAACCCGCGCACGGTCGTGGCGGTGAACGCCGGCTCGCCGGTCGAGCTGCCGTGGGCAGAGGACGTCAGCGCCGTCCTGCTGACCTGGTTCGGGGGACAGGAGGCGGGTCATGCGCTCGCGGATGTGCTGCTCGGCCTCGCCGAGCCGGGCGGGCGGCTGCCGACCACATGGCCGGCCCGCGAGAACGACTGCCCGGTGCTGGCGACCAGGCCATCCCATGGGGTGCTCCGCTACGACGAGGGACTGTTCATCGGCTACCGCGCGTACGAGCGGGCCGGGACTACTCCCCGCTACCCGTTCGGCCACGGTCTCGGATACACCACCTGGGAGTATCAGCACATCACGGCGGACGAGCGGGCGGTCAGCGTCACCGTGCGCAACACCGGAGCGCGGGCCGGGCGCGAGGTCGTCCAGGTCTACGCTGGCCCCGCTGCGGCAGACACAGCCGGCCGGCCGCGACGCTGGCTCGCAGGCTTTGCCGCCGTCGATGCGGCGCCGGGCGAGGCGTGCACCGTCACAATCGGCCTCCCCGAGCGGACGTTCCAGATCTGGGGCGGTGGTGCGGCTGGCGGCGGCTGGCAGACTATTCCCGGCGGGTACGTCATCGAGGCGGCGCGCAGCCGCGCTGACGTCCGGCTCACCGCGACAGTTCAGGTCGGCTGACCGCGCTCGCGGTCGGGCCCGCGCGCCGGGAGGATGACTCTGGCCGGGATGAAGGTCGCCGCGGCCGCAGCTGAGCGAGTTCGCCGGATGCGTTTCCGCCGCCTCATGGTGAGTCTCGGTCTGGCCAGCGGCGCGCTGTCTGCGTTTTACGCCGGGGCCGGGACGGTGCTGCTCGCGCAGCAGGTCGAGAACATCGACCGGTCGCACAAGGTCGCCGTGCTCGGCATCATCGCCGGGGTGAGCGCTGCCTTCGCGCTGGTGTTCAACCCGATCGGCGGAGCACTGTCAGACCGCACTAGATCGCGGCTGGGGCGGCGCGCCCCGTGGCTGCTCGGGGCGCCGGCGGGGCTGCTGATCGTGCTCGCCTGGCTCGGCCACGTCAGGACCGTGCCGCTGATCCTGGCTGCCTGGTGCCTCGCGCAGTCGGTGGTGAACCTCTACCAGGCACCACTGACGGCTGTCATCCCGGACCGGGTCGCCCCGGCCAGGCGCGGCGCGGCGTCCGCCGTCACCGGCGTGGCATCGGTTGTCGGCGGTGTCAGCGGGGTGGCAGTGGCGAGCCTGTTCACCTCTGAGGTGGGCTGGGGGTACCTGGCGCTCGGCGCCCTGCTCGCGGTGACGGCCGTGTCGTTCGTGCTGACGACCGGCGAGCCATCGTCTGCGGACCTGCCCGTTCCGCCCCGGGACACCCGCAGCCTGCCCGCCCGGCTCGGAGCGTTCCTGTCCGCGCTCGCGCACCGGGATTTCGCCTGTGTCTTCGCCAGCCGCGCGGCGTCCATCCTGGGGTACTTCCTCATCATCGGCTACGAGCTGTACATCCTGACTGACTACATCC
The DNA here is from genome assembly GCA_035631375.1 of Streptosporangiaceae bacterium. GTDB lineage: Bacteria > Actinomycetota > Actinomycetes > Streptosporangiales > Streptosporangiaceae > JAJYUU01. The sequence goes on from DASQIW010000244.1 coordinate 25,487, forward strand.
GCGTTCCCGTCGGCATGAAGCCCGCGCAGGGCGTTACCGTGGTCGCCGCGATCGCCGCCGTCGGCGCCCTGCTTGCCGCCTCCGTCGCCGGGCCGCTGTCGGACCGGCTCAACCGGCGCAAGCCGTTCGTGTTCCTGTCCTCAGCGGTGGCGGGGGCGGGCTGCGTCCTGCCGGTGCTCTCGCCGACGTTCACGGCCGTGGAGGCGTACGCCGCGTTCGCCGGGCTGGCCTTCGGGACCTACTTGTCGGTCGACGCCGCTCTCGTCACGCTCGTGCTGCCGCGCAGTGAGGATGCGGCCAGGGATCTTGGCGTGCTCAACATCGCCAACGCCGGGCCGCAGGTACTCGCGCCGCTGTTTGCGGCGCTGATCATCAGTCACCTCGGCGGGTACCGGGTGCTGTTCATCATCGGCGGCTGCTGCGGCATCGCGGGGGCCATCGCGGTGCTGCCGGTGCGCTCAGTCCGCTAACCAGGAAGGTAGAGGGTCACATGGAGATCGACGTCGGGCTGGATTCGCTCGCCCTGCCGTATGACAGCGAAGCGGAGATTACGGCCGAGGCGGCCCGGCTCGGCTACACCCGGATCTGGGTCGGCAGCGTGGCAGACCCGTTCCAGACATGCGCGCTGCGCTGGTCGCAGACACGCGCAGTCGTCCCCGGCGGAGTCGGCACCGCCATCGGGGTGATCCCTGTCGGCGTGCGGACTCCGGCCGACCTCGCCTCGAGCGCCGCTGCCCTCAGCCGGCTGACCGGCGGCCGGTTCGTCCTGGGCGTGGGCGCGGGCACCGTCTATGAGCCTGCCTATCGGCGCGCGTGGGGTATCGAGGAAGATTCATCGCTCGCGCTGGTGCGGGCCTACCTGGAGACCATGCGTGCCTTTCAGGCGGGCGAATCGGTGACATACAAGAAGGCCGGCCTGCGCTATGACGGCGCGCTGCTCGCGGGCGAGCCGATCCGGACGCCCCTGTATGTGGGAGCGGCTGGCCCTCAGATGATCACGCTGGGCGGTGAGCTCGCTGACGGCGTCTACCTGAGCTGGTGCACCCCCGACGCCGTGACCTCGGCCCGCGCGAGGATCGCCGACGGAGCCGAACGGGCCGGCCGCGATCCGGCCGAGGTGACGCTCGCGGCTTCCGCCCGGGTCTGCGTCGACGACGACGTTGCCGCGGCCCGGAGGGCGCTGGCCGCTGCCTTGCTGCCGTACGTAGCCGGCTGGGGCGCCGGCGCGCGGCCGCGGGCCTTCCGGGCCGGCTTCGAGCGGATGGGCTTCGCCGCTGAGATGGACGAGATCGACCGCCTCAGCCACAGCGGCAAGTCGCGCGAGGAGATCATCGAGGCCTTCCCCGAGCGGATGCTGCACGGCCTGGGCTACTTCGGCCCGGCAGCCGGAGCTGCCGAAGCCGTCCGGCGGCAGGTCGCCGGCGCCGACACCGCGGTCGTGCGCGTCGTTCCGGCCCGGCCTG
>DASQIW010000245.1:0-7166 GCA_035631375.1 Streptosporangiaceae bacterium
GAGGTCGGCGCGCACGGCACGGTGGCGGGACCGGACAACTCGCTGCACTCTCAGCCGTCCCGCGCCATCCAGCGTGCTCTGGCTAAGGCCGGGCTGACGACCACTGACCTCGACCTGATCGAGATCAACGAGGCGTTCGCCGCCGTCGCCTTGCAGTCGATCAGGGACCTTGGCGTCGATCCCGGCATCGTCAACGTCGATGGCGGGGCCATCGCGATCGGTCACCCGCTCGGAGCATCCGGCGCCCGGATTGCCCTGCACCTGATCTACGAGCTGCGCCGCCGGGGCGGCGGGCTCGGCGCCGCAGCGCTGTGCGGCGGCGGCGGCCAGGGCGACGCGCTGCTGTTCCGCGTGCCCGCCCCCGGCCAGGCCTGACCGGCCAGTGACCGGCCGTTCGGTGGCCGTGGCCTCGGCGGCCCCTTCCTCAGCAGCCGTGTCTTCGGCAGCCCGGCCCTCGCGGTCTGACCCGGAAGCGCTGGTCTCCGCGGCGCGGGCAGGCGACCCGCGGCCGCTCGCCCGGCTTGTCTCGCTGGTCGAGGATGACTCGCCGCTGCTGCGCGACGTCATCAGGATCGTCGCCCCGATGACCGGGAACGCGCACGTCGTCGGTCTCACCGGCGCACCGGGCGTCGGAAAGTCGACGGTCACGGCCGCCCTGGTGCGCAGCTACCGGTCCGCCGGTCACCGGGTCGGCGTGCTGGCGGTCGATCCCTCCTCCCCGTTCAGCGGTGGCGCGCTGCTGGGCGATCGGGTGAGGATGCAGGAGCACGCTACCGACGACGGCGTGTTCATCCGGTCGATGGCGAGCCGCGGCCACCTCGGCGGGCTTGCTTCGGCCACCCCGCAGGCGGTCCGCATCCTGGACGCGGCTGGCTTCGATGTCGTCCTGGTCGAGACGGTCGGCGTGGGGCAGGCGGAAGTGGAGATCGCGTCGACGGCCGACACAGCGTTGGTGGTGGCAGCGCCGGGGCTCGGCGACTCGATCCAGGCGGCCAAGGCCGGCATCCTGGAGATCGCCGACATCTTCGTCGTGAACAAGAGCGACCGGCCAGGCGCGCACGAGGTGACCAGGGACCTGCGATCCATGCTGGCCATGGCGAGTTACGCGCCGGGGGACTGGAAGCCGCCGATCGTCGGCGCCACGGCCGTCACGGGGGATGGCATCGATGACCTCGCGACGGCGATCGAATCTCACCGCCGCTGGCTGACTTCTACCGGGCAGCTGCAGCGCCGCCGGCAAGCCAGGGCGAGGCGCGAGATCTCCGGCATCGCCGTCGGGGAGCTACAGCGCCGGGCCGACGGGCTGGCGGGTGCATCCCGGCTGGATGAGCTGGCCGAGCAGGTCTGCGCGGGCGACCTCGATCCCTACGCCGCCGCGGACGAGCTCATCGCCGCGAGCCAGCACACGAGCTGAACCGCTGGCGGCCAGAAAAGGCGTCCGGCGCGGCCTAGGGTCGTTTGGCGGTCACGGTCGGTGGGCCGGCGGACGCGGGCGAGCGAGACCCCGCTGCCCGGCGCGCAGCGGCGGCCTTCTGCGCCGCGCCCAGGACCGACTCGCTCCGCAGCCGCGCGTCGTAGGCTTCCTTGCCGCCTCGCACGCCGAACAGCCGCTTGGTGATCACCAGGTATAGGACGAGAACCAGGTTCAGCGCGAGGAGAACCAGCGCGATGACTGAGACCTTCCTGGTCAGGTCGTAGATCTCGAGCGGCAGGCCCAGCGAGGTGGCGACCATCGCGAGGTACTCGCCCCACCGCCTGGCCAGCCACAGGCCGACGCCCTCGGCCACCTCAAGTGCCGCGTACGCGACGGCACCGATCGCCACCAGCGTGACGGTGCGCGGGCTCAGGGTCAGCGCATGCTGCACCAGGACGTAGAGCTTGGAGTGGCTGACGTTGAAGCCGAGATCGCGGAAGAGGTCCCGGACCAGGGGCAGGTCGCGGTTGAGCGCGTTCTGGATCGACGCGCGGGAGGCCACGTATCGCCAGAGGGCCACGCTGACCGCGGCGGCCAGGATGGCGCGGACGAATCGCTCGATGGCGAACAGGCGCAGGATCAGGACGCTGCGCAGTTCTTTTCCGCGGGGGACGACCGGTGCGCTCGCGGCGGGGCCAGAGCGAGCAGGCGTACCCGGCACGTAAACGCCGCAGCGCAGGCACTGCCACGCTGTGCCGGCGGGCAGGGCGGCGCCCATCTCGGCGCGCAACTCGGCCTCGTCCGGGGCAAACGTCACGTGACCAGTGCGGCCACAGCCGAACGTGCTCCAGTCCACGCACGCAGCTTACGGCAGCGGGGAGGCTTCGATGGCCTGCCGCGGCCGCCGGCGTGGCTCAGAGTGCAGCCGGGACCAGCACCCCGTCGGTGAGCACGAAGACCTCGTCGCACGCGAGCATGAGGGCCTCGCCGTCGCAGCCCGCGATCAGGACCGCGCAGTCCTCGGACAGGTCGCGGATGGCCTTGATGAGGGCCGCGGTCTCGCGCTGGCTGAGCCCGTCCAGCAGGCCGTCGAGCAGCAGGAGCTCCGGCTGGTGCACAGCCGCTGCGGCGAGCCGGGCTCGTCTGGCCACGGCCTCAGGCACGGCCGGGAGCGGGACGTCAGACCAGGGGGTCAGCGACAGCCGGTCCAGGATCGCGGCGGCGAGCACGGGACGGTCTCCCCAGCCGTGGCGGGCGAGCCTGGCCCCGTGAGCTACCAGCCCGCGGACCCGCAGCCACGGCAGTGACCTCGCTGAGCGCCGCGCTACGCCGACCCGGCGCCGCACCGCGGCCCGCCCGCGGACGGTGGCCATATCGTGGCCGAGGACGCGCAGCTCGCCGTAGGCGGGCCTGGCCACGCCCGCGAGCAGGTCGATGATCGCAGTCGCCTGCGCCGGATGGCGGATGAGAATGCCGAGGATGGACTGGCCGCCCTCCTGGGCGGTGAGCCGGAAGCTACCGGCCCGCACCGCAAAACGCCGGCCGAGCCGGACGCCGATGCCGGCAGCGATCACCGGGTCGGCGGCCATCACTGCTCGACCAGACGGCACGGCTGCCCCCGGATCCTGGTTCGCTAGCTGCGGGTCTGGATCCCGCAGAGGCAATGTAACTGTCTGTAAATCACCATGTCCACGTACGCGCCGGCGCGCATCCGACCTGGCGTGAGAAGGCACTGAGCGTACGCGCGCAGGCGGCAGCGCACCTGGCCGGGGTTGCGCTCACGGTACGGTGTGGCTGTGGCCAAGCCGCTCGACCTGCCCTTTGACCCGATCGCCAGGGCCGCAGAGACCTGGGAGGCGCGGTTCGGCGACTCGGCGCCGATGGCTGCCGTCACCGCGATCATGCGCGTGCAGCAGATCCTGCTGGGGCAGCTCGATGCACTGCTACGGCCGCACGGGCTGACCTTCGCGAGGTATGAGGCCCTGGTCCTGCTCAGCTTCAGCCGGGAGGGCGAGCTGCCGATGCGGATCATCGGCGAACGGCTCATGGTCCATCCGACCAGCGTGACCAACACGATCGACCGGCTGGAGCAGCATGGGCTCGTCACGCGGAAACCCAACCCCCGCGACGGCCGGGGCACGCTCGCTGCGATTACCCCGGCTGGCCGCGAGCTGATGCGGGCCGCCACTGACGACCTGATGCAGGCCGAATTCGGCATGGGTGGTTACAGCGAGCCGGAGCTCCGCGACATGTTCAGCCTGCTCCGGGGGCTGCGGGTGACCGCGGGCGACTTCAAGGACAGCTAGGCGACTTCGCCGGTAGCGAGTGTCAGCCGGTGATCGGCGACTTGCTCCAGGATTGGCCGCCGTCGTGGGTGACATAGAGCGCGCCAACATACGGATCCGCTGGTACCGCGACTCCCAGCGTGGCGCTCGTCATGCCCACGTAGCTAAAACCGCCCGCAGGGACCGACCCGCTGATATCAGCGGAGTGCCAGGTCACGCCCTCGTCGGTCGAGTACGTGATCCCGGCGGTGGTAGCAAGCACGACCTGTCCGCTGGCCGCAGACGCCAGCGCGGCCGGCTTGCCTGGCCCCGGCACGGTGCTGGCCTGGTGCCATGTTGCGCCGGCCGACGAGGTGTACAGCGTGGTCCCGCCGCCCTGAACTGCACAGCTCAGCAGCAGCTGGCCATGGTAAGTCGCGAGCTGGGCGTCTTCCGGAACACCGGTCATGGGATGCGCAGCGCCCGGTTTGCACGGCGCCGAGCCGGCGACGATCCAGGCGCCGCCGGGCACCGAGCCGGCCAGCACGGTGCCGGACGGGGTCAGCAGGTAGCCCGTGCCGGCCGAGACGACCAGGGCGGCTGACGACGCCTGGCCGTTCGACATGTGCTGGTAGCCCGCCGGGACCGCGACGGGGTTCCAGGTCGTGCTGCCCGCCGCGCTGCTATAGAGGGCGAAGCTGGTGCAGTCCGCGGCGTACCCGGCGCTGCTGGCGGCACAGGTCGCGAAGACGGCGAATGCGGTCTGGCCGCTCACCTCGAGCGCGGTGACCTGCTGGCCGCCGGTGTTGACCGCGCTCCATGGCCAGCCGCCGCCGCTGGTCTCGTACAGCGCAGGCCCGTAGGCCCAGCCGTCGTGCAGGTTCGCGAACCTCAGCTGGCTCACGCCGGTCGGTTGGTCCGGACCCGGCGCGAGTGGCGCGCTGACTCCGTACCAGCTCGTGCCGTAGGTCGAGGTGCCGGCCAGTGAGGTGCAGTACTGCGTGGCGCATGGCGGTCCGGCCTGGCCGATCACCGCGCCGACGACACCGCCCTTGTCATTGCCGACGAACGTCACCGACGTCGGCCGGAAGGGCTGTGGCGGCAAAGTGCCGGTCGTTGACGTCGACAGCCGCGTGCGCTGGTCCAGCTGAATCTGCGGGCTACCGCTGCCCTGCGGAGCAGGGGTAGCAGCGCTGGCGCTCGGGCTGGCAGGCGCCGTGACGGAGCGCTGACCGCCTGCGACCTGATGATTCGCGCTCGGCCGGGTCCCTGGCAGCACCCGCGGCACCGCCACGGCAGCTGCCAGCACGACCGCACAGCCGGCCGAGGCGACCACAACCTGCCGAGTCTTGCGCTGCCTGGCCCGCCGCCTGATCCGGTCCAGGGCGCCGGACGGCGGGCTGAGCGGGGTTACCTCGGTCCTCAGCCAGTCGTCGATCTCGTCTCTCGGGTTAGTCACTCGCCTCTCCCAGCGCTGCCTTGAGCCTGGCCCTGGCGTGATAGAGGTCGGCCTTGATGGTCCCTTCCGGCCGCCCCAGCATCGCCGCGACCTCCTTGATCGCGAAACCGCCGTAGTAGTGCAGCAGGAACGGGCTGCGCAGCCGCTCGGGCAGCGCCTTGATCAGCGCTCGCACGTCCACGTCCTCCGCCGGGCGATAAGCCGGCTCGGCGGTGCCCGCGGTGCTCAGCACGCGGATGGCCTGCCGCTCCCGGCCGGTCTTCCGCCAGTGATCCCGGATCAGGTTCGTCGCGATCATGTACAGGTAGCTCTGCGGATTCTCCAGGCCCGACCACCGGGCCAGCAGCCGGGTGAATGCCTCGGAGGCGATCTCGTGAGCAGTCTCGTTGTCGTCGACAAGGCGGCGCACCCAGCCCGCCAGCCTGGGGTAGCAGGCGTTAAACAGGTCCTCGACCGCCTGCTGGTCCGACGTCCGGAGCCTCGCCACCGTGTTCCTCCGGCTCGCCGGGCTCCGCTGACTGACTGTCCCCGTCTCGCCGATCTGACGCGACGAGCCCGTCGGCCACGTTAGCTGAAATATCCCTGCATCTGCCACTTCGGCGGCAGGCACAGGCACCTGGTCGCGCGCCAGCCCCCGGTTTGCTGCACGCATGCGCCACCCCGCTCCGGCGGTCAGCGCATCCGGCATAACTCCCTCACCAATCGGACCCAGGCAGACTTCGGCCATCGCCGGCGTCGAAGCGACAGGGCGGGGCACTAGCTATGACGACGCAGCGCCTCGATGGTTGGGACTCCTTGAGATTTCGCGGCCGGGCGTCTACGAGTACAGTGATGAGATAGTAGGACGTCCAACTAAGTTGCACCCGGCAGGCCGCGCCGGCTGGGCGGAGGCAGGCATGAACGCACGCGGGGACGCCGCCGACGGACGGGACCGGTGGCAGCGCCGCTACGCCGCAGCCAGGAAGCGGGAGGCCGACTTCACCACGCTCTCCGGGCTCGAGGTGGACCCGGTCTACGGCCCGCCCGACGGCGCTGTGGTGCCCGGCTTCGAGCGCATCGGCTGGCCGGGTGAGTACCCGTTCACCCGCGGGCTGTACGCGGCGGGCTACCGGGGCCGGGCGTGGACGATCCGGCAGTTCTCCGGGTTCGGGAATGCGGTGGCGACCAACGAGCGGTACAAGATGCTCTTGGCCGCGGGCGGCGGCGGGCTGTCGGTGGCATTCGACATGCCGACGCTGATGGGGCGCGATTCCGACGACATCAGGTCGGCGGGCGAAGTCGGTCACTGCGGCGTGGCCATCGACTCCACCGCCGACATGGACACGCTCTTCGCCGGCATTCCGCTCGCGGACATCACGACGTCCATGACGATCAGCGGCCCGGCCGTTCCGGTCTTCTGCATGTACCTGGCGGCCGCGCAGCGTCAGGGCGCGGACATCAGCGCTCTCGACGGCACGCTGCAGACCGACATCTTCAAGGAGTACATCGCGCAGAAGGAATGGCTGTTCCCACCGCAGCCGCACCTGCGGCTGATCGGCGACCTGATGGAGTACTGCGCGGAGCACATCCCGGCATACAAGCCGCTGTCGGTGTCGGGCTATCACATCAGGGAGGCGGGCTCGACCGCCGCCCAGGAGCTGGCGTTCACCCTCGCGGACGGATTCGGCTATGTAGAGCTCGGCCTGTCCCGCGGACTGGACATCGAGACCTTCGCGCCGGGCCTGTCCTTCTTCTTCGACGCACACATCGACTTCTTCGAGGAGATCGCCAAGTTCCGGGCCGCGCGGCGGATCTGGGCTCGCTGGCTGCGGGATGTCTACGGCGCGAGGACCGACCGGGCGCAGTGGCTGCGTTTCCACACGCAGACGGCGGGCGTCTCGCTGACCGCGCAGCAGCCGGCGAACAACGTGGTGCGCACCGCGCTCGAGGCGCTCTCCGCGGTGCTCGGCGGCGCCAGCTCGCTGCACACGAACGCGCTCGACGAGGTGCTCGCGCTGCCGTCCGAGTCGGCGGCCGAGATCGCGCTGCG